>CAYQOQ010000115.1:0-15515 GCA_964419175.1 uncultured Occallatibacter sp. | reverse complement strand
TGAAGTACTGGTTCTCGGTGAGCGATGCGGAGCAGGAGCGGCGCTTTCAGGACCGCATGAATAAACCGACCAAGCGATGGAAGATCAGCCCGATGGATCTGGAGTCGCGGAAGCACTGGGCCGACTACTCGCGGGCCAAGGACGAGATGTTTGCGATTACGGACACGAAGCAGTCGCCTTGGTTCGTTGTGAACGCGGAGAACAAGGAGTGCGCGCGGCTGAATGTGATTCGGCATTTGCTGTCGATGATTTCTTATAAGGACCTGACGCCGGAGCCGCTGAAACTGCCGGCGCTGGGCAAGTCGAAGTACGTGCGGCCGCCGATTCAGGAGCAGAATTTTATTCCGGAGATCTACCGGTAGGGGATGGAAAACTGACGAAGGACCGGTTGCGACTGTAAGCTGACTTCAGCCCATGAAGCAGATTCTCACTCGCCTGGTACTCACGCTGCCCGTTGTCTGGCTGGTGGTTTCGCTGGTTTTTCTGCTGATTCACCTGGTGCCTGGCGATCCGATTTTGCAGATGCTGGGCGAGGGCGCGACGCCTGCGGATATTGGCGCGCTGCGGCATCAGTATGGGCTCGATCTGCCGTTGCATACGCAGTACATCCGCTATTGGACGGGCGTCATTCATGGGGATCTGGGCGCGTCGATCCGGATGCACGATACGGTGGGGCACCTGATTTCGCAGCGATACCCATACACACTTGCTCTGACGCTGGTTGCACTGGCGGTTGCGCTGGGGCTGGCGCTGCCTGCGGGCATTCTGGCGGCGGTTCGGCGCGGACGATGGGTGGATCAACTGCTCTCAGTGATTTCGCTTTTCGGGTTGTCGGTTCCGGGCATCGCGCTGGGGCCGGTGCTGATTCTGGTTTTCTCGATTGGCCTGGGATGGCTTCCGGTGTCGGGGGCGAACGCGGGCGGCACGAACTCGATCGACTGGCGGTATTTGATTCTTCCGTCGGTGGCGATGGGGGCGTCGCTGGCGGCGATTCTGACACGGATGGTGCGGACGGCGATGCTGGAGGAACTGGGGCAGGATTACATTCGCACCGCTCGGGCGAAGGGGCTGAGTGAGACCGCGGTTGTGTGCCGTCATGCACTGCCGAATGCGCTGGTGCCGATTGTGACCGTGGTGGGATTGCAATTTGGGGCGCTGCTGGCGGGGGCAATCGTGACGGAGACGATTTTCAGTTGGCCGGGGTTGGGGCGGCTGACGGTGAGCGCTATTTCCAATCGCGATTACGCGCTAGTGCAGGGGTGCCTGCTGTCGATCGGGTTGACGTATGTGTTGGTGAACCTGCTGACGGATGTGGTTTACCGGTGGATCAATCCGCGGATGCGGGAGTAATCAGGCAACGTCGAGCGGCACGATTTTGGCTTTCAGATTTCCGTCCCTACCAACGGTCAGAAGGCCGACGGTTACGGGGAGTGCGAATCGGCGAGGGCCGCAGGAACCGGGATTGAAGTAGAGGACGCCTTTTTTCGTGATGAAATTTGGCACGTGGGTGTGGCCGGAGAAGACGGCGCCGAACTTGGCGGCCACGGGGTCGAGATGCAGGGTGTGCAGGTCGTGGAGCATGTAGACGTAGTGTTCGGCGATGAGGGCGACTTCGGTTTCAGGGAGTTTGGCGCAAGGGCCTTCACGATCGGTGTTACCGCGGATGGCGGTGACGGGGGCGATTGCTTCAAGCTGCTCGAGGATGGAGATCTTGCCTACATCGCCCAGATGGAGGATGCGCTTGACGCCTTTGAGGGCGCGGAGAACTTCAGGGCGGAGAAGGCCGTGGGTGTCGCTGATGACGCCGATCTTCATTCTTCAGGAGCCTCTGATTGAGCTGCATTTCATGTTGAACATTCCCTCAGGGGCTAAAGCCCGCATTCATTTTGCGGCAATTACGGCACGGCTGAAGCCGTGCCCTTTCAAAACATCGACATATTCAGAGTCTCCCTAGAGTCCCAGTTCCAGGCGGGTGCGGGGGTCGAGTTGGTCACGGAGGGCGTCGCCGAGGAAATTGAAGCCGAGGACTGCGCCGGCTACGGCGGCGGCGGGGAAGAGGAGCAGGTGGGGCGAGTCGAAGAGGTGCGAGCGGGCGTCGTTGAGCATCGATCCCCAACTGGGCGCGGGGGAGGGGATACCGAGGCCGAGAAATGAAAGTGTGGCTTCGGCGAGGATGACGCCGGCCATGCCGATGGCGGCCTGTACGAGGACCGGCTGGACGATGTTGGGCAGGATGTGGCGGAAGAAGATGCGCGGGCCACTGGCACCGAGCGCGCGGGCGGCATCGACGTATTCGCGGTTGCGCACGGACATGACTTGGGCGCGAACAAGGCGCGCATAGCCGGCCCAGCCGCCGATGGCGAGTGCAAGCACCAGGTTGGTGAAGCCCGGGCCGAGGAAAGCGGCGAAGGCGATGGCCAGCAGGATTCCGGGCAGAGCCAGAAATGTGTTCATGGCGAAGGTGGTGAGGACGGTGTCGATCCATCCGCCGAGATAGCCGGCGAGGCCGCCTATGGCGAGGCCGAGCGCGAGCGAAACCGCGACGACGCTGACGGAGATTGCGAGCGAGAGGCGCGCGCCCCACATGAGACGCGAGAGCGTGTCGCGGCCTAGTTCGTCGGTTCCGGCGAGGTGGGTGGTGGAAGGGCCTTCGAGGCGGTGAACCAAGTCGATAGCGGCCGGATTATGGGGTGCGAGCCAGGGCGCGGAGAGGCCGCAGAGCACGAATCCGGCGAGTAGCGCGACGCCCGCGATGGCCAGCGGCTGGCGGCGGACACGATTGCTGAGGGCGCTGCGCGTGGTTGCGGAGAGAAAAGACATCGATACTGCAAGAATACCGCGACTCGCGCGGCGAAGCTGTGTCTAACCAAGCATGAGATCTTTCACTCAGAGGCTATTTTTGTGTTTGGCGTTCACTGCATTCTTGTTTGCGGAGCAACCTCGGGCGTTTTCTCAGGACGGGGATGGGGCAAATATTCCGACGGCAGCCGAACAGATATTTGCGCTGGCCAACCAGGCACGCATGCATGCGGGGGCAGGGCGGCTGGAATGGGACCCGGCATTGGCTGCCGCGGCTCTGAAGCACTGCAGACGCATGGCCGCCGAGGGGCCGATTGCGCACCGCTATAACGGCGAACTGGATCTTTCCGCACGCGCCGGCCAGGCGGGCGCTCACTTTGGACTGATCGAAGAGAATGTGGCTGTGGGGCCTTCGGCCGGCATGATTCACGACGAGTGGATGAATTCGCCGGGGCATCGGACGAACCTGCTGAATCCGGACGTGGACCGGGTGGGCGTGGCGGTGGTGGCGACGCGTGGGGTTTTGTATGCGGTCGCGGACTATACGCGCGTGGTGGAATCGCTTTCGGCGGCTCAGGTGGAGGCTCGCGTGGCTTCGATGATCCGGGTGAGCGGCATTTCGATTCTGGGCGATCCGTCGGATGCGCGGGCGGCTTGCATGACAGACCAAGGAGCGCCGCATTCTTCGAATGGTTTGCAGGCCGGATTCATCATGCGTTGGCAGGACTCCGAGCTAGAGCGCCTGCCCCAGGCGCTGACGGGCCGGCTTGCTTCGGGCCAGTATCGGCGCGCCGCTGTGGGCAGTTGCCGTGCGCGAGGCGTGGAAGGCTCGTTCACTGCCTATCGCGTGGCGGTGGTGCTGTATTGATTCGGAGCCGAGGGATCATTGAATTAAGCCTATTTGCCAGACAAACATTCCCGCTGGGGCCAAACAGGCTACGGAAAAAGGGCTTGATTTGAAAGAAGAGCCCGAAAAGCATCCCTCAGCGGCTAAAGCCCTCGTTGATTTTGGGCAGATACGGCACGACTGAAGTCGTGCCCTTTCAAAACAACGCCGCAATTGGAGTTTTTTCACAGCCAGTGACGGCCGCCTTCAATTGCGGCAATCCAGTCTTTTGGGGAGATCTTTATCTATTGCTGGAGGGCGTTTGATTTGAGAGGGATTGAGTTAAGGAATCGGGGCAGGTGAGTTGCTGCTCGGGGTGAAGATATTGCAAGGCGGCCAGGAGAGAGTCGGCCAGGGCGGAGGTGGAGATTTCCGGAGCGAGCCACGTGCCGGGACGGTTGCGGAGCAGGTCCACTACCCCGCCTGAAGAGGGCAGGGCAACGATGGGCAGTCCCGCGGCGACAGCTTCAAGAAGGGCATTGGGCATTCCCTCGTGACGCGACGAAAGCACGAAGAGAGTGGCTCCGGGGAAATATGCGTAAGGATTGGCGAGATGCCCGGCAAAGCGAACGGCCGTCTGGAGGCCGAGTGAGCCGCGGAGGGCTTTGAGATCCGATTCTTCAGCTCCGGCGCCCGCGATGAGCAGATCGGCGTGGGGAAAGTGGAGGCGCACGGAAGCAAGCGCTTGAAGCAACAGATCAAATCCCTTTTCGTGCGAGAGTCTTCCGACGGCGAGCAGATGGGGGCCGGGGCCGGTCCAGTGCGCTGGTTCGCTTCTTGCCGCCTGCATTCCGTCGCGAATTCCAGCGAGGTCCACGGGATTGGGGAGCACGGCGATTCTATCGGCTTCGAGCTCAAGCACACCGACCAGATCCGCGGCCATGGCGCGCGACTGGCATATGACGCGATCCGCATGCCGGTAGAGAAGCCGGTAGAAGAGGCGCGTATAGCGGGGCAATCCTCTTTCGGCGAGGACGGAGGAGACGGTTCCGTTTTGACGCACCAGCACACGCGTGGAGTGCGGGAAGAAGGGGCGCAGCAAGAGAACGAGAAAGTTGAGATGCGCCATCCCAGAGAGGATGACGTCTGGTCTTAACTGCCGGACCAGGCGGAGCAGAGGAAGGGCTCCGGAACGGACCCTGGGGGCTTGGATGGCGTGCACAGTGACCCAGGGTGGGGGCGTGGCGCCGGAGGCTTTGGATTGTGTGATGAGTCCCAGGTGCAGTTCGTACTTGTCTCGTGACAGGCCCTTGGCCAGCAGGGAGATCACCTGCTCTGCACCGCCGCCGCCGAGATGGGGGATCAGCAACAGGACCCTGAGACGCTTTGCCATGAGGTTTTCTTCAGGAATGGTGATTCTGGGGCTAAAGCGGCCCGGATCACAGTGTCGCAGGTCACGTTACCTTTTGTGGATGAGAGTGGTACAGTGTCGCTGACTCCTTCCAGAGCTTGGAGAATCTTAAGAAACGGGTCGGGGGCTCTCCTATGCCGACTGCCGCGGAGCGTGATACTGTCCCTCGTTCGCCGGTTTGCGCGGCGGAGCGGCCCTTGATTGTGGTGGGGATTACCGATCCGGCGGCCTCTCACGTGTTGAAAGGGCGCTTGCGCACGCTGCGGGAGGCGGGTTTCCGGGTCGTGCTGGTTTCGAGTCCAGGCGAACTGCTGGATCGAACGGCGGATCGAGAAGGTGTCGAGGCGATCGCGCTTCCGATGCGGCGAGCGATTGCGCCGGTTGCGGATTTGGTTTCGCTGTTCAGGCTTTGGCGGCTTCTGCGCAGGCTGAAGCCGGACCTGGTGGAATTCAGCACGCCCAAGGCTGGACTTTTGGGGACTTTGGCGGCTCGGCTGTGCGGCATACCGTGGCGCATCTACATGCTGCGTGGGCTGAAGCTGGAGACTGCTACCGGGTTGAAGCGTCGCGTTCTGCTGGCGGCGGAGAGAATGGCGGGGGCCTCGGCACAGGTGGTGATCTGCAACAGCAACAGTCTGCGAACCGAAGCCATTGCGCTGGGCGTTGCGCCTGCTAGCAAGATGGTGGTGCTGGGAAACGGCAGCAGCAATGGCGTGGACCTGGAGCGGTTTTCGCCGGGTGCGAGCGACGTGCGGGGTCGGTTCGGGGTGCCACCGGATGCGCTTGTGGTGGGTTTTGTGGGGAGGCTGACACGCGACAAGGGGGTGCCGGAACTGGTAGCGGCCTTCGACACGATCGTGGAGGCTGAGCCGAGGGCCCATTTGCTGCTGGTGGGCTGGTTCGACGCCTCGGACGATTTGCTGGGCGAAGATGTGCGCAGGCGTATTGAAAGCCATTCGCAGATCCACCTGACCGGCTTTGTGGATGTAGAAGCGACAGCAGCGTTTTACCGGGCGATGGATGTGATGGTGTTGCCGACGTGGCGGGAGGGATTTCCGACGGTGGTGTTGGAGGCCGCGTCGACAGAAGTCCCTGTGATCACAACGATTTGCACAGGCTCGCGCGACTCCGTGGTGCCGGAGGTAACGGGGCTGCTGATCCCGCCGGGGTATCCGGAGGCAATCAGCGAGGCCGTGGTGAAACTGCTGAGGGATCCGGAGCGCCGTGTGCGCATGGGGCGGGCGGCGCGCATGTGGGTTCGGGAGCACTTTATCGAGGAGCGAGTGCTGCAACTGACGGCCACGTATTACACCGGGCTGCTGGAACCGGCCTCGGCAGGCCGGATGAAGCAGCAAGCCTACTCGGTGCCGGGTTCGCCGGGGAAGAGTTCCGGCTGATTCTTGTCGAGGGCGACGGCAGCGGCGCGTTTGTGGGCGGAGACGCCTATGAGGCTGACGACCTCGAGGGTCTGGACGGCTTGGCGGGGCACGTAGATGCGCTGCGTATTGGAGCGTGTGTCGGGCGGTGTGAGCAGCAGGCCGGCGCCCTCGATGAGCGACCGGTCATTGGCGGCGAGACCTTCGAGTTCCTCCCCGTCGGCGAGGGTCATGCGCAGCCAGATTCCCGCAGCCCGGGGACGGACGGAGAAGCGCTTGTGGAGGAGCCGCTCCGGGTTGGCCTGGTCGGTGGCCAGGTTTGGAGCAGGGAAGTCGCGGACGTAGCAGACCCACTTGACCTGGTCCCAGGCGATGCGCAGCACTTTGCCGGAGAGGTCCAGAATTTCGAGTTCGGCGGCGTCCTGGCCGAAGGCGGCGCCAGCGTAACCGGCACACCAATCCCTGGAGAACTTGCGTACGATCACAGGCTTGCGCACGGAGGCCATTGCTGAGGATTGTCGCACGTGCGTCCCAGAAGCTGCGAGTTCAGTGCAACAAACTCTAGTAATGCTGTCTCAGTTGTGTTAATGTACTGGTTTGTCCACTCTACCGTTTTCATCCATAACAGCAACAACATGAAGCACTTGGAAGCGGTTTGAGACGGCGGAAGCAGGAACCCGGATGCCCGACTACATCTACCTATTGGAAAATCGTCTGTCGGCCGATCAGAGACATGCATTAAGCCAGTTGCGTGAGGCAGCGCGCCAAGCTGGAACGATTCTGTTTTTGACTGGCGACGCGGTGCGCGACCTGACCAGCGGCCACGCCGTTCGAGACCTTGAAGTATCAGTGCATGAAAACGCACTTAAGCTTAAGAAAACAATAGAAAAACTCGACGGAAAAGTCTGGGGAGAGGACGAGGCGTCTCAAAGCCTTTACCTGTGCTTTCCGGGAACAGTTCGCGTGGATGTGATCAGCACCCGCAGCGTGAGTTATCCCAAGCCGGGCAAGCCGGTTTATCACCCCGCCTCGATTCAGGAAGACCTGCGGCGGCGCGATTTTACCGTCAACGCGATGGCTATCTCGCTGAATGAAGGCTCGTTCGGGTTGCTGATGGATCCGCTGAACGGGGCAGCCGATATTGAATCACGGATCTTGCGACTGGTGTCTAACTACGGCTTTATTGAGGAGCCGTCGTTGATGATCCGTGCGACGCGGTATCGGGCGCGGCTCGGGTGGGAGCTGGACCCGAAGACGCAAGGCCGCTACGAAAACGCCAAGAACGAGGGAGTGATTGAACTCCTCTCAGAACATGCGCGCAGTCAGGAACTGGAACAAATCGGCCACGAAGAAGATGGTCTGAATGTGCTGCGGGCGCTGGAGGCCGAGGGCTGGATGAAGGCGCTGTTCCCGGCGTGGACACCGGCGAAGGCTGACGAGGAAAAGCTGAAGGCGCTGCATGAACTGTCTGTAGGGTTGCTTTTGCAAGGGGTTCATGCCGACATGTCGGCGGCGCAGATGCAGTTGCTGACGGCAAAGCTATCCTCAAAAGAACTGGCGACGCTGAAGAAGACGTTGCTGCGGCCTGGGTTCGTCGAAGAGTGGAACAGCCTGGACGCGCTCGCGGCGGGCTTCCAGAAGGTACTGCTCGCGAAGGAAAACGCGACGGCATCCGCCGGCTACAAGCTGTTTACCGGCTACGATCCTGAAGCGGTGCTCTGGCTTGGGTTCACGAGCAAGAACGCAGCGGTCAAGGAGCGTTACGAGCATTTCCTGAAGACATGGCCGGAGTCGCGCCAAGGGATTCCGCATGCGCTGATGCAGGAGATGAGGATTACGCCGGAACTGCCTGCATACAATGAGATTGTGCGCGCGGTGTTCCTGGAACTGATTGACGGCCGGCTGACCACGCCGGAGGAAATGCGTGCCTATCTCGAGCCGCACTCGCCACCCGCTCCACCGCCTCAGGTGACAATTAAGCGACCGCGGGTAAAACGCGGCGTAGAAAAGATAAAGGAAGAGGCGTTCGATGATGACGAGGACGCCGATGTGAGTGTGGACGGAGACGATGACCTGGACGACATCGGCGGCGATGAGGATGAAATCGATCTAGGCCTGAGCAATCCCAAGCACGATCTGGATGTGGATGCTCTGGACGAAGATGAATCTGCCGAGGATGAGTTGAATGGGGATGAAGAGGCGCCGGTTCCGGCAGTCGTCAAACCCTCTGGCAAGAAGTCTGCGCTGGCAAAGAAAGCTGCGCAGGGTGCTCCCGCTCCGGTGAAGGCTGAAAAGCCGGTGGCGAAAGCTATAGCGGAAAAGCCCATGAAGGCTGAAAAGCCGCATCCGACCCCCAAAGCCCAGCCTGAAGGAAAGGCGAAGGCTGCGCCTGCGGCGAAGGTGGCAGCCAAGCCGCCTGTGGCGAAGGCAAAGCCAGCTGCTGTGGTGCAAAGGGCCAAACCTGCGCCGGCGGTGAAAAAGTCCGTTCCTGCTGAGGTTGCCAAGACAGGTAGGGCCGTTGCAAAAGCTCCCGCAAAGGTCGCTACGAAGCCTGCGGCTAAGGCTCCGGTCAAAGCTCCGGCCAAAGCTCCGGCCAAAGTTAAGGCGCCCGCTGCTAAGACCTCCATGCCAGCCGTGAAGAAGCCTGCTCCGAAGGCTGCAAAGAAGCGCTAGCCTCTTCGTGAGGATTAAAGGTTCCTGGCAGTTGGGATTTTTTGAGCGGACAGGCCGGTGATTCAGTTGGGCCCGCAGCTACGGCTGCGGGCTTTTGATTTGGTGCGCACGGCAGGGCGCGCTTACTTGGAGGTGGAAGTCCTCTACACACCCGGCATAGGGAAGTGTTAGCTGAACGCCAAGGGTGTCCATCGCGAGGCGGAATCTGAAGGAAGCCGTAGGCAAAGCGCTGGTCTGACGAACAGGAAGCAGATAGAGGCGGCACGGCGGGGTAGACGGGCGCATAGACGCAAAGCCCAGTACTTGCACGGGAGGCCGTGATGTAGACCCGACAGGCATAAGCGTGAAGGTGGGTGCGTAATACCCGGGGAGATCTGGCGGTTTGCCTTTGGGCTACCGGCGTCGAGAGGCGCTGGGATGAATCGCCAGAAGTCAGCAGCGGCCATGCGGTGATTTCATCCTTGGCCTTGCGGATGGTTTCAAAACGCTGGCCATGCAGCCGCTCCACCTTCAGCGAACCAAATAAGGTCTACGAGCAGGCGTTATCCCAGCAGTTTCCCTTGCGGCTTATAGACGGCTTGATGCCACAGCTTTTGAGCAACTTGTTGAAGTCGTCGCTGGTGTATTGGCTGCCGCGATCGCTGTGAAAGATCAGCCCCGCCTTTTCGCCGGGACTGCGTTGATATTTTTTCAAGAAACTCAGGCAAATATCCAGTGACGAGGCGCTTCAGCGTGAAGCGCCTCGTCCATGACATGCCCAAATGGCTTCTAGCCTTTCAGGACTTGATCGACGGTCTGGATGTCGACTAATCCGTTGCACCCGTAAATTGCCGGAAGTACTCGCTCAGCAGGGTAAGTTCGCCGAAGTTCAGCAACCTTCTCTGTGCCGGAGCGGTAAGCGGGGAGATACATTCTGCCCAGCAGCGGATGCCGTCCCCAGGCGCCAGAGAGTTTATCGGCCCGTTCTTCCGTGACCAGGAAATCGCGCCGCAGAGTGGTGGCTACTTCGGGTTGCGGTTTTTTTTCGCCCCAAGTGAGATAGGACGACTGGTTCTTGGCATCATCCTGCAGCAGGGCCAACAGCACGCCGATCTGCAAGTCTTCGTCCGGCAACTGGTCTACTTCCGTGACGCCATGCGCGATGAGAATCGCATTGTTGGCCAATCCCTCAAATAGAGTGGCGGCGCGTGTGTTCATGGTGAGAACCGTAGCCTCGAAGCCGACCTTTCCGCGCACGTACAAGTTCTGCAGGTAGGCAAAGGTCGTGACGTGTCCAGGCACGACCTCGTGGCTGACGAGCTGTTCAAACTCCGGATACGACATTTGCAATGAAGCATTGATCTCGTAGGAGGCTTCGTATTGCGGAGTGCCGTCGGCGTTGCGGGCCCGCCCCAGGTAATTCATGGAACCGGAAAACCAGGCATCCTTGATAGGCAGGAAGTCGATGTTCGCCCGCGGCACCGGCGCCAGTTCCGAGGGAAGGTGGGGCAGCAGGTTTTTTGCGCTGAGATTGTCAAAATACGCGATCACGGCCGCGCCCAGAGCGCGCACGGAGGCCATGGGGACGACGCGCTCGCGGCGCCAGGCATCAACTGCCTCCAACAGCCCGCCCGCATTCGACGCGGAGTAGCCGGCGCGGCCTAACAGTTCGGCAACGCTCTCCCGCTTCTTCTCCGGCCGGGATGGTTCAGGCGGCTTCGCGGTCGACGCCTCGACGGAGCGGGCGTACGGCACCGGATCACCCTTGCCGAGAACTTCCATTGCCAGGTCCCACATGACATGGAGAGAAACCGCGAGCCCGTTCAGATAGGACTTGCGCAGCCCCTGGAGCTTTTCTGCTTCAGCGCGAACTCCGGCGATGGCTTTGGGAAGGTCTACGTGACGCAGATACTCTTCCACGGCCTCCCGATCGACAGTTTTGCCTGCGACGCCGCCGGACTCCCGCACTCTCGCGGCCGATGGATGCGTGTAGGCCGCGGGCAGCGGCTCATTGGAGAACCAGCTATCGGCAATGAAGCGGCCCACGCCCGAGGGACACATGACGTCACCGCCCCAGAGCGTGTCAATGCCGAGAACGGCGTCAGCAACGTACTTTCCTGCTTGATCCATGATTTACACCTTATCCTTCTTGACGGAATAGAACCAGACGTAGAAGCAGAGGCCCGCAAACAGCAGTATTGAAACCGATTGCGAGATTGGGTTGTTCAAGTAGAACGGGGTTCGAATCAGATCCTCCTGATACCAGGGGAAGAGCCGCAGAGATGCGCCGAGGACTCCTCCCAGCGCGCCGCCCGCCATGAGCCCGGAGGCAATGATGACGCCGCGCTCACGAATCTTGCCGCCCTGGTGGCCGCCGACTTTATCTGAACGCTTGTTGATGAGATGCGACATCAATCCACCAGCCAGCACGGGCGAGGTGAGCCCTAGCGGAAGATAGATGCCCAGGGCGAAGACCATGGAGGACTTGCCCAGCATCTCCACGACGATTGTGACCATGGCGCCGATGCCGAAGAGAATGTAGGCGACCGGCTGGTTGTTCATGAATCCCACGACGAGGGCCTTCATGATGGAAGCCTGCGGTGCTGCCAGAATCTGCCGCGTGTCTCCCGGCGCAGCCTCTCCGAACTGATAGACGTGGGCGAGCAGAATGATGGTCAAGCCGGCGGTGATGGCGGCGGCGATGACGCCGATAAACTTGACCTTTTCCTGCGCTGCCGGCGTGGAGCCAAGCCAATAGCCAGCCTTCAGGTCAGTAATGAACTGGCCCGATACGCACAGGGCAGTGCATACCATGCCCGCAATGGCCATTACGAAAAACATTCCGGTGTCTCCGGAAAGGCCAAAGCTCAACAACACGACTGCGGAGATGATGATGGTGAGCATGGTCATGCCGGAGGCCGGATTGTTGGCCGTGGTGGCAATGGCGTTGGCGGCTACCGAAGTAAAGAAGAACGAAAACAGCAGCGTGAGTGCCAGACCCAATGCCAACACCGTCCAGGAGACCTGAAGGCGTCCAAAGAAGATTGCGACGCAAATAGCTCCGAGGACGACGCCGAGCAAGAGGGAAACGACTGGAATATCGCGATCGGTGCGTTCCGTTTGCGGCGCTTCGCCATGACGGAAGGCGTGTAGCGCGATGCCAAACGACCCAGCTACCACGCGCAACGATTTGAGGATGCCGATGATGCCGGCCGTAGCGATGGCTCCCACGCCGATAAAGCGCACATAGTTGCGATAGATCTCCACGGCGGTCATTTTGGAGATGGGGATTATAGCGGGATAGAGAGAAATGTCTGTGTGGCTGCCGATGAACCAGATCATCGGGACCAAGACAAAGCTGGTGAGGATGCTGCCCGCACAAAAGACCAGGGCACTGCGCAAGCCCATTACGTAGCCGAGTCCAAGGATGAAGCCGATGGCGTCGAAGCTGAAAACCATCCGGCCCTTGTCGGCGAGGGTGCGTATCACCGGCACGAACTGAAGGTCGAGATACTCTTTCCATACATGAAATGTGGTGACAAAGAAGTCGTAAATGCCGGCGATGGCGGTCGCCTGCAGAAGCAACTTGGCCTGGGAGCCGCCCTGTTCGCCGGTGACGAGCACTTCAGTGATGGCCGTCGCCTCGGGAAAGGGTAGTTGGCCGTGCATCTCGCGCGCGAAGTAGCGGCGCAGCGGAATCAGGAAGAGCACACCCAGGCAGCCGCCCGCCAGGCAGATGAAGATGGTCTGCACCGGGTGCGGATCGAGATGGAGGATATAGAGCGCGGGAATGGTGAAGACGGCACCGGCCACCACGCTGCCGGAGGCCGCGCCAATGCCGGTGATGATGACATTCTCCAGCAGCGTGGTGCGCCGCTTGTATACGCGCGCCAGGCCGATAGCGAGAATGGAGATGGGAATGGCAGCCTCCATCCCCTGGCCAACCTTGAGTGCAGAGTAGGCCGACGCGACTGAGAAGATGACGCAAAACACAACGCCCCAGAAGACGGATCGGAGCGTAAGTTCCGATTGCAGCGAGTGTGCGGGCACAATGGGCGTGTAGGACTCGCCGGGCTTCAGCGGTAGGTAGGCGTTTTCTGGAAGAAACTTCGTATCGATCTCGTTCATCGATGGATGATACCTCTCTCGGCGATGCCCCTGGAAGTCCGGCTGTTGCGGCGCCTTGGCTGACGCCGGCGCAAGCAGGGCTCTGGCTTTCATCGCGGTCTGGAATGAACCGGGCAGTAGACCACTGCCAGAGAGCCAAATCAAGTGTGGAAATCACACAGGCAAGTGACATAAGGCTTCAAAACGGGGTTTGAGCCGGGAGATGGAACGGTGATGCAGATTGACCAGTAGCTCAATGCTTCAGCTTCTGGAGTGCAATGGTTGACGGCTATCATCGCGTTGTTGGCATCCGTGCTAAGCTGTTTTCTGCAAGTTACGGACGGTTAAGAAGGTTCAAAAATTAGATCCCTACTAGGGCCTGTCATCTAATTCCCAGGGCGCAGCGCCGGTGCCAGTTTTTCTGAGTTCAAGGAGTGAGGAGTGACGCATACTGGGCGTCTGCTAGCGACGATTGACGCAGAAATCGGGAAAACTGGCCCCGGCCCGGAGGGTTGTGGAGAAAATCGGGCCATACTTCATTCTCGCCCTCGACAGTGGGGCCGCCACAGCCTTCGGGCTCGGCTTCGTCTGGCCCGATTTTCTCTCGCAACGCTGCACCCTGGGAATTAGATGACAGGCCCTAGCTGCCCAATGTACTCGCTCCCTAACCGCACAACTACCTCGTTTGCCGAGACCCCGTGACCCCGGAAATCTCTGAAGATGGAACGATTGGCAACTCCGCCCTTAGCCTGCCGAGGTGGTTGACAGCTTTTGAGCCGAGGCGTGGCTTGTCGAATGGCCATCTTCAGACCATTGTTGGCAACTTTCTTCCGCGACCACCGTTCCGCCTGCCGTGCGAAACCGAAACTGTGGAAGTTGACCCAAGCGATGGCAGCCGGGTTCTGTGCCACTGCCACTGGCAGCGGGAGCCGCAACGCTCGGCGCGGCTGACGCTGGTGCTGGTGCATGGACTGGAGGGGTCGTCGGAATCAAGATACATCCAGGGCATTGCCGCGCGCGCCTGGGCTGCCGGCTTCAATGTTGTCCGCATGAACATGCGCAACTGTGGCGACACGGACGATCTGACGCCGACGCTCTATCACTCCGGACTCTCGGGGGATTTGGGCGCTGTGGTCTCTCACTTTTCGTCGCGTTTCAGCCTTGAGCGGGTGGCGCTGGTTGGTTATTCGATGGGTGGCAATCTCGCGCTGAAGCTGGCGGGAGAATGGGGCAACAGGCCACCGCTGGTCGCTGTGGCCGCGGTTTGCCCGGTGATCGATTTGGCACCCAGTTCCGACACGCTTCATGAGCCGGTCAATCGCCTTTACGAATATCGATTTCTGCTGGGCCTGATGCGCCGCTTTCGCCGTAAGGCAGCACTCTATCCAGACCGCTATGGGAACGATGGCATTGGGCCGGTGCGCTCGCTGCGCGAGTTCGACGACAAGATTGTGGCTCGCTATTGCGGATTTCGCGACGCCAGCGACTACTACTATCGCGCCGCGAGTGCGCGCGTGGTCGATGGCATCGCCGTTCCGACATTTATTCTGGCCGCGCAGGACGACCCGTTTATCCGACTGCTGCCGGAAACCCGCGCCCGGTTGCTTGCCAATCCGCACGTCGACTTTGTGGAGACGCGGCACGGCGGGCATTGTGCCTTTCTTTCGCGTGATCCAGGCGACGAAATTCACTGGGCCGAAGCTAGCGTGATTCGCTACCTTCAGTCCGTGACGGGTGTACCGAAGGACGGGCAGCATGGAAGCTGACTGGGAAGTGGAAATCGGCGGCGGCGCGCCAGTGATTGAAGCTGAGTGGGTAGGACTTGTTGACTTGCGCAGTCATCCGGAGTGCATTGCCGAGGTCGCCGAGGCTGCCGCGTTTCCTGCGCTGGCCGCGTTGCTGCTGGCACTGAATGCGGCGCACTCTCCGCTGTGGACCTCGAAATGCGACGTGTGGGAGCCGGAGCCGGCCGCACTGGCCTGCTATATAGATATGCTTCCTGTGGAGGGAAGGGTCTTTGCCCGCTGGCAACAGGCCGAGGCTTTTTGCCGGGAGTATGTGACGCGCCTGGCCCAGATTACGCGGCCGGAACTCAGCGCGGAGTGCAGTATCGATCTCGTCATCCGTCAGGCGATTGCCTGCCAGGCTGAGGGATTCGGCATTACCGCCTATCTGCGCGCCAAGGCCGCTTGCCATGCTGATGCGGAAGGCGCACTGGCCGCCGCAATGGCTGCCCTTGCGGATGCACTTCCTTCAAGCCTGGCTCCCGCAACGGCCGGTTCAAAGTTACAATGAAAGAGCGTGGGCGAGTAGCTCAACTGGATAGAGCACCAGCCTTCTAAGC
>CAYQOQ010000114.1:0-15617 GCA_964419175.1 uncultured Occallatibacter sp. | reverse complement strand
TACCAACAACCTTTGGGTGCCCCATCCTCGCCACGTCTTTGTTTTTGTGGCTAGGGTCGGGTAGTACGAAGACAGTATTTATTTGCCAGATCTATAGTCCCTGCAACTCCCCCACCCACCGTCGAAACTCCCCCGCCGGATCGGCAGCCCGAAAGATCGCCGCCGAAACCGCAACCGCCGTCGCCCCAGCCGCCAACACCAGCGGGGCCGTAGCCAGCGTAATCCCTGCCGCCGCCGTCAAAACCCGATCTGGCCCAGCCAGCGCCCGCAGCCGCCGCACGCCCTCAGGCCCAATCGGCGCCTTATCGGTCTGCTTTGTCGTGGTCGTATAAACCGGCCCCACGGCCCAATAATCCACCGGCGCCTCAAGAATCCCAGGCAACAGCCCCTCGCTGCCTCCAAACGTGCCTACAATTCGATCCGGTCCAAGCAGCCGCCGCGCCTCGGCAGGAGCCAAATCCCCCGCGTCCACATGCACTCCATCAAAACCAATCTGCTCAACCAGATCAGCCCGATCATCGAGAATTAACTTCACATAACCCGCAGGCAGAACAGCCCGCAGAAAAGCCATATCTGCCAGTATTTCGGCATCGGAACCAATCTTGTTGCGATACTCCAGCAGCGTTATGCCTGCATCCGCCAGCGACCCGCCCATCCGCCGAAGAAACTCAGCCCGCCCAACAGAAGGAATCGTCGAAGTATCAAGAATCGGATAAATCTTAGGAAATGAAAAAGTCATGCTTCAAGACTAGCCGCAACAGCCCCCGCCTGTCAGCGATCCACCAGAAACGCTCCAACTCTCCCAACAAGAAAGCCCCATTCTTGCGCGTTGATCCTGGCGCAAGGATGGGGCAGAAGCAGTCTTTCTATTCTCATTTCTTCTTACGTCTCATCCGCTGAAGGCCCATAAGTCCCCGGAATCGGCTTATCCAGCAGCCGCAGATAGACGCCCAGCTGCGCCCGGTGGTGGACTAAGTGATTCATCACCCACGTCCGCCAGACTTCATACTTGGTGTCATCGATCCAAGCCTGACCACCGGCCACAAACTTCCAGTTATCATCCCACTTCGCCGGCGCAAACGCGGCGAGCACAGCCTTCGCCTCCGCCGTCTCCGTATCGAACCGCGCTAGAAGCGCCTCTTTGCTCGCCGGCACGTAGGGCTCATACTTCTGGTCAGCCGCCATCTCGATCTTGTCCTTGGCCAGCGTACTCGTCGCCCATTGTCCAGCAGTCTCCGAAATATGCCCTGCCAATCGGCCCAGGCTCATCGATTTGGGGTGGGGTTTATAACTGAAATCCACATCCGCCGGAATCGCATCCAGAATCTTCCGCGTCCTGGCGACCTCGCTGTCGTACTCGGCGATCAGTGCTTTTTGAAAGTCCATCGAAGCAACCTCCTCTGTTGCAGACCAAGAATAGCCCATCCACGAACAAAAGGCGAAGAAAAAGTAGCAAATTCTCCCGCCGCCTCTGTGGAAAACATCTCCCCCACAGACTCCCTCACCCGCTCCGCAATAAATAGAATGCTGCCCCTACTTCGGCTCTTCCGGCCGCGCCGCCAGAAACCGCTCCATGAACCCGGTATCGAACTCCCCTGCCCGGAACCCCGAATCCTGGAAGATCTCCTGGTGCAGCGTAATCGATGTCTCCACACCCTGCACCACAAACTGGCTCAGCGCCCGCTCCATCTTCGCAATCGCCTCGGCCCGGTCGCAACCATGCACAATCAGCTTCGCGATCAGCGAGTCGTAGTACGGCGGAATCACGCCCTCCGCATACTGAGCCGTATCCACCCGCACCCCGTTGCCGCCGGGCACGTTGAACGCCGTAATCTGTCCCGCCGAAGGAGTGAACTTCCGCGGATGCTCTGCGTTGATACGGCATTCGATCGAGTGTCCGCGAATTTCCAGTTTCGCCGGCAAAATATCCTGCAATCGGTCCCCCGACGCAATCCGCAACTGCGCCTTCGCAATATCCACCCCGGTAATCGCCTCCGTAATCGGGTGCTCCACCTGGATACGCGTGTTCATCTCGATAAAGTGAAGTTGCCGGTCCGAGTCCATCAGAAACTCAACCGTCCCCGCGTTCTGGTAGCCAATGTCGGACAAGCACCGGCACAGTGTCCGTCCCAGCTCTTCGCGCAACTTCGGCGCCACCTGCAGCGACGGCGCTTCCTCGATCAGCTTCTGATGCCGCCGCTGAATCGAGCACTCCCGCTCAAACAGCGATGCCACATTCCCATGTTCATCGGCCAGCATCTGGAACTCGATGTGGCGCGGATCTTCGATGAACTTCTCCATGTACAGCTCGCCGTTTCCAAACGCATTCGCGGCTTCGGTGGTCGCCGCGTGGTAAAGGTTCGGCAACTCGTCGGCCGAACGCGCAATCCTCATCCCGCGTCCCCCGCCACCAGCCTTCGCCTTCATGATCACCGGAAACCCGACCTTCTTCGCCCAAGCCTGCGCTTCTTCAACGCCCGACAGAATCCCATCCGAGCCCGACAGAATCGGCACTTTGGCTTTCTTCATCGCCTGCCGCGCCTTTTCTTTTTCGCCCATCAGCCGCGTAATCTCCGGCGGAGGCCCGATGAACTTGATATTCGATGCCCGGCAAACCTCGGCAAAATTCGCGTTCTCGCTCAACAGGCCATACCCCGGATGAATCGCGTCCACATCCGCAATCTCGGCGGCAGAAATCACCGCGGGCACATTCAGATAGCTCTCGCTCAGCCGCGGCGGTCCAATGCAGATGGCCTCGTCGGCAAAGCGCACGTGCAGCGCATTGCGATCCGCCTCGCTGTAAACGGCAACTGTGCGAATCCCCAGCTCTCTGCAAGCGTTCAGAATCCGCAGTGCAATTTCTCCTCGATTGGCAACCAAAACCTTACGAAACATTCACGTCCTTTTAAGCGGGGTTAGCGTTGCTAGCGGCGCTAGCGGTGTTAGCGAGCCTACCAACCAATTCCCAATCTGCTCACCAGCCAACGTCGCAGCCTTTGCTAACTCCGCCAACTCCGCTAGCAACGCTAACTCCGCTTCTTTCTAGCTCACCCGCACGGAAAACAGCGGCTGCCCAAACTCTATCGCCTGTCCGTTGGAAACCAGGCACTTCACAACCGCGCCGGCCACATCGCATTCAATCTCGTTCATCAGCTTCATAGCCTCGATGATGCAGATCACCTGTCCCTTCTCCACGTGGTCGCCCGGTGCGACAAACGCCGAAGAGCCCGGCGAAGGAGAACCATAGTAGGTTCCGACAATGGGAGATTTCACCAAGTGCAACCCCTCATCCGCAGCCACTGCGTGAGCCTCCGGAACTGCAACTGCGGCAGGCGCATGGGCCGCTGCGCCACTGGCCCGCGCCGCGCCGCCTGGCGCCGATGCCAGCAACCGCGCCAGATCACCCAGTCCTGCCGGTTCGATCTGCTGTTGGTTAAACTTCAAGCGAATCTTCAAGTCGCCTCGGTCCAAATCGAACTCCGCAACCTGATGTTCCTTCAAAAATTCAATCAGTTGCTTCAGATCTGCAATATCTTCTGGTTTCATTCGTTCCCTGACTCTCCCACATTCCTGTGGTAAATACCTGTCGGCATCCATCGGCCGCACAGGGGTTATTCAAAAGACAAAATCATAATTCGATCAGAGCCTTCGTCGCCGGCGTCAACACCTGGCCTCCCGAAGGAGTCACCGCAACCATATCCTCGATGCGAATGCCGTACTGGCCCGCCAGGTAAACTCCCGGCTCAATCGTAATCACCATGCCGGCCCGCAGTCTGGTCATTTGCCCCGCGCCGATTCGTGGCGGCTCGTGAATCTCCAATCCGACCCCGTGGCCGGTGGAGTGGGAAAAAGCCTCCGCCAAACCCTCCCTGCGCAACACCGAGCGTGCTGCTTCATCTACCTCTCCGCAGCTAACGCCTGCACTGACCGCCGCCAAACCCGCCTCCTGTGCTTCCAGAACCGCGTTGTAGGTGTGGCGCTCCTCGGCTTTCGGCTTGCCCAGATAGACCGTGCGCGTCATATCTGAGCAGTAGCCTCCGAGGATTATACCGAAGTCCATCGTCACAAAACCTCGTCGCGGCAACAGCGCGCTGGTGGCTCGCCCGTGCGGCAGCGCCGAACGCACTCCTGAAGCCACGATCGTTTCAAACGACATCGCCTCCGCGCCCATCAGCCTCGCCTGGTACTCCAATTCGGCGGCTACATCGATCTCTCGAAGACCGGGCCGGATATAACTCAGCACGTGTTCAAACAGCTTGCACCCTGCCAGAGCGGCTTCAATAATCAGGGCCAGTTCGTCCTCGTCCTTCACGCACCGCAACTGCTCCACCATCGGCGCCGGCAACACCGACAAAAAGGCCCGACGCAAATGTGCAGGCAGAGCCGCCTTCCACTGCGCCAGTTCTGCCACCGTCGCCCGCGAGGCGTCAAACCCTGCGGCGTCCACTCCCGGCTGCGCCGCCAGCCACTGCACGGCGGCAACCGACGGTGCCCCCGAAACAATCTCTACCCGCGCGGCCGTCACCTCTTCAGCCGCCTGTGCACTGTAGCGGCCATCGGTAAACAGCCGTGCCGCACGGCTGGTAATAGCCAGCGCAGCGCTCGACCCTGTAAACCCGGAGATATAGCGGAGATCGGGAAGATGCGTGACAACGAGCCCCGGCAGCCCGGCACGCGTCAATTTACGGCGCAAAGCACCAATGCGGCGAAAGTGGTCCACGGCGTAAGAATAACAGCCGCCGCCAGGCAAAGATCAGAAATTGGTAATCGTCGTCTACCGGCGAATCCAACCCTCGGTTCGATGAAACCTTGCCGTCGCGATTCACCGCCGACTTGCTGACTTGCTTATCTCCGCGTAGCGGAGGCTAACTTGCTGCTTTTGTTCGATCCGCTTCACTTGGATTGGCCAATAAACAGCCCAACTGGAACTCAGTTTCTTCCTAGGGTTTCTGGACAGGTTCTAAGTCTTCCCCGGCTAACTCGCCGGGTGCCCCATGCCCGGGGTCCCCAAGGACAGGTATTTGTCCTTGGGGTGGAGGCCCCGCTTCTGGGACCTGGGAAAACATGCACTCAATTTCAATGCACGAACTCACACGATCAGAGGCCTACTCCGCCAACCCCGCCAGCCGTTTCGCCCGCCACAGCGCCCCTTGGAGCGAAATAATAGAGCTGTCCCCAATCGGAATCTCCGGCGCAACCGCGCGCAGTCCCGCAAAGAACGGCTCCCGCACCAGCCGCATCTTTTCAATCACGCCGCCCGTCCACGCAACTGGAACCTCGCCTTCGATCTTGTGTTTCCGCCGCAGCTTCTCCCGAACCAGAAGCACAAACTCAACCAGGTCCTTCGATGCCTGTTGCAAAACATCCAGCGCAACCGCATCGCCCGCCTCGGCCAGCTCGTTGATGATCGGCGCCAGCGCCGCAAAGTCCGGCCCCGGAGTTCCGTCGCCCACATTCACCAATTCCTGGAGATCCGGCGTCCCCCACAGCTCGCCCACTTTCTCGAGAATCTGTGTCGGCTGTTCCCGATCGTAGGCCTTTAACCCGCGCCGCACGCTATGCAATCCAATCCAGTAGCCGGAGCCCTCGTCGCCCAGGTGAGAACTCCATCCGCCCGCACTTTCCTGGCCCCCGTCCGGCGCACGCCCAATCGTGTTCGACCCCGTCCCCGCAATCTGCAAAATTCCAGGCCCGCCCTGGAAAGCGGCATCCAGCGCTATCACCTCGTCGCCCACAATGTCGCAACGCTTCACGCCAAAGTCGTTGAAGACCGCGCTGATCCACTCGACAACACCGGGCATACTCACGCTCGCCACCCCGCAGCAGGCAGCATCCACGCCCTTCACTCCGGCCTGCCCAAATACTTCCGTCAGCAGCGCGCGCAGGTTCGCCTCGGCCACCTCTGCGCCAACCCGTAGCCGTTTAATCGATCCGCCCTCGCCGTGAGCCAAAACTCTATCGCCCTGCATAATCGAGGCACGCGTGCGCGTACCGCCGCCGTCAATTCCTAGAACCAGACACATTTCTTCCCTGCTCCCTTACTTTGTATTATTTTTCCGGGTCCGCGCCAGGTTCTGCGCCACCGTCGCGCAGAGTCCCGGCCAACACGTTCAAGCTGCCGTCGTTCTTGGGTGGAGTGAGGCCCAGCATGTGCGCCAGCCACGCGTACAAGTTAACGTTCTCAAAGGCCGCAACCGTCTTTCCTTCAACTATATCCGGTCCCGCCGCAAAAAAGCTCGCCTTCATCTCCGCCACTTTCTGCGGATCCAACCCATGCATTCCCGCAATGGGCGCTTGGTCCGGCTTCCCTTCCGGCGGTCCGTGCGCACGAATCGCATACGGCCCCGTCGCAATCACCACCGGATCCCCTTCGCGCGCATTCTGGTTGTAGTTCAGGCTCGCCGGCACGTTCTTTAGCCGATAGACAACAAATTGTGAAGAGGCTTTCTTCAGCTGGTTGTATACCCGCTCGCGATCCTCTTCTGTCTTGCCATAAAGCAGCGCGCCTGCCGTTTCAAAGTCCTTCAGATCGGCGAACTGATCCAGCGTAATCCACCCGCCCTCCACATGCGCCATGCCGTGATCGCTCACCACCACCAGGTCGATCGGCAACCCCGTCGCATCCAGCGCCGACTTCAACTTGCCCACAAGCCCGTCCATCTTCGTCACAGCCGCGTGGGTCTCCGCTGCGTCCGGTCCAAACTGGTGCCCCTCGTGATCCGGCTCGGAGTAGTAAATCGTAATCAGATGCGGCCGCTCTGCCGCCGGCAGTTTCAGCAGAGCAATCGCATCGTCAATCCGCGCCTGCTCCACCGCCGCCGTGCCCTCCGTCTTATTGTCGAAGCGCGCATACCACGTCGGCCGGTAGCCCGCGATCTCCGCCTCCGAACCCGGCCAGAACAAACACGCGGTCCGCATCCCCTGGCTCTCGGCCAAACTCCACAGAGGAGTCCCGCTGTACCATCCGCCATCGGTCACGGCCTTCACATCGGCAATACCGTAACGTGCCTGCCGTGCCACATCCAGAAAGCTGTTCGCAACCAGCCCGTGGTGCTCGGGATACAAGCCCGTCACGATCGTGAAGTGATTCGGAAAGGTCAACGACGGGTAGCTCGGCAACATGCCTTCCGGCGCCCACACCCCCTGTTTGCCAATCGCCAGAAGATGCGTAGCCTTGTCCCGCACTGCGTAGTCCCACCGAAAGCCGTCGAGCGAAACCAGCACCAAGTAATGCTGGCTCTGCGCTTTGGATGAATTGGCGCCGTGATCGACATGCGTCAGCGGCAGAGTTGGGTTGAGAACCGCCTCCTGCCCCGCCAATGGCGGTGCGCCCGCCAGTCCCACAGCGAGCAAAATCGATGCAAGTGCAACGCGGCCCCAGGCCTTCAATCGCATCCAGAGTTCCTCCGCCTCAGCTTATCGTAATTGAACGATTTGGAATCGTTCCTGTACTGACAACAATTCCGGGTCTCGATTTTGGACCTGGGAAAGCATCCTCAAACGCCTCCATCCCCAAATCCACCCAATCCCAAAAACTGTCCTGATTTGCACATTCCCGAACATCCCCGATTCGCGCGATACTGTTTGCATGGCTACCACAACCTATCAGGGCCTCGAAGTCCTTTTCTCCCGTCAGCAGATTGCCGAGCGCGTCGCTGAAATAGGCGCACAGATCACCAACGACCTCCACGGGGAAAAGCTGGTCATGATAGGCGTCCTGAAGGGCGCGGCGCCCTTTCTCGCAGACTTGTCCAGGGCCATTCAGATCGACGCCACCTTCGACTTTGTCGCCACTTCCAGCTACGGCAAAGGCCAGCGTTCCTCCGGCGCCGTCAAGCTCATCAAAGATCTCGACCACCCCATCGAGGGAAAGAATGTCCTCGTAGTCGAAGACATCCTCGACACCGGCCTCACCCTCTCGTACCTGCGCAAGCTCTTCCTCCAGCAGCACCCCAAGTCTCTGCGCATTGCCACCCTGCTCGACAAACCGTCGCGCCGCATTGAAAAAATCGAAGCCGACTATGTCGGCTTCTCCATTCCCAACCTCTTCGTCATCGGCTACGGAATGGACTACGCCGAGCGCTATCGCAACCTGCCTGATATCTGCGTCATGCCTCCGGACGCACCGGAGTAGACGCCACCCGCAGCATGGCCAGCGGCAGCACCTTGTAAACTTAACCCGGCCCCTCGCTTTCAGGCATTTGGTCCTGGGGGCGCGGGGCACTATACTCATCTACCGGAGTATGCGCGGCAAACCGCCCCTAAAGAGCGGCGTTCCGCCAATAAGGAGCAACACCCATGGCTGTTTCTACGCCTGCTGTATCTACGCCTTCTGACACGGCGGATCTTGATTTTGACCACGGCACTTTCGATTCCGCCGCCTTTACCGCCCAAACGCTGAGCAGTTGGCAGACGCTGGCCGCTATCATCGACCATACCCTGCTCAAGCCCGACGCCACCCGCGCCCAAGTCGAGCAACTCTGCAATGAGGTTCTCCGCTATCGATTTGCCTGCGCCATGGTCAACCCGGTCTGGGTCTCGACAGCCGTCGGCATGCTCTCCGGTTCCGGTATTCCCGTTGGCGTCGTCATTGGATTTCCCTTTGGCGCCTCGCTGGTCTCCACGCTCCGCCAGGAAGCCGCCGCACTCATCCGGCTGGGCGCACACGAACTGGATATGGTGATTCCCATCGGGCAGCTCAAGAGCGGCAACCACCACGCCGTCCACCACACGATTCATGCCGCTGCAACTGTCGCCCACCATCAGGGCGCACTGCTCAAGGTGATTCTGGAGACATCCCTCCTCACCATGGAAGAGAAACTGCGCGGCTCAGAGATCGCCATCCAGGCCGGCGCCGACTTCATCAAGACCTCCACCGGCTTTGCCGGCGGCGGCGCTACGGTGGCAGACATTGCCCTCATGCGCGGCGTAGCCGGCAGCCGCTGCGGCGTCAAGGCCTCCGGCGGCATTCGCACCCTGGCCGACGTCAAGGCCCTGCTCGAAGCAGGAGCCAACCGCATCGGCGCCTCCGCCTCCATCGCCATCGTCCGAGAACTGGGAGCAGAATAAAAAATAGGGACTAGGGACTGGAAAACAATCCTTCGCAAGCTGCTTGTTGGACCACATGTGTTTCACTCCGTACCGTTCCAGGTTTCGGGGTGAGGATTCAACTCTGAGACTTGGGATAGCAAGAATCTCAACCCGCGCGTTTTTCCCTAGTCCCTAGTCCCTATGTCCCTGCCTTTGCGTTATCATTCCCTTCAATACGCATGACAAAGAATCCCCCATCTCCGCCGCAAGATTCCGACTTCGAAGGCGACTACCGCCCCGCCGGCGATACGCCTCTCTATCCGGTGAACCCGCGCGTTGAGCCCGCCGATGTCGCCTACCTGATGAAGCTCACCGACGCGCTCAACACCACACTCGACCTCCAGACCCTTCTCAATCGCACCTCCGAACTGGTGCGCGCCATCATCAACTACCGCATCTTCGCCATCTTCCTGCTCAACGACCGTACCCACGAACTGCGCATGCGCTTCCAGATCGGCCACACACCTCAGATCGAGCGGACACGCCTCCCCATAGGCAAGGGCGTGGTCGGCCAGGTGGCTCTCACCCGCCAGCCCACGCTGCTCAACGATGTTGCCAACGACGAGTACTACATCAGCGCCAATCCCGATGTCCGCTCCGAACTGGCCGTCCCGCTCATCGCCAAGAACCGCCTCATCGGCGTCATGGATCTAGAGAGCACCGAGGCCGGCTACTTCCGCCCCGAGCATCTGCGCCTGCTTACCGTTACCGCCTCGCGCATCGCCCAGGCCATTGAGAACGCCCGCCTCTACGCCCGCGTCTCCCGCCAGGCGCAGCAGCTCGAGGTACTCAACGAGATCGCCGTCGAACTCGCCTCGATCCTCGAACTCGGCCCGCTGCTCGAGCGCATCGGCCAGCTTCTCCGCCGCCTCATCGACTACCAGATGTTCACCATCATGCTGCTCGACGAGAAAGGCGAAACCCTCGTCACCCGTTATGCATGGCGTTTCGGTTACGCCCATGCGCCCGTGCGCCGCGTTTCCGTCGACAGTGGATTGGTGGGCGCCGCCGTGCGCGAGTGGCGCTTCGTCAACGTCCCCGACGTACACAAAGACCCGCGCTACGTGCCCATGAACGATGAGACCCGCTCCGAACTTGTTGTTCCTCTCTTCTACAAAGGCCGCATCATCGGCGTGCTCGATCTGGAACACACGCGCCCGCATTTCTTCACCGAAGAGCATGAGCGCGTACTCACCACTCTCGGCGCACAGATAGCCATCGCCATTGAGAACGCGCGCCTCTACCAGGCCGTCCACACCCAGGAGCTGCAGCTCGAGCGCGACATCGCCATGGCCCGCGAGGTCCAGCTTCGCCTCCTGCCTTCCGAGGCCCCCGCGCATCCCCACGCCGAAATGGCGGTCCGCTTTCTTCCCGCCCGCACCATCGGCGGCGACCTCTACGACTTTGTCGATTACGGCCCAGGCCGCACCGCCATCGTACTCGGCGACGTCAGCGGCAAGGCCGCGCCCGCTGCACTGTTTGCCGCCCTCGTCAGCGGCATCATGCGCTCCGCCGCCATCCATCAACCTGAACCCGCTCAGATGCTCGCCATGCTCAATGACGCCCTCCAGGAGCGCAAGCTCGAGTCGCAATACGTCACCATGCTCTTCGCCCTCTGGAACGACGAAAACCAGACTCTCACCGTCGCCAACTCAGGCGCCGTCCAGCCCGTCTTCTGCCGCTCCGGCCAGTCGGTCACCGTCCAGGCCGAGGGCTTTCCACTGGGCCTCTTTCCCGACATCGCCTACGAGGAGATCAACGTCCCCACCCTGCCCGGAGACGCCATCGTCTTCGTCTCCGATGGAATCCTCGACGCCGAAAACGACAAAGAAGAAATGTACGGACAGGAGCGCCTATCGGGCCTTCTCTGCGCCCACCGCGACCAGCCCGCCCTCGCCATCGCCGACGCCATCCTCGAAGACGTAGCCCGCTTCCAGGGCGCCAAAGACCGCTTCGACGACGAAACCATCATCGTCCTCCGCGTCCACTAGCCTGAACCAGTTATGAACCTTGGAGTAGAACTCCCGATGGGAGCTGACGAAAGTAAGTATCCTCCGGCAGCCGAAGGCTTTCTGATTGGTGGCCCCTCAAAAGGGGCCTGTGTAGAAGCGCTCCATGCCAGCAGCAGCCAGTCACCGCCGGCAGCAGCCAGTCGCCCCGCGCCGTAGGCGCAGTGTAGATTAGCCCCGCGCTTCAGCGTGGGGTTGCCAATACCGCCAATTCTGCCGGAGTCCCGTAGGGACGGCGCTCATCCTCTCCGCTTTTTCTACGGAAAGGATGGAGCAACATAAATCTCAACCTCGCAGCCTTTGCTATTCCCTGGTTCATGGCCCTGTCTTTCCGTTCCCTGCCTTGCAGAGAATTACCAGCATCCGTAGCACAATGGAGATAGGCAATCCTCCAGTCTTCACCCAGCTTTCCTCTCCAAAAGGCTGTACACCCTTCCCCCTTTTCCCGTGAAACTGTGAGATTTCCAAAAACATGCAGAAAACAAACCACTTACACACATACGGCCCGTTACCATCTAGCCACTGGCTACCGTCCCGACTTAAGCCACTAACCTACACAAAAAACAAGACTTATATGCAAATAAAGCCCCCTGCTCCAACTACGGAAATCGCAGAATTCATGCCAAAAAAATGAGCCTCATCGCCCTTTTTCCGGGGGTAAACCCTCAGTTTCGCGCAACTACGGGAGCACGTAACGAAGGTTCATAAACTCCATGAATACACCCGCATTCTTCGGCTACCGGAGAATCCATAGCCAACAGCGGAGCGATTCAATCTCTTTCCCCTGGCGCCTTATCTCCTCAGGTCTGGAAGCGGTAGCGCGTTCGTTGCGCCCATCACTTCTGCGGCTGAAGGACCAGGTGCTGCTCCGCCGGCGATTGCTGTAAACAGGAACATCGCAAGTATCGAAGCAAGGACTCTCATCAATTCCCCTCTTTCAAGTTATTTAGTGTCTGGCCCGCAACCTACGTTCAGCGCAGAAATGACAAAGTGAATTGGCTCCATGTAAATCTGTCCGGCGAAATGCCCGAATCCATACGGAGAATACCGTGTATGCTCAATGTCGAGAAGCCGCGGGGGATGATCCTCGCCCCTAACAATCCAGCCCGCGGAATCGCCATTGAAGTTCCCTTGAAGGAGAAAGCCCCATGACCTCGAAGCTGCGCGCAGTTGCAACACTTGCCGCGATGATCTCGTTTGCCAGCTTGGCCCCTGCTCAGCAAACCGGCCCGTACAAGGTGCTCAAGATTCAGCTGGTCGGAGGCGATGGCGGGTTCGACTATGTGACCGCCGACTCAGACGGCCGCAACCTCTACGTTGCCCGTTCCGGCCCGGCCGGGCACATCGGCATCTTTAACCTCGACACACTGACCCAGGTGGGAGATATTCCAGGCACGAGTGCCCACGGCGCTGCAGTCGACACAGAAACCAGACATGGATTCGCAACCTCGAAACCGGTGACGATGTTCGACTCGAAGACCTTTGCGATTTTGAAGAGAATCGACGTGCAGGGCAATCCCGACGGCTATCTGAACGATGCTATCAACCACCGCTTCTACATCCTCAGCCACTCGGCGCCGAACATCACTGTCCTCGACGATAAGGATGGCTCAATCCTGGGCACCATCGACATCGGTGGCGCTCCCGAACAGGCGGCAACGGACGGCCAGGGGAAGATCTATGTCGACATCGAAGACAAGGCCGCCATAGCTGTAGTTGACGCGAACACGATGAAGATGATCGGCAAATACGACATCTCGAGCAAGGGCGGAGGCTGCGCTGGCCTGGCGCTGGACGCAAGGAACAATGTCCTCTTCGCATCGTGCCGGGACAAGAACAACATGATCATCCTCTCGGCAACAGACGGGCACATCATCACCGACCTGCCCATAGGTGTTGGATCAGACGGCGCTACGTTTAATCCAGCCACAATGGAAGCTTTCAGTTCTCAAGGCGATGGCACACTTACTGTCATAAAGGAGAATTCCCCCACCAGCTTCTCCGTAGAGCAGACGATTGCCACTCCGGCGCGGGCGAAGACACTGACATTGGACACAAAGACCAACGATATCCTGGCGATCACTGCCGAGTATGGACCAACGCCCGCTGCTCCGGCACAGGCAGCAGGGGCGGCTCCACCGGCATCCGGCGCGCCGGCATTTATGCGCGGGCCACGCCCGCCAATGATCCCAGGCTCGTTCCAGATCCTCGTGATTGGCAAATAAGCCAGCGAATCTCTAAAGCAGGAGACGCTCCTGTTTGTGCTAATGTTCAAACCGTGAAGGCAAGCAAGAGTAAGCAGACAGGCAACGCTCCGCAAAAACGACACCTTTTGCCGGGGCTCGCAGTCAAAGATGGATTCATGCGCCATCCATTCGACCTTGAGTTTGGCGTGCGCACCAGCGGACTGATCGCAGGACGAGCTCTGAGGTGCGGAAACCGTGCCGATCGCCACAACACCGCTTACTTCGGTGTTGCGCCCTCCGTCTTTCGAGAGATGATCGTGCGCTGGCGCAGATTAAAGCCCGTGGCGTCGATTGATGAGTTTACCTTTATCGATCTGGGCGCTGGAATGGGGCGGGCGCTCTTGCTTGCCTCCGAGTTCCCTTTCCGCGCCGTGGTCGGAGTCGAGTTGAATCCAACACTCGCGCGGATCGGCAGAAAGAACATGGCTCTATGGCGAAAATCCGGCCGGGCGCGAGCGCCTATGAAAATGGTTTGCCGGGACGCCGCCGAGTTTGAGCTGCCAGCAGGCCCGTGCGTCGTATTCCTGTTCAATCCCTTTGGCGCACCAGTGCTGCGCCGTCTCGTGAAGGCATGGAGCTCCGCCGGGCGCGAACGCCAACTGGACATTCTCTATGTAAACAACGAGCAGGAGCGAGTGCTGCGGCAACAGGCGGCCTTCGTCAGACTGTTTGCCGGCGAGGTCAGGCGATCGCGGGCCGATGCAATCGCCGATCACAGAATTCTCGCCAACCAGCCAGACGGAGAGTACGCTGTAACAAACTGGGAAGACTGTTCAATCTATCGCTGGGCCGGCAGCGTCGACCTCTAGCCTCCAGTCACCAACACTTGCATCGGGAGAAGTACCTTGAAAGGACAGCATCTGATTCTCGGAATCGGCGAGCTGCTGTGGGATATTCTGCCGGACGGGCCTAGGCTCGGCGGCGCCCCGGCGAACTTTGCCGTGATGGCGGGCCGCCTTGGCAATCATGCAGTCATCCTGAGCCGCATTGGCCGCGACGATCTGGGCCGCCAGGCGATCAACCATCTAGATCCGATGCCGGTAGACACGAGTTGCCTGGAAGTGGACCCGGTGCATGAGACGGGCAAGGTGACCGTGAGCTTTGCGGACGGTCAGCCACAATACACAATCCACCACCCGGCAGCATGGGATTTCCTGGAACTTTCTGACGAGTGGGTCAAGCTTGCTGAGCGTGCGGACGCCATCTGCTTCGGGTCGCTGGCGCAGCGGAGCCTGCAGTCGCGCCAGACGATTCAGACTCTGACGGCGCAAACCTCGGATACCTGCATTCGCGTCTTCGACGTCAATCTGCGCGCTCCGTTCTACTCCGGAGAAGTGATCCAGGAATCATTGGAACTGGCGACAGTGCTCAAGCTGAGCGACGAGGAACTGCCGCAACTACTCAACCTGCTGGGCCTGCCGGAAAACGGCACACCAGAAAGAGACCGGCTGCTACTGGGCGCCGAACGGCTTCTCAGTGAGTTTCCGGCGCTCTCAATGGTGGCCATCACCAGAGGTAGCGGTGGCAGCCTGCTGGTATGTCGGGAAGACTGGAGTGAACACCCCGGGTTCCCCATAAAGGTAGCCGACACGGTCGGCGCTGGGGATGCGTATACCGCCGCCATGACCCACTACCTGTTACGCGGAGCGGACCTGGTTACGCTGAATGAGGCAGGAAACCGCTGGGGTGCCTGGGTGGCCTCGCAATCAGGCGCAATGCCCGCACTACCTGAAAAAGTACGCACTGAGATTGCAGCCGCCATCGAGAGATAAGCAGGATGAAGCTGCAAATCTCCTGCTGTTAGGTGTGCTCTTGCCATAAATGCCAATGCATCCGTAGAAAACGTTATCCAGATTGTCAGCGGTCACGGCTGCGAATTACCATGGCGAGATTATGAAGATACCAACTCCCATGCTCGCTGCTGTAGTCCTACTTGCGTTGCCATTGAGCCTAGCCGCCCAGACTCCCTCGCTCGCCATTCAGGTGGACCACCCCACCGCCAAAGTCAGCCCCATGCTCTACGGCCTGATGACCGAGGAGATCAACTACTCCTATGACGGTGGTATCTACGCGGAGCTGGTTCGCGACCGCGCCGTTGGCCGCGGGTTTGGCAGCCTTTCGCACTGGCCGATGATTGCTCGCGGAAACTCAGTTGTGCATGTATCCCTGGACGAATCGACAGGCCCGAGCGCTGCGTTGCCGCGCAGTCTTAAGGTCAGCGTTGAATCGGCAACCAAAACCGAGCCGGCTGGAGTTGAAAACGACGGCTTCT
>CAYQOQ010000113.1:0-15839 GCA_964419175.1 uncultured Occallatibacter sp. | reverse complement strand
TCGGAAGTCGCGCCGTCGCTACAAAATCACGCACCTGCGCAGAGGTTCCCTAGGTCGCCTTCAACGATGTGCAGATCTGTCCGGCATACGCCGCAGGCAATTACGCGCAACAAAACGTGACCTGGCATAATCTGCGGTCGAGGAACCTCCTCGATGCTCAGAAACTTTCCCGGCGATAACGCCTTTTCAAGGAACACAGCAGCTTGCATCGTGCCTCTCAGGCCTGTGGCTTTCCGTGATAGACAGCATTCCCACGCATGCGCAGGAATGCGTCACGGCGATCCAACGAGTCTTCCATCCACTATCCTCAACCTGCTGAGCAATACGATACGTTTCCATCGGGCCTGTGTGATTGCTGGGGCTGCTGACCCAGTGCGATATGTTTCTTTCGGGAATGCTTCGAAACGAGCAATAGAGATCAACCGTGCACATGCTCCTGCAACTATCCTTGAGGATTGAGTTGTACCGATACTATTTTGGCAATCGGGCAACAGGAGAGTTAGTTCATGATCAAGACACATGGTTATGCCGTCCAGTCTGCCACCTCAGTCCCCGCTCCTTTTGATTACGAACAGAGAGAGCCTGGCCCGAACGATCTCCATATTGCCATTGACTTCTGCGGAGTCTGTCATTCGGATATTCATCAGGCTCACAATGACTGGGGGAACGGAAATTACCCGATGGTTCCCGGTCATGAGATCATCGGAACCGTTAAGCGAATTGGCTCTAAAGTAACCAGATTCAAGGTCGGAGATCTGGCGGGTGTTGGCTGTATGGTCGATTCCTGTCGCATCTGCACCAGTTGCAAAGCAGGCGAAGAACAATACTGCGATCGTCACGCTACCGTCATGACCTATAACTCAAAGGGGAAAGATGGCAAGTTTACCTACGGAGGCTACGGCGAGAATATTGTGACCGATGAAGCATTCGTGCTGACGGTACCCCGCAATCTCAATGCCGCGGCCGTTGCACCCTTGCTATGCGCCGGCATCACGACCTACTCTCCTCTGAAGCATTGGAATGTCGGCCCTGGGATGCGGGTCGGAGTCATTGGTTTGGGTGGACTCGGCCATATGGCCTTGAAGTTCTCTCATGCGTTCGGAGCAAATACCGTGCAGTTCACTCGGTCTCCATCCAAAATTGAGGATGCAAAGAGGCTCGGTGCAGATGAGGTCATACTGACCAAAGAGCCTAACTGGCATACGCCGCACGCTGGCTCATTTGATTTCATTCTCGATTGCGTTTCGGCCGTACACGACATCACTCCTTATATGTCCCTGCTGAAAAGAGGCGGAACACTTTGTACGGTAGGTCTTCCCCCTTCTCCGATTGCAGTCAGCGCATTTTCTATTGTCGACGGACGAAAGAGCTTGTCCGGATCGAATATCGGCGGCATCAAGGAGACGCAAGAGATGCTCGATTATTGCGGCGCGCATAACATCGTTTCTGACATCGAGATGACCAGCTTCGACAAGATCGAAGAGGCTTGGGAGCGGGTCATCAAAAGTGACGTGAAGTATCGCTTTGTGCTGGATCTGAAGACGTTGAAGAGCTAGCATTTTACGGAGATTGAAAATGGACAACAAAATGGAGATCCAAGTATGAGCAATTCCGTAAATCGACGTATCGTTCTTGCCTTCCGGCCAACTGGGGCGCCGACTCCCGATAACTTCAGGATCGAGACACAAGCTCTCCCCGTCCCAACCCACGGCGAGATGCTTCTACGGACCATCTGCCTGTCACTCGACCCCTACATGCGCGGCAGAATGAGCGATGCTCCCTCGTATGCGCCACCGGTAGCGATCGGTGAAGTGATGGTGGGATCGACCGTCAGTCGTGTCGAGATCTCTCACAATCCCGACTTCGCAATCGGCGATCTGGTGCTGTGCCAGAGTGGTTGGCAGGAATACGCCATTTCTGACGGGAAAGGCATCGTCAACCTTGGCGCGCAAGTGGAACATCCTTCCTATGCTCTCGGCGTACTCGGGATGCCGGGGTTCACTGCCTATATGGGTTTGCTGGAGATTGGTCAACCGGTATCCGGGGAGACGGTAGTCGTTGGAGCAGCAACCGGAGCAGTTGGATCCGTCGTAGGACAGATTGCAAAACTCAAAGGATGTCATATTGTGGGCATCGCTGGAGGAGAGAAGAAATGCAAATTTGCCGTTGAAGACCTTGGCTTTGACGTTTGCGTTGACCACTGGGATCCAGGCTTGAAGAATCTGCTCGCAAAGGCCTGCCCAAAGGGTATCGATGTCTATTTCGAAAGTGTGGGCGGAGCAGTCTTTGACGCTGTTCTTCCCCTACTCAATACGCGCGCGCGTATCCCTCTCTGCGGGCTGATTGCACAGTATAACGACAGTGAAGCGCCCGTGGGGCCAGATCGCACTGCACAAGTGATGGGCACCTTCCTAAAGCGACGCGTGCGCGTACAAGGATTCATCATCTTTGACGACTTCGGAGCGCACTTCAGCGATTTTCAAAAGCAGATGTCGGAATGGCTCAGTGCAGGGAAGATTAAGTATCGCGAGGATGTTGTGGAAGGGCTTGAACACGCTCCCGACGCATTCATCGGAATGCTTCAAGGAAAGAACTTCGGAAAACTGGTGGTCCAGGTTGGCGCAATAACCAAGTAAATGACAAGCATAACCAGAAACATGGAGGTTATCAATGCCCACGATTACGACAAAAGACGGCAGCAAAATCTACTACAAGGATTGGGGCACGGGACAGCCCGTGGTCTTCAGTCATGGTTGGCCGCTCAGTGCTGATGCCTGGGAAGATCAGATGGTCTTCCTGGCTTCTCATGGTTATCGCGCCATTGCGCATGACCGCCGTGGTCACGGTCGGTCGAGCCAACCCTCGGATGGCAATAACATGGACACTTACGCAGACGACCTTGCAACGCTGACTGAAACGTTGGACTTGAAAGAAGCGGTCCATGTTGGCCATTCCGCCGGCGGCGGAGAAGTGGCACGCTATATCGGCCGCCATGGAACGAAAAGAGTTGCCAAGGCTGTACTGATTGCAGCGGTACCACCGTTGATGCTGAAGACAAAAGACAATGCTGGTGGTCTACCGATGGAGGTCTTCGACGGAATCCGCGCCGGCGTCCTCGCTGACCGTTCCCAGTTCTTTCGAGACCTCACTACGACCTTCTACGGTGCGAACCGGCCTGGTTCATCCGTCTCGCAGGGTCTGCTTGACTCATTCTGGCTACAAGCTATGCAGTCAGGATTCATAGGCGTCTTGGAGTGCATCAAGGCATTTTCTGAGACTGATTTCACCGCCGACCTGAAGAAGTTCGACGTGCCAACGCTCATTCTTCACGGCGATGACGACCAGATTGTGCCGATTGCAGACTCCGCTCTGTTGTCAGCCAAGCTCGTCCCGAGCGCCACGCTGAAGGTCTATTCTGGCGCTTCGCATGGGCTGTGCTCGACCCACAAGAAACAGGTAAACACAGACCTGCTGGCATTCATCCGGGAGTAGAGGCTGCTATCGGGAAGCAACGAGATTCAAATTAAGTCTTTGGCGGACTCCCGGGAATTGCAGACGGGGATCTTACGCCACGGACGCGATGTGCGGCTTTTCGGAATTATGCTCGGGCAATTGGTCGAGTAGAACCACATTAAGCAGCGACGCGTGTACCTGGATGCGGCCGTTGTAGTCGATATAGCCGAGCGCACGAAAGCGACTCATGAAAAAGCTGACACGGGAGCGAGTTGTGCCTACCAACTCTGCCAAAGTCCCTTGCGTGATGGGAGGGATGAAGGGTTCGGGTTTACCCGGCTCACCAAATTCGGCCAGCAACAGCAGAATCCTGGCCTGCACTTATAGGGATGCCAACTTTAAGCAATACAAATCCGCAGCGAGCCTTTGGTAGATTCTGCTGCGGATATAGATTTGGACATAAGGACCAGCTAGGTAGGCTGCTCAGCTGGTAATCCCGAGTTGGATCCCGGGGGGGGGCGGCGCTCAAAGCATGAAGCCGTGGACCACAGCGGAAACGTTGAACCAACAACGAGTACCCACGAGTTAGGGGAATAGGAAACCCGGGGACAGAAAGCCTACCCATTCAAGGGAGGCCGGGTTGCAAGAAGGCAGTGCAAGAATATCCGTCCACACCAAGGAAGCATGGACTGAGCGGCAAACCCGGTTTGGGCTTGTGGTCTAGGGTGTTTCCCGTATTCGAACGGACCTGCCTTTGGTTCATGATGGGGATGTTGCAAGGTAATAACTGAACGAGGGAACCAGGACGGCGAAGCTGACTGGTTAACCTGAGCGCGATCTCGAAGGGACACGCTCAAAACAGACGAACGAGGGAGCCAGGACGGCGTGACCGCCTACCTGGCCAACCCGACCCGGATCCTGAAAGGAACGACTCGAACTGTAGAAATCGGCGGGGAACCGTCGCGGTGGGTTAGGGGTTGATTCATCCGGAGTGAACCGGGTGGACTGGGTTGGAGAGACAACCAGCAGCGCAAGTATTCGACGGCGCGCCAGTTGCAAACCTTGCCTGACATCGCAGACCAGCATCCAGGTCACTACGGATGCCAAACAATCAGGTGATCAGCAATCAGGCTCCTCGGCAGGGGTACAGCATTAGACGATGCGAGAATTGCCGCCCGTGGCTCCATACGTCCTGGCCCATGGAGGTTCCGCAAGGAACCCACCACCTAAACGATGCAGCATAACGTCGAATTCTCACATCAGGAATGTGATGGGGATGGGTTAGTTGAGGCATGTTCCCATTCACCACCGTCCTGATTTAAGAGCTACATAGACTCTGTATTCTTAGAGATTCTGGTAATTGAGATGATGCTTAAAGCAACATCCTCCCGCCTACGGTAAACACCTCCCGCGCGCAATGATCTCCTTGGCCGGCAACTCCGGCCAAGCAGAACTGATCCCGACCGAACCCATTGATGTTTCCGATCTGCTTGCTTGTGAAGACGCTGCCGCCTCCGGCGGCCCAGGCGGCGGCAGAGATGGCAGACACGGTGAGCCTCTGGCTGAGTCGCAGGGTAATGGGAATCTGGAAACATGAACGAGATTGTCATCACGATCAGCTGCCACAGGTACTCTGACGACCCCGAATGCTGGGCTATTCAATGCGCAGCCAGGCACAAGGACAATCAACAGATCTGGCCTCGGCGATAGGATGCGAATCGCCGCCACCCTATGCTGCGTATAAAAGCTGGCGCATAGCCTCTCACCAGCATGACACTTGAAGGTCGTGAGGAGTCTCGGCGAACTCGACAATCGCCATCCTTCACTATTTCGCCCTCTGTATTGGGATCTGGATAAGCCGATTTCGCTAAATCAGCGAAAATCATGCGAACGAATGTTGGCGCTGGTGATGTCGAGCGGAGCGATGTGCTGGGCTTTGACGTGAATCACGCCGTCCTGGTTTTGCAGCGTGCCTTCGATGCGCAGAAATCGGCTGCATGTGACGACCATGCGGTCGCGCTCGAAAACGTCCGGTGTGAGGATGACGTTGGCGATGCCGGTTTCGTCTTCGAGGGAGAGAAAAACGAATCCCTTGGCGGTGCCCGGACGCTGGCGCGCGATGACGCATCCGGCAATGCGAACCGGTTGCTTGCTTGGGCGCTGGAGCAAGTCCATTGCCGCGAGAATACCCTCGCTGCGCAAGATTGCGCGATGGTAGGCCATGGGATGCGGACCTGTGGTGAGTCCTGTGCCCGAGTAGTCGGCAGAGAGGCGCTCGTCAGTGGTCATCGAGTGGAGCGGCATCGGTTCGCGAAGTTGGTCGGCCATATTGTCTGCGCGGCGCAGCAAGGGACCAACAGGACGGCCAGCCTCTTCCACCTGCCAGAGTGCGTCGCGGCGATGCTCGACATGGTTCAAGGCATTCAGAGCGCCGATGCGAGCCAGAGAGACAAGCTCCTTGCGGTTGAGCGTAGGAACGCGAAGAGAAAGATCTTCGATGGATGTGAACTGTCCGTTGATCGTGCGCGCTTCGAGAAGAGATTCCACCGATGAGCGGCGGAGTCCTTTCGCGTAATTCAGACCGATGCGAAGAGAGAGTGAGCCATCGGGTTCCGCTTCCAGCGTGCAGATGCCTTCAGACTGCTGTACGTCGATTGGGCGCACGCGCAGGCCGTGGCGTTGCGCGTCCTTGATCAATACCGCCGGCGAGTAAAAACCCATTGGCTGGTTGTTGAGCAGGCCGCAGGTGAAAGCGGCCAAGTAGTGAACCTTGAGGTAGGCGGAGGCGTAGGCGATCAGCGCAAAGCTGGCCGCGTGCGACTCCGGAAAGCCGTACATGGCAAAGGACGAGATGCTCTGCACGATGTTGTCCTGTGCTTCGGCGCCGATGCCATTGCGCGCCATGCCCGAGCGGAGACGGCCTTCCAGATCCTTCATGCGCTGCATTGAGCGCCGCATCCCAACAGCGCGGCGCAACTCTTCCGCCTCCGCTCCGGTGAAATCGGCAATGGTCATCGCCATGCGCAGAAGCTGCTCCTGAAAGAGCGGAACTCCCAGCGTTCGCTTTAGCACCAGCTCCGCAGCGATGGATGCGGGTAGGTGACCGCCTCCTTGCCCTGGCGGCGGCGCATGTAGGGATGCATCATCTTGCCCACGATGGGGCCCGGGCGGATGATAGCCACCTGCACGACCAGATCGTAGAAACGCGTGGGTGCGTTGTGAGGAATGGAGGCCATCTGCGCGCGGCTCTCCACCTGAAACATTCCGACGGTGTCTGCCTTGCGCAGCGTCTCGTAGACGAGCGGATCTTCGGGCAATGCTGCCAGGTCAACCTGCGTGCCGTAGTGGCGCGGGATCAGTTCAATGGAGTCTTTGAGCACGGCCATCATGCCCAGACCGAGGAGATCCACCTTGATGAGGCCGAGGTCGGCGCAGTCCTCCTTGTCCCACTGAATGACGGTGCGGCCGGGCATGGACGCGCGCTCGATGGGGACAACGCGGTTGAGCATGCCGGCGCAGATCACCATGCCGCCGGAATGCTGGCCGAGATGGCGCGGCAGATCCTGCATGCGCTGGCAGAGATCGAAATAGTGGGCGATGCGCGGATGACGAATGTCGAAACCCGCCTGCTCGAAGTGTCGGGCCAGGGTGTCGTTTTCGCCGCGCCACTCCCAGTGGCCCATGAGACTGGAGAGACGCGCAAGATGCTCCTCCTCAAAGTCCAGCGCCTTGCCCACCTCGCGCGCTGCGGAGCGGCCGCGATAGGTGATGACGTTGGCGGTCATGGCTGCGCCCTGTGCGCCGTAGCGTTCATAGATGTACTGAATCACGCGTTCGCGCTGATCGCCTTCACAGGCTGCGGAAAAACCCCTGATTCTTGGTTGATGTTGCCGCCGATGCGGATTTTTCGCCGTTTCCGTCGGTTTTCGCCGCAGATTTCTGCCTTCGTTTTACCTCTGGAGGCCGTTTTATCGGCTTCCAGACACACTTCGGCCCTATTGGGCCAGCGATTCAACCGGGATCAGCCTCCGCATGCGCACCATGTTATGTGCCACGATGGTCAGCCGGTAGAACCAATCCACCCGGTCCAGCCCGCGCAATTCGCTTCATGCTTCCAGTTTATGCAAATAAGACGCGGGTCGCAGACTTGTGCAGAGGTTCCCTAAACTGGTCAGAGGGGTATATAGGAGACAATTCTCCACTATAGGAGAAAATCTCAAAGTGAATAGTTTGCTGTTGACTATGTAGTACGATTCGACGCTCTTTTCATCTCGTATGAGCGGAAACTTGCCGGATACCGGGCGGGAAAGATTTACGCTCGCTCCCCGCCCCCATCTGGCGACTCTCTATGCGTCCGGCTACGTAACCCAAAACAAAAAAGGCTGCATATGACTCGCAAGACCTTAGCGGCTTTCTTCGGGCGATGTACTTCCGGGGGTATTTCCGAATGTGCCGTCGAACGAGCCATAAGCGCTCTTTCCGCCATCAGCAGATCGCGCACCTGATCGTCGACAGAGATCGCGCTGACCTTTGGTTGCGTTTCAATCATCAAACTGGGGGCTGGCTTTTGCGCCGCGACAGGTCTTGCCATTTGCAGATCATTCACCTGATCGTTGGCAGGGATCACGGCGGGCTTAGTCTGGGGTTGAATCACCACATTGGGAGCTGATTTTTGCTCCGCAACATGACCTGACATTTGCACCACTACTCGTACCGGATTGCCTGTCGCGCCTTCCGGCAAACCCCGGGCGTCGGGCGGTGCGCTTGTCAGGCTCCAGTGAGAGGTCAGAAGCGAAGACTCCGGAAGAACTGATATGGGTTGCTGCTTGGAGTTCTTCACGTGGATGAAGAACTCGCCATCGGAGCCGGAGATCACTGTGTTGCCTCCGACCGAGACTGCGATACCCCAAACTCCTTTACCATTCTCGTCCACGACCGAACCTTTGATGACGTACTTGGAAAAGGTCACAGCATTGGATCCGGGGTCGGAAGCATCCCCTATGCCGCGGTAACGCATACCACTCAAATACCCGCCCCATTGCACCTTGCCGAAGGGATCAACCGTGGTTTCTAGGTGGGTTTGGGTCCCATGTGGAGTGCGGAACCGGAGAGAGAACGTCCAGGCTTGGAAGATGGACTTTTGTCCGAATTGAGCCGCCGCCTGGCTGGTGTAGATTTGATTGTCTACGGAAAGACTCAAACGATTGGAAGACCACTGTCCGCCAAACGTATTGTTGTTCACACCGTTCAGGCGGCTGAAGTTTTGAGATACATCCAGGTGGTTACTCAAACGAAAGTCGTTGCGACCTTGATATGCTTCTCCGTTTTGCGCAGAGGAAGCATTACGCACATAGGCTATCGAGGAATTCCAGCGGGGTAAGATAGGACGATACAGGGAAACTACTCCTGTGTATTGCTTGCCCACATAGGTGTCACTGCTATTCGCACTTACCACGGCACCGGCTCTGAAGCCAAGAAATGAAGTTGTAAAGTCGGCCTCATCTTGGGTCCCAATCGAGGAGTTTTGTGTATATAGATATTTGGGGACCACCATTAGATCATGCATGTGGTTAAATTTGATTATTGTGTTTTGGCCGGCGTGAACTTCTATTCTGGCGTTGAGGCCGAGAGGTTCAATATCAAAGTTATATCCATCTTGACGGTGGAAGGAGTGGTTGGCTACTGTGTAGGATGCACGTAGACGTAGATGGTCATTTTGATAATCGGTCTCATTCGCTAGGTACCCATGATTACTTCCGATACCTGCCGCAGTGTTCAGGTGCCACGATTTAGTTGGGGACCAGCGTAAGGATTGAATAGACGTGAGGCCATTCCCTGCGATATTGAGAGAACGCAGGGACACCGTTTTTGAGAGTCGAAACTGCCCAACCAGTGCACCGGCAGGGTTCATGTCGAATTGCTGGACCGCATGAAGATAGGATTGTGCTTCGTCCTGACTGAATACGCCAGTAAACGCTTGAATATCGCTGGATTTGGTGTGGTATAAGAGGCTGACCCCACGGCCTGTAAAAGTATGGCCGTACTCATCTACAGTCAAACTGGAATCCAGATACTGATCCCCGATTCCTAGACGGTATTTGTCGTCATAGCGATAGGGCTTGACATCCGATAAGGAAAACATCTTCACAGGGACATTCAGATAAGCTCCGGAACGAACGCCATCTTGATACCCTATCCCTGACCAGCCAAAGCGTCGGCTATCCTGAAAAGTAGACTGAGCTCCTACCATACCTAGCATCTGAGAACCGCCGATAGAGGTTTCTATCGACTGTCCTGTGCATATAGGAGCCAGTAACAACGCGAATAGGATAGCAAAGGTCTTCATGGGGTTATCTTGCTTCGACTTTGAACCCATCCTCGAAATTAACAACAGGATTGGCACTAGCTACAACAATCTGTCTGGTTTGGCCGGGATAGAGCGGGAACCCACTCAATTGGGTAGAACCATCATGAATGAACTCCACCCTCCCCAGTTTTTCGCTATTGTTGACAATCACCACGTTGCCATCCTTCAAACTCACCTGCACGTCTGTCTTTGTCAGTTTTGTTTTCTGATACAGGTAGACCATGTGAGGAAAGACGTACTCAAGGCTAACCCCGGTCTTCCTTTCTCCCGGGAGCATGGTGGGGATGATGGAAAAACTCACAGGTGAGATTTTGGATATCGCCTTGTAGTAGACCGTGTAACTATCCTGAGGCCGAATTGAAAAACTGCTGGCTCCGAAATCAATACGAACTTGAGGTTGGAGGGGGCTGTAAACCGGCCTCCCGTTATCATCTACCCGGAAGCTCTTAGTTTCCAATAACACCACCATCGTTTGATCGGTGGTGTTATCAATACGGAATGACCCCTCTGCCTTCAAGCCTCGATACTCCGCTATCGGAGGGGAAATGGCCTGAGCAAGCGCCATCCCGCCCCCGAGTAGGAAGCCAAGGCAAACAATGAGTTTGCTTGGAGTGTATGTCATCAGAGTTCCTGAAATTGAATTCTGACGGTGCCGGAGTACACATCAGGGCGAACCGTGACGGGGGCAATGGCAAGGTTGAAGGAGCCAGTCGCCGTGCCAGTATTGCCAGTAATTGCGTGCTTCGGCAGGATGTTGACGCCGTTCGGAAGGCCGCAATCGTCAGTGGAACCGGCGATAGAGAGATAGCCGCCGGTCGCCATAGGCTGCACCTTAATCGCGGACATAGGGATTACGTCAGTGTTAGTACCAGTTCCAGCGAGGCCGGGAGCCGCAAAGAGGTCGCTGCCCACGCATACTGCGAAGTTCGCGCCATTCTTCAAGACATAGGTGGCAGTGAAACTGACAGTGTTGTCGCCGTTGTTGGTTACGGTTGGGTCGTTGATGTTGAAGTTGATAACCGGATTGGTCACCGTGATGCTCGCATGCTCGGCAACGGTGGCTTTGAGAGAAACAGTGGTGGCACTTTGCTGGTAGGATTGAGCCGACGCCGAAACGGCGAACAAGCCAAGGACGAAAGCTGCGAAAATGATTTTCTTCATGATCTGTACATCTCCTCTTTCGGTTTTGGGTTCGTTAAGTCAACATCCTGCACTGGGCAGGATTTCTTGAAGCGTTTAGCTTCACGAAGCAGCAGCATCAAGACACACCGATACTGCGAAACCGCCAGCGCGGAGTTCGGTTTCCTGCTCGACGCGCAGCACCTGGCCTATGCCGCGCAAGCGCATTCCATACCCTGTGTCTTCAAAGTTGGGGAGCGCGATGCTCAACTCGACTTGCGCCCCCACCGGGGGACTTCGATCGCCCCGAACATAGACCCCGTCAATCCCCAGATCCCGTGTAACGCCTCTGCTGCTTTGCTGAAACCCGTCTGAGGACATCCACAGATAGTGGGCTGGGCAACTCAACACGTAACGGGCGGATTTACGCAAGTTCATATTCCAGATTCCTTGCCTATCTGCTGAAGATCCAAAACGGAACTCGTTCCAATTCGGGAGCGAAACCACCATAGTTTCGGAGCAAACGTGGCGCAAGAGATCGAAACGCCCAGAGTCGTGCTGCCCATTCCGCAGCGCGACGCCAGAGGCGCGGGGCCCTGTTTGCCTTGATGCTTCACCCTGTTGGTTGGACCATTCAGCCCCGGCAAAAGACAGAGACACTTCACTCTGTTCGGACTGGAGTCATCGGTGTTTGGAGAATCGAGTACGAATGACGGTTTATTTGGTTACGAGAAGATACAAGATCAAACGATAGTCACTCTCTAGCCAAGCTCGTACTGCAAGATAGCTATTAGTCTGTGACGATCATCGAGGGCTATAGGAAATCGTAATCAGTGGTAACCATCTTTGTTGACCTCGTTGCCATCGCTTCAACGGTCCTGCATATCGTAGGCAAATATCTCCGGGGAATGCATCTGGCGATGCAGGATCAGAGAGTCATCCGGACCCACTGAGAATTGCAGATCTTCGGTCTCCGCGAGATTGAAGCTATCCTGTGTCCTAATATCCAGAACCGTTTCCTGGTGGCCATCGGCAATCCTAATACGAACAATCCGCGCCTCACCTGGAAAATCCACATAGAGATACTTCGAATCCGTAGACCAGTCCAGGTCGGTACCATTGATCCCATCAGCTAACTTATGCCATTTGCCGGCCTTCACATCGAACAGCATTGATTGATGCTGTTCCAGGTGAAGTGCTGCAATGAAGCGTCCATCTGGCGACCAGCGGGCTGTGAACAACCCATCCGAGTCCGGCAGAGTTTGCACTTTGCCGGTGGCGAGATCGATTCGGCGGATTGCGCAGGAGTGTGTGTCCTCGCAATTGACGCGTCCGTAGCTGATGAATCTTCCATTCGGAGACCAGGTTGGCGCTCCCTGGCTATCGTCACCTTCAGAAGCCACCCTCGCCTTGCCGGTTTCGACATCCAATATATAGATGCGCCAGGGGCTGCCCGGCCGACGGGCCATATAGGCGATCCGTTTTCCGTCTGGGGACCACTGGGGCAGTTCCGCAATTTCAGGTGGATAGGTAAGCTGCCGAGCGCCGCTTCCATCTGCCTGGCTAATCCAGAGCGCATCCTCCCGATAGGAGACGTATGTGACCCATTTGCCGTCTCGCGAGTAATCCAGAAAGGTACCCGATGCCCCTGGGAGGATCTGCCGGAAAGTCTGGAGGCGAGGATCAAATCTGACAAAAGTAGTTCTCTCTTTCGGTTTGGTGAGAGCCAGCAGGCGCGACTTTTCCGGCACGAAAGTTATCCCATTCAGTTCGCCCTGGACGAAAGGCACCGGAGCTGCATGTATCGATGGATTCCACCATCTGCCGCCGTATTTCACCAGCCGCACCTGTGCTTTTCCCAGGTCCTGCGTGGCGTTCCACACAAAGTAGGCGTCTGTCCCACGCACGGGGGTCCAGTCGCCGCCTTCACTCAGCGCGGCAGGCAACGGGTACATCGCGACGGTTTTCATGTCGTCGCCTGAGAGCTGCCCCCAAAGCACGGCATTGCTGGTGGAGACATCATCGAGGACAAAGCGCAGATATTGACCATGCTGCGACCAGTTGAGCGCGCGGGGAATCCTGGCAAACATGCCGGCCTCCTTCGGGGTCATCTGGTCCTTTGAGGTGAGGTAGATGGCAGTTCCAGTGGCATACGCGATGGTTTTGCCGTCGGGAGCCCAAGCAGCGGAGTGAGCTGTGATGTCCAGCAGGCGGCGTGGCTCACCTGCACCGAGAGGGGCAATCCAGAGCTCGCGCTCCTCTTCTACGCCTTTGCCACAGAGCGCCAGCAATTGTTTGCCATCCGGCGATATATCGATCGGCAGCACGTTTGCCTGCGGGTTCCAGAGGACGCGAATCGGACCGCCGTCTACGGGCATCTCGGCCAGCGCGTACCAGCCATTTTGTTCCTGTCCGAAATATGCTGTCTTTCCGTCTGTCAGCAGCCCCTTCTTCTCTCGGCCATTTGCGGTGAGTTGCCGCTGTGCAGTGAGCTGCGGAGCTCCAAACGTGAACCAGGAATTCACGTGTCTGTAGGCGGATATCAGGACCAGGGCAACTAGGAACCCCACCGCCGAGTACAAAGCTCGCCGCCAATGCGGTACCTTGGGCGACTGGGAGAGCTCGACAGAGGTCGGTACCGTAACTTGAGCCGAGGGACCGTCCGGGGCAGCCGGGCCAGTTGCCATTCCAATTCCGCTAGTTTGGTAAAGCCCTGCGCCGTTGGAATGGTCCAGACCCACCATCCATTCGTCCAGCTCATGCCGGTAAGCGAACACACCTTGCCGCTGACCGCCCGGAATACGATGAACAGGGAGTTCCTTTTCCTTCTCCCATCGGATGACCGTGCTGACATCTCTCCCCAGATAGGCGGAAATCTCCTTCCAAGAGTCGATTCTCTCGCCGTTAGCCGTATCTAAGGACACCGTCATTGCCGCCTCGACGAACAGGACGGGGAGTTGGTTCAACAGAGATAACTGTCTATGCCAATTAGAACCAACTACTACCTATTAGGACTTGTTGATCATCCTAGCCCTTTCCGTGTTCACTGGACAAGCAAGTTTTGGGGTCGGCGGGTCGTTCCGCCGGCGAATGTTGATTTGTGCTCATGCTCGTCCCGAAGAATCGGTTTGCAGAAAGAGGTGGTGCACTGGAGAGCGGATTCATTGACTGCCGCCTAATTGTTTTCGGACCTTGTTGACAAAATCGCTTTTCGTGCTACGATTGCGTTAATTTTTCTGTGGAATTTTGGCTGAGTGTAATTGGCGCCGGGCCTCTCCGGAGTGGAGGAATGCATGGTTGAAGCTGCGCTCCACCAAATTCCAGGTTCAATGGGCACGTGATATCGAGTTGAAGCTGAACTTGGAGTTACCCTTCTATTCTGTCCGGGCATTGGTGGCAAACGCCACCTTCCCCGAGCATGCCGACAAGTTGAGCTCGGGGGTACGAAACATCGAAAAGTCGACTATTGACTGTTTCCGGAGTTGCCCTCCCCCAGGGCCATATTTCTTCCGCCATGCTGCTGCGGCTATGCGCAGCGAGCATCGAAACATGACTATCCAGGTAGGAACAGTAGCATTTGCGTGATTTGTATTCCTTTGCGTAATTCCCGGAGCGTGCGTACGGTGACTCCTAAACGAAGCAGCATTTCCGTACTTATTGCAAACCCGCACTCAATGGCGCGCGAGTTGCTTATGGGTGCGCTGAAGCGGCATCGACATTTTAACGTCGTCGACAGCGCTACCACGTCCCATGAGGTACTCGACGCGGTACAAAAGGTAGGCCCGAATGTTGCCCTGATCACTGCGACCTTGGCAGATGGTCCCCTAAGCGGCTTTGGGGCATTGCGTCAGATCCGCGAGTCTTGTCCAGACGTGAAGACGGTTATTTTGCTCAATGCTCCTGAACGCGGCCTGGTTGTGGATGCGTTTCGGGCCGGCGCAAGGGGAGTCTTTGTTCTGTCTTCGTCTAAATTCAAGTCACTTTGCCGGTGCGTAGAGCAGGTCAATGCGGGACAGATATGGGCCAGCAGCAGCGAACTTTCCGAGGTTATAGATGCGTTCTCGCAGCTTGCGCCGATGCACGTAGTAAACGCCGACGGAATGCGGTTATTGACCAAGCGGGAAGAGGATGTCGTCCGGCTGTTGGCAGAGGGCATGCAAAACCGGGATATCGCCAACGAACTCAAGCTAAGTGAGCATACGATCAAGAATTACCTGTTTCATATATTTGATAAGCTTGGCGTCTCGTCGCGGGTCGAGTTGGTTCTGTATGCAGTCAGCAGCACCAAGAGGCCACCGACCTCCGGCGCTCAGAGCAACGATCTGGAAAGCGAAACGGCCGGTGGTTCGGAGATTGCCGGCAAGTTATCTGCAGAAGCGATTCGTAGCACAGGCACCAAATCCTCCCGATCTCGCGGAAGAAAACCAAATGCCTGATTTTGGTTGATATGATCGGCGGCCACACCGCAGAGATTGATATCCAGCAAGGTCTACTTGGACGCTGAAGTCCAGCCAGGGACTAATATTCCTCTAGCCATTCCGATTCAGTTCGCATCATTTCAGGTTCCACGACCCTTATCTTTCGAGACCATCTTGTCGCCAGACCCGGCACTTGAGCTGAGTAGGTTGGCCGGGTTTGGGACAACAGAGTTTCTTCAAGTGCTAGGCCGTTTCCCTTATGGCGTTGTCCTGTTTAGAGCGGTTTCGATTCAAGTGCTGCCACTTGAAGATCATGCGAGGTAGCATTTTCTTGAGAAAAATGCCACTTGGCGTCTACGTTTCTGTAAAGAGCAGAATCGAAACCGCTGTAATCGTGCATCCTGATACATGTACGAACCGGGCGGACGGTTGTATGCGTATGGCCAAGCACACGGTTGACGAGGCGCGGTGTTCGGTTTTAT
>CAYQOQ010000112.1:0-15924 GCA_964419175.1 uncultured Occallatibacter sp. | reverse complement strand
GCGGCGCAACTCCCCCGCTTCCAGGTCGGCTTCAAAGATGCCGAACTGCACCCGCTTGGCGCCGTTCATGTGGGGGCCAGTAGTCATGGCTGGGGAGTGAAACTCTGCATAGCAGTGTACGGGAAATAGACGATCAAATGCACGATCTTGATGTTAAGAGGCCGGAAAGGTACTGAATTCTCAGGAGGGATTTACCCTTAATCTATTAAAAACAGGTATGTTAGCCGATGATGCTCAATTGACGGCGAATTGGCGATCTGTGGATTGACCATTGTCCGCGCAAAGGCGTCTCCTCTGGCACGACAGCGAAGAACAGCGTTGGAACTCGCTGAAACCGCTGCTAGAAGTCAACGCTTTTTCAACGTTGCATTTTGGAGGACTTTGTGATGTTCAACAGAACTAGTCTATTACCCGGCATCAATCCCCGCTTTCGCATGGTGTTCCTGGCGATTGCTCTCTTGCTATCCTCTGTTATGCTGCCCCGCCTGTTTGCGCAGTCGGACCTTGGCAGCATTCGAGGCAGCGTACAGGACCAAACCGGAGCGGCAATCCCTGCTGCTTCCATCGAACTCGCAAGTTCCGATAGCGGCCTCTCTCGAACCGCGGTAGCCGACAGCACTGGCAACTTCAGATTCATTGCGATTCCAAGAGGCAACTACACAGCTACGGTGACGGCTGCCGGCTTTGAAAAGGAAGTCCAACCATTTGTCGTTCAGGTTTCGCAGGACGTCAATCTGGTTTTCAAGCTCAAAGCTGGCTCGGTAAGCGAGTCGATCACTGTCACAGATGCGGCCCCGATTGTCGATGTCTCCACCTCGTCTACCGGTTCGGTCATCCAGGCCGAGCAGATCGAGGAACTGCCCCTGAACGGGCGCAACTTTACCCAGTTGGCGCTGCTGGTGCCGGGCGTCAGCCGCGGAGCTTATGGTTCGGCGGTCTCAGGGGTCAACGGAAACGTCGAGTTTTCGCGCTTCTTCGATGTCGGCGGCACGGCGCTCTCCACCAATGGTCTCCGTCAGCAGGCAAACAACTATGAACTCGATGGCGTTGACAACAACGACGGACTGGTCAACGCAATTGTCTTCCTGCCGCCCATTGAGGCCACGCAGGAGTTCCGGGTAAACACCACCATGGCTCCGGCGGAGTTCGGCAAGGCCGGCGGTTCGATTGTGCAAAGCTCCATCAGGAGCGGCACGAACGAGTATCACGGCACGGCCTACGAGTTCTATCGCGATCAGGCTTTCGACGCCAACAACGCGCAAGGCGCGTATTTCGCAACCAAGCCCACGACGACCACATACCGCAAGCACCAGTTTGGATTCGCGGCCGGCGGACCGATTCTGCGCAACAAGCTCTTCATGTTCGGCGATCTCGCCGACGTTCGCGAAGCATTGCCCGGAGCCTCCGGAATTGTTACTGTGCCCACGGCCCTTGAGCGGACCGGCAACTTCTCTGAGCTGCTCGCCGATCCCAATCCCATCACCACCAACCCCGGCTCGTCGACTTGGTCGTCACTCACCGGATGCAGCGGGGCTACTGTTCCCGGCGCCATCTACGACCCTGTCACCTGCGCACCGTTTGCCGGGAACATCATTTCCAGCGGGCGCGCCAACGCGGCGGCGCTGAAATACCTGCAGGCATTCCCGCTGCCGACGCCTGGCCTTGGCTCGCACAACGGCATCCTGCAAAACTACCAGACGCACGAGAAGGAGACGGTAACTGACAACAACTTCGATGTCCGGCTCGATGCGAATCTCACCAGCAAGGACTTGGTCTTCGTGCGCTACAGCTACGGTGAGTTCTCCAATCCCAAGACCAGCGAATTCGCCAATCTGCCCGCCGGCTATGGTACAGGCGCCAACGTAAACCATCCCCGCGGCGGCGCTGCGGGCTGGACTCACAGTTTCAACGCCAATTTGATCAACGAGTTCCGCTACGGTTATGTGCGCCCCTACTACGCGTATATCAATCCGTTTGAAGGAACGGCGGTCTCAGCGAATCTGGGCATCCTGAACGCCAACCGCAATTCACTTCTCGGCGGCGGCGCACTGATCGGCGGCAATGGCGGCGAACTCGAATACTCGGGCGATTACGGGCCCTATGAGGTTCCGCAACATACCCATCAGTTCGCCGATGCCATCTCCTGGAATCGCGGACAGCACACCTTCAAGTTTGGCGCCTCCATCATTCATCGCGAGGTCGACTTCTTCAACACGCCCGACTCGAAGGGGCAGTTCAATATCGGCGGGTTCAACTACCCCAACACCGGCCGCTTCACCGGCTTTGAGCAGTCCGAACTGTTGGCGGGATTCACTGACTACGCCATTGGCGTGGCCAGCCAGTACTTCGACACCATCAACTGGGAGACCGGCTATTTCGCACAGGACGATTGGAAGCTGACTCGCCGTATGACGCTCAACCTCGGCCTGCGCTACGACCTCTACACGAACCCCTACGAAACCCACAACTACCAGTCGAACTTCGATCTCCCCACGCAGACGCTGATCGTAGCCGGAGCCAACGGAGTGAGCCGCAGCCTCATCGCGATCGACAAGAGCAACTTTGCTCCGCGCCTGGGATTCGCCTATGATCTCTTCGGAAACGGCAAGACTTCGCTTCGCGGCGGCTACGGGATCTTCTACTTCCTCGATCGCGGCGGCGTAGGCAACCAACTGTCGAACAACCCGGACTTCAACGGCGCGGAGCAGTATCTGGCAGGCAACGGTTACCGCATTACCTTCACCGGCCAGGGTCCCTTGTTCAACAACAACAACGTGCAGGCGACACAGGCACTGCCGCTGCCGGTTTTTGGTTCAACCGTCAATCGCGCCAACCCAGTCAATTCGGCGCTGATCGCGGTTCTGCCCAATAACAAAACGCCCAGAGTGCAGGAGTGGAACCTGCAGATCCAGCAGCAGCTCGATTCGCTTGCCTCGCTCAACGTCGCCTACGTCGGTGACCGCTCAAACAACCTCTCCACATGGTTCAACATCAACGGCCCGGTGCTCAACAGCACGACCACCCTCTATCCCCTTCGCGGCACTGTTACCGAGGGCGCCAATATTGGCTCAGGAAACTACAACTCGCTTCAGGTGTTTCTGAACCGGCGCGCCGTCAAGGGCGTGCAACTGACGGCGGCTTACACTTGGGCGCACACCTTTGACAACTCCAACGGAGCCTTTTCGACCGGGGCCAATGGATCCGGACAGAACATGTTCATTACCACCTCCGGTATCGATCTACCGGCAAACTACGGCAGTTCCGACCAGGATCAGCGTCAATCCTTCACCTTCAGTACGGTGGCTCAGTTGCCCTTCGGCCGCGGCCAGAAGTTTGCTTCCAACATCCCCCGCTCACTCGATGAGGTTATTGGAGGCTGGCAGTTCGATTCCGTGGTCACCATCCAAACCGGCACGCCATTCGATCTGACAACCAACAAAGGCACTGCTCCGAATGGCAAAATCATCAGTTCGTCGTTCACTAACCGGGTGGACATAACCAGCGCCTTCAGCTATCCGAAGACACTGCATCAATGGTTCTCGCCTGGCGCGTTCGCTCCTCCGCCGGTAACCGCGGCTGGCATTCCCATCCGCTCCGGAACCCTGAATCGCAATGTGATTCATGGCCCCGGCTACCGCAGCATGGATGCAGCGATTTTCAAGAGCTTCGCGCTTCCTGAAAAAGCGAGCTTTGAATTCCGCTTCCAGGTGTACAACATCGCCAACACACCGCAGTTCCAAAATCCGAACGGGTATTGGGACAGCGGTACGGGCAATACAAATTCTCTGAGCAATTTTGGCGCTATCGATAATACGCGCGAATACACTGAGCGCCAGCTTGAGTTCGGAGGGCGGCTGCGCTTCTAGTCGCGGTTGCGAATCGTGTCCATTACAAGCCTGCGGCAGTCTCCTGTCTGCCGCGGGCTTTTCTCCCCCGGCGTTTGTGGTGAACTCCAGCGACCAAGCTGCGCGCTGTAGTGTGCACTCCGGTTTTGGCGTGCAATCCCTCGGAGAACTTCATGCGGTTTTGGCCTTCAAAATTATTGGCTGGCTGGCTGTACGTCGCTGCGGCCGCATCTTTTGCCCAGGCGCCGATTATCGGCAAGATCGATCCGCCCAACTGGTGGGCCGGCCTGCCTAGCCCCATGCTGCTGGTGCAAGGAGAGGGCCTGAACCATGCGCGCTTCACATTAAGCGGCAACGGTGTAACTCTCAACCGCACGCAGGCGTCGGAGAACGGCCATTGGGCTTTTCTTTGGCTTGAAACCAAGTCTGCCGCGCCACAAACCTTATGGGTAACCGCAAGCAATGAGCAGGGTCAGACTCGCCATGCCTACGTGCTCGACGAGCGTTCCAACCCCGCGGAAAGCCATAGCGGCTTCTCTTCCGCGGATGTGCTTTACCTCATCATGACCGACCGTTTCGCCGACGGAAATCCAACCAACAACCAGCCTGGTTTCGATCGCGCCGCTCCGCGCGGCTGGCATGGCGGAGACCTGGCCGGCATCGAGAAGCATTTGGACTACCTGAAGCAACTGGGAGTTACAGCGGTGTGGACCACGCCGGTTGCCTCCAACGGCGCCATGCCTGAGTCCTATCACGGGTACGCGGCCACAGACCTCTACTCGGTGGACAAGCACTTCGGTACCCTCGAGGATTACCGGCATCTTTCCGATGCCCTCCATGCCAGAGGCATGAAGCTGGTCATCGACCTTGTGCCAAATCACATAGGCATCCAGCATCCATGGGTTCTTGATCCTCCCGCACCGGATTGGCTTCACGGCACGCTCCAGCATCATCGCCTGACACAGAGCGACTTCTATCAGCTTGTGGATCCCCACGCTTCGCGCCAGGCGTGGAGCGCGATCACCGAGGGCTGGTTCACCGATGCCATGCCCGACCTGAATCAGGAGAATCCGCTGGTCTCCCGCTACCTGATTCAAAACGCGCTGTGGTGGGTTGAATCAGCCAACCTCGACGGCATTCGGCTGGATACATTTCCTTATGTGGACCGCGCTTTCTGGAGAGATTTTCATGCCACGCTGCACAGCGTCTATCCGCATCTGACCACCGTGGGTGAAATCTCCAATCGAGATCCCGAAGTCACCTCATATTTCGCGGGAGGCGCGGCGCACAAGGGCATTGACACGGGGCTCGACACGCCTTTCGACTTCCCCGTCTACTTCGCCCTCCGCGACGTGCTTGCGCACGGCAAACCCATGACGGAGCTGGCCGAAGTGCTGCGCCAGGATGGGCTCTACCCGCATCCTGAGCGGCTGGTTCCGTTCATTGGCAACCACGACACCGCGCGCTTCCTCACGGAAGCGAAAGGATCGCTGCCAAAGCTCAAACTGGCGCTGGGCCTGCTCTTTACCCTGCGCGGAATGCCGCAGATTTATTCTGGTGACGAGATCGGGATGACCGGTGGCGAAGATCCCGATAACCGCCACGACTTTCCCGGCGGCTTTGCCGGCGATGCGCACAACGCCTTCAGCGGTGCCGGCCGCACGGCCGCTGAAGACAGCGTCTTCGCATGGACATCCGGCATGCTGGCTTTGCGGGCGTCGAATCCGGTACTCGAAACCGGGCTCGAGCAAAACCTCTTCGCGGACGAGGACGCATTCGCGTTTGTGCGTATGCTGAAAGAAGGCGGCTGCTCGGCCAGTCATCCTTCCAGTCCCGCAAAGGCGCGGCTGTTGATTGTCGTGAATAAGGCGGAGCGCGGCAAGTCACTCGATCTGCCGGTGGAAGAGACGGCGCTTGCCGAGTGTACAAAGTTTGATGCCGTTGCGCCGGCCACGGGAAGCGCTCCGGTAGTCAGGGACGGAAAGCTCCATATCGAACAGCCGGCACAGTCGATGGCCGTGTTTGAAGTGCGCTGATATATATCGTAAGTATTGCCATGAAACAAGCTGAGCGGAGACTGAAAAAGGAGATCGCCATGCATCTGTCTGGCCGTATTGCAAAGACCATCGAGAACTGCACTCTTGCCCTGATGTTGGGGACCGCGCTGCTAGCGGCTGCAGGACAAACCCCGGCAGTAAAACCCAATCCCGCCAGGACAACTTCAAGTGCGCGGGACTGGTGGAAGAATGCCGTCATCTACGAGATTTATCCGCGCAGCTTTCAGGACTCGAACGGCGACGGAATCGGCGATCTGAACGGCATTACCGAGCGGCTCGACTACCTGAAAGCGCTGGGCGTGGATGCGATCTGGCTGACGCCTGTATATCCATCGCCGCAGGTGGACTTCGGCTACGACATCTCCGACTACAAAAACATCGATCCGCATTACGGCACGCTGGCCGACTTTGATCGGCTGGTGGCGGAGGCGGCCAAGCGTCACATCCGCGTGCTGATGGACATGGTGATGAACCATACCTCGAACCAGCACGAGTGGTTTCTGCAGTCGCGCTCGTCGAAAGACAACGCCTATCGGGACTGGTATGTGTGGCATGACGGCAAGGGACAAACTGAAACCGATAAAGGCCAGCCGCCGAACAACTGGCAGTCGCTGTTTGGGCACTCGGCCTGGCAATGGGACGAAAAGACGCGGCAGTATTACTACCACAAGTTCTATATCCAGCAGCCCGATCTGAACTGGAACAACCCGAAAGTACACGACGCCTTCGAGAACATCGTGCGCTTCTGGCTGAAGCGCGGTGTCGGCGGATTCCGGTTCGACGCGATCACGACGCTCTACGAGGACCCGAGCCTTGCCGATGAGGGCGTGGTGAAAGACAAGGACGGCAAGCCGCAGATCAACGCCTACGGCGATCCCCAACTTGACAACTCGAAGACCGATAACCTGCCGGGGCTGCATCCGGTGATGCAGGAGATGCGTGCGGCGAGCGACAAGTTCGATACCAGCGCCTTTCCGGGGACCCGGGTGCTGATCGGGGAGACGTACCTGCCGAACATCGCGGAGCTGGCCAAGATGTACGGATCGCCGGACAAACCGGAATTCCATCTGCCCATGGATACGCAGGTGGCCTTCATCAACAAGCTGGATGTGGCGGTATTCCGCGCCAAGCTGACAGATTTGGAGACGCGGATCGGCGAGAATACGCCGCTGCTGCTGTTCGACAACCACGATAACCCTCGCTTGGACCTGCGCTACGGCGACGGAGTCCACGACGAAGACATTCAGCGGGTGCTCTCGACGGTTCTTTTTGCAAGCCGCGGCGCGGCGCTGTTTTACTACGGCGACGAAATCGGGATGAAGACCACGCCGCCGAAGCGCAAGCAGGATGTAAAGGACCCCATCGGCATTACCGGCTGGCCTAAGGAGAAGGGCCGTGACGGCGAGCGCACGCCGATGCAGTGGGAAGCGAGCGCGAACGCCGGATTCACGACAGGAACGCCCTGGCTCCCTGTGCCGCCGAGCGCGGCGGCGATCAATGTGGAGGCGCAGAAGAACGATCCCAACTCGCTCTTTGCGTGGTACCAGAGCCTCATCAAGCTCAAAAAGACCATCCCGGCGTTTGAGAACGGCGCAAACATGATGCTCGACACGGAAAACACCAAGGTGCTGAGCTGGATGCGGCGCGCGCCGGGAAGGCCGGCCGTAGTGGTGGCTGCCAATTTTACGGCCGAGCCGCAGACCGTAAGCCTGGCAGTTCAGGGGACGGGTGGGAAGATCAAGACGCTGCTGAAATCGCCAGGGGGGACCGACCCGGCTTCGTCCACAGCGATCGAGTTGGGGCCATTCGGTGTGTTTATAGGAGAAGTGCGGTAAAGGCCGCTCATGAATCGATCGGATGCTTCTAAAGCGGGGACTCTCCATTTCTAAAGAAATGGCAAGAGCGTGTTTCAAAAACAGGCGCGTTCTCAAATTAGGTACTTATGTTTGAGTAGCTCCTGGTTTTTCTGCTGAAAGCTTGACCGGGTTTCATTTCCGCGTCTTCGGTTTACTTCCACGCGCCTCCGCGTGCTTCGCGGCGCAGATAGTTTCCGCGGCCGGGCTTGCCGATAAACTTGCCGCCGGAGACGATCAACTCGCCGCGCGAATAAACATCGCGGGCATTGCCGCGCACATGAAAGCCCTCGTACATCGAGTAGTCCACGCGCATGGCTTGGGTTGCGGCAGAGATTGTGTACTCCTCGTTTGGGTCCCACAGCACAAGGTCCGCGTCGCTGCCAACCGCAAGCAAGCCCTTCTTCGGATACATGCCGAAGATGCGCGCGGGCGCCGTCGAAACCAGCTCGACAAATCGATTGATGGAGAAGTTGCTCTTGCCCACGCCGTGATGATGCAGCAGTTGCAGGCGGTGTTCAATGCCGGGACCGCCGTTGGGGATCTTGGTGAAGTCGTCTTTGCCGAGAGCCTTCTGATCTTCGAAACAGAACGGGCAATGGTCGGTCGAGACCACTTGCAGATGGTCCGTGCGCAGGCCCTCCCACAGCTTCGATTGATTGCGGCGTTCGCGCAGAGGCGGCGTGAAGACGTATTTTGCGCCCTCCCAGCCTTTATCGGTAACGTCTTCTAGCGAGAGCAGAAGATATTGCGGGCAGGTCTCGGCAAAGGCAGGCAGGCCGCGGTCGCGAGCTTCGCGCACCTGGTTGAGCGCGTCTTCGCAGGAGACGTGAACAATGTAGATCGGCGCACCGGCCATCTCCGCCAGGGCGATGGCGCGATGCACGGCTTCGGCCTCGGCGAGCGTGGGCCGCGTTAGGTGGTGATAGATGGGCGCGGTCTTGCCCTCGGTCAGCGCCTGCTGCACGATGACGTCGATGACAGATCCGTTCTCTGCGTGCATGCAAATGAGCGCGCCGTTCTTCGCCGTTTGACGCAGGGCCTTGAAGATGGTGGCGTCGTCGACCATGAGCGAGTTGGGGTAGGCCATGAAGAGCTTGAAGCTGGTCACGCCTTCGCGGACCAGATCGTCCATGTCTTCCAGGCCCGACTCGCCAAGGTCGGTGATGGTCATGTGCAGGCCGTAGTCGATGCAGGCCTTGCCCTCGGCTTTCTTCCACCAGACATCGAGCGCATCGCGCATCTTGGTGCCGCGCGGTTGAGTGGCGAATTCGACAATTGTCGTGGTCCCGCCGATGGCTGCGGCCCTTGTGCCGGTCAGGAAATCGTCGGCGGGTTGCGTGCTGCCAGTGGGCATGTTGAGATGTGTATGCGCGTCGATACCGCCGGGCAGCAGCAGCAGTCCGCGCGCATCCACGACTTTGTAGGCTGAGCTTGCGGGAATGCCGGCGCGGATTTCCTTGATGGTCGCGCCTTCGATCAGGAGGTCGGCTTGCACGGTTGAGTCGGCGTTGACGATGGTGCCGTTTTGAATGAGTACGGTGGACATAAGATTTCCCCCCTTATTCGATCACATATTGGTGGGGATGCAACCCTTTTGCTGTTCTGCGGCGAGGGCGCCGATGCACTAGGATGACTGCATGGGTTCGCTTCTCAGCATTCACGACTTGCAGGTTCGCTTTGCATCCGCCGAAGCGGTGCGCGGCATCAGCCTGCTTGTGGACGAGGGCGAGGTGCTGGGGCTGGTCGGCGAGTCGGGGTCGGGCAAAAGCGCTACGGCGTTGGCGATTCTGGGGCTACTGGGGCCGGCGGCGCAGGTTATGGGGCAGATTCTTTGGCAAGGTAAGGACCTGTTGCAGCAGCCGGCGAGTGCTCTGCGGCGGCTCCGCGGGCGCGAGATTGCCATGATTTTTCAGGAACCGATGACGGCGCTGAATCCGGTGATGTCGATTGGCCGCCAGGTGGCCGAAGGAGCGCAGGCGCATGCTACCTCCTGGACAGGGCGCGAAGCGAAACGGAAGGCCATTGCGGCGTTGGAGGCGGTCGATCTTCCCGACGCGGCCGAGCGCTACGGCGATTACCCGCATCAGTTTTCCGGTGGGCAGCGGCAGCGCATTCTCATTGCGATGGCTCTCATCAACCGGCCGCGGCTGCTGATTGCTGACGAGCCGACGACTGCGCTCGACGTGACCGTGCAGGCGCAGGTGCTGGAGCTGCTGCGCGGACTGCAACAGCAGTATGGGCTGGCCATGCTGTTCATCTCGCACGATCTTGCGGTGGTGGGAGAGGTGGCAAGCCGCGTAGCCGTGATGAAGGCTGGGCAGATTGTAGAGACTGGGCCTTGCGCGCGGTTGCTGACTGCTCCGGAAAACGACTACACACGCAGCCTGCTGGCGGCGGTGCCGACACTGCGGACTGACAGAAATCGTCCGTTGGCGATGGTAGGGGTTTCACCTGCGGCAACGGGTTTATACTCTCCGCACGCGGGGTGAAGGCGCCGCCTTGATCGCGCTGGGCTGGAGAGAAGGAGAATGCAAGCCATGACGTTCTTCGCACGCATTTCAGCCGTGGTGCTCATCGCGATTCTGCCCGCATTGTCGGCGCATGCCACGGTTCACAAGAAGAAGGCCGAGCCCAAGCCCGAGCCGACCGCGCCGGAACTGTTTGAGTACATCCGCGGAGCGCTGCTTTCGCTCAGTCCCGAAGACGGCGTCAACGACAACCTGGAGGTCAAGTTCGATCTGACTTCGAGCGTACTGACCGTGACGCAGCCGGGCGGCCACTGCGATGAGGTCTTGAATGCGCTGAACCCGAACAACCTTGTGTGGGATGCGTTCGATCCGAGTGACTCGCGCCAGACGCGGGAAAAACTGGTGCGCCTGACCATGGTCTCGGTGGCCGGCAAGACGGCGAGAACCTGCTACGACAAGGCTGGCCAAGTCGATGCAAGCGTTTCTTCGAACCGCGTGCGGCTGCTGTTTTCGTTTGCGAAGGCAGAGCAGGTGAAGGACTTCGAGGAGAACATGACCAAGGCGGTCAAGAAGCTGATCGTGCTCACCGGCGGGGCGCCAGAGAAGGCTCTCTTCTAGAGTCAGACCGTCTTGCGCCGGGGACCAGCGACGAAGAAGTAGGCACCGCCCCTCAGCAAAGAGAGGCGGCGCGGATTCGTTTGGTTGGAGCTACTCGGCCTTGGCAGCTTCGGCGACGGGCTCTGAGATCGCGTCTGCTGCGTCTTCTGCAGCTTCGGCGGCCACTTCCTCGACAGCCTCGGCAATCACCTTGACCTTCACCTGCGCGGTGACTTCGCGGTGCAGCTTGATGGCTACACTGAAATCGCCCACAGTCTTGAGGGGTTCAGGCAGTTGGATCTTGCGGCGATCGATTTCAAAGCCGTTCGACGCGAGGCCTGCGGCGACATCGGCCGAGGTGACGGAACCGAAGAGGTGACCAGCTTCGCCCGATTTGCGGGTAAAGCTGAGCACGACGGGCTCGAGCTTGGCGACCAGCGCTTCGGCCACGGCTTTCTCGGTGGCGGAGCGGCGGGCGGCGCTGGCCTTCATCTGCACGATGACGGCCTTGTTGGCCTCGGTCGCCTGCATGGCAAGCTTGCGGGGCAGCAGAAAGTTGCGGCCGTAGCCTTCTGCAACCTTCACTACCTCTCCGCGATGCCCCAGATTGTCTACATCTTCCTTCAGAATGACTTCCATGTGAAACTCTCCAATTGTGCGGCGCCGTGGGTGCTTTTGCCTTTTGGACAAGAGCGCCGGTGATCCAGCCACGCCGCGCGTGACTCTCAAATTTGGCTGCCGGCAGTCTCGCAGAGGATAAATGGATGGGTTAAGAACCATCCCTATTCGCCCCTATCGTTGATTGCCAGACACAATGCACGGACTTGAAGCCCGTACCCTTAAAACCGCGGTTCCTAGTGCCGTGTGGCAAAGGGCAGCAGGGCGATGTTCCGGGCCTGCTTGATGGCGCGGGTCAGACGGCGCTGGTGCGTGGTGCAAACGCCGGTGAGCCGCCGGGGCACGATCTTGCCGCGCTCGGCCACAAACCCTTGCAGCAGGCGTACGTCGCGGTAAGGGATGGCGTCAATCTTCTCGGTGCAGAACTTGCAGACCTTCTTGCGGCGAAAGAACTTGCCGCGTCCGCCGGGACCACCGGAGGGACGGCCGCCCGCGGGACGTCCGCCGGTGCGGGGGCCAGAACTCGAACCGTGGCCAGAATTCGAACCGGAGGCCGGGCCAGAGCCGGATTCGGCTGCCTGGGGTGCTGCTACGCCCGCTTCGGGCGCCTTTGCTTGAGTCTCATCAGACATAGTGTTTCCTCTTTTTACTCTCTTCGTTTCCGCCGGGCGCCTCAACGGCGCAGCGGAGGACTAAATCGTGCCGCGATCGGCCCAGATCAGACTTGGCCTGCAGCGGCGATGGACAGCAACGCTGCTAGACGGTGGCCTGAACAGGCTCGACAACTTCCGCAGCTTCTGCCGCCACGGCGGGTACAGCCGCTGGAGTTGCAGCAGGTTCGGCTACGGGAGTGGCAACTGGCGCAGCAGCGGCGACTGGTGCGGCGACTGTATCCGTACTTACTTTGCGGCGGACACCGCGCAGAGCCTTCACCTTGGCGAGGCGCTTCTCCTCCTCGTCGATACGGACGGTGATGAACTTGATCACCGGCTCGGTAACGCGCAGGCGGCGCTCAAGCTCGAGCACACCGGCGCCATTAGCCTCGATGGTGAGCAGAACGTAATTGCCGTCGTTGAACTTGCGCACCATGTAGGCGAGCTTGCGCCGGCCCATCTTCTCGACAGTCTTGACCAGGCCGCCGCCATTGGTAATCGTGGTGCTAAAGCCGGCGATCAGCTTGTCGGTATCCTCTTCGGTCACATCGGGCCGAACGATAAACATAACCTCATACACACGGGACATCTGCATTCCTTTTCCGCTGGAGTCTTCTAGCCTCCAGCCGCTTCCGCCGGCAAACACCATAGCGGCCAATCTTCACAGCTTTCAGCCTTCAGCTTTCAGTTCTCAGTTCTTCGTTTCTGGTCCCTGATCCCTGTCTTCCTTGCGGTTGAACTCGTTCATCGCGGCTGCCGGCCCCAGTTCGAGGATGCGCCGCGTGGCCGTTGCCACCCGGTCAAGCACCTCGTCCAAAACCGTCAAATCCGCCTTGCGCATCGGCGAGAGCAGGTAATCTTTACCCGGACGCCTTCCGCCACCGGCCGCAATTGCTTCAGGAGGCAGGTCGAGCTCTACGCCAATGCGTAGGCGCAACCACTCCTGAGTCCCCAGGGCGCCGGTGATGCTGCGGGCTCCGTTGTGCCCGGCGGGCGAACCGCGCTCCCTGATCTTGAAGGTCCCCAGCTTCAGGTCCAACTCGTCGTGAATCACGAGCAAGTCCCGGGCCGGGTCCGCTTCAAATTCCTGAACCAGAGCAGCGACTGCAAGCCCGCTCAGGTTCATAAAAGTCTCCGGCTTGGCTAGGATCACTTCGCGCCCCCCCAAACGGCAGGTTGCGGTAGCAGCCCGGCAGCGCCGGTTTTGAACCACAACCCCTTCCTGCCGGGCGATGCGGTCAATGGCCATGAACCCAACGTTATGCGGGGTCCACAGATACTCCGGACCGGGGTTGCCCAAACCCACTATCAGGAAAGGGCAACGCCGGTTACGGGATTCACTTTCTCCGGCCAAGGCTTACTTCTTTGCCCCGGCGTCGGCCTTCTTGGCCTCAGGCTCGGTCTTGCCCTTCTTGGCAACTTCGGGCTCGGCGGCGGTTGCGGCAGTTGCGGCGGCGATGGCGGCTGCTTCAGTCTCAGCAGGCGTCGGCGCTTCCTCGCGGATCGAGACCACGTGGGCCACGGTCGCGTCTTCGGCATTCAGATACTTGATCTTGTCCGAGTGCGGCAGGTCGCTTACGCGCAGCGCCCCGTACATCTCCAGCCCACTCACGTCGAGATCGACGTGGCCGGGAATGTCGGTTGGCAGACACTCGATTTCCACCTCGCGCATCACCTGGTCCAGAATGCCGCCGGAGGTCTTGACGCCCACGGGAATGCCCAGCAGCTTCACGCGCACCTTGACGCGCAAAACCTTGTCGAGGGCGATCCGCTTCAGGTCGATGTGGATCAGGTTGTCATTGATCGGCTCGCGCTGCCAGTCGACGATCATGGCCTTTGCGGTTGGCTGGCCGGCAATCTCCACGTCAAAGATGCTGTTATGGCCGGACTCGGAAAACAGAATCCGGGAAATCTGCTTGGGTTCCACTTCAACAGCAATCGGGTCCTGCCCGGAACCATACAGTACGGCTGGAATCTTGCCGGCGACACGTACGCGGCGCGCGGCGTTCTTGTTGAACTTGCCCTCACGGGGCTTGGCTATGACTACTTCTGGCATTGCGTCTCTCGTTTCCTGATATCGGGCACGGGCTGTTTGGGGCCGCTCCCTTTGTAGGGGCTAGGGGTCAGGGGTCAGGGGTCAGAAGAACTGCATGCCGATTCCCGTCTGCCGTCAGCCTGTCGCCGGCTGTTAATTGTCATTGCGGGCCACTGATCCCTGAAACCTGATCCCTGACCCCTGCTAGTTGAACAGCGAACTTACGCTGGTTTCCATGTGGATGCTCTCAATGGCCGCGCCCAGCAGGCCGGCGATGGAAAGCACCTTGATCTTGGGCAACTTCTGTGCGGCTTCGCGCAGCGGGATGGTGTCGGTGACGACCAACTGAACCAGGCGCGATGCGGCGATGCGGTCAACGGCCGGGCCCGAGAGCACGGCGTGGCTGGCGCAGGCGTAAACGGCTGTCGCGCCTGAGGCATAAAGGGCATCTACGGTCTTTACCAGTGTGCCGGCCGTGTCGATGATGTCGTCAAGGATGAGGCAGGTTTTGCCGGCGACGTCGCCGATGACGTGCATCACCTCGGCAACATTCATGTCGGTGCGGCGCTTGTCCACAATGGACAGCGGCGCGCCAATTTTCTGCGCAAAGAACCGCGCGCGCTCCACGCCGCCCGCGTCTGGAGAAACCACGGTCAGGTTGGGCAGCTTGAGCTCGCGGAAGTAGCTCACCAGCACCGGGCTGGCGAAGAGGTGATCGACGGGAATGTTGAAGAAGCCCTGAATCTGGGCGGCGTGCAGGTCGACGAAAAGGGCGCGATTGGCGCCTGCGGTGGTCAGCAAATCGGCAATCAGCTTGGCGCTGATGGCCACGCGGGGGCGGTCTTTGCGATCTTGGCGGGCGTAGCCGTAGTAGGGAACCACCACCGTGATTCTGGCCGCCGAGGCCCGCTTGAGCGCGTCAATCATGACCAGAAGCTCCACCAGATGTTGGTCCACCGGATAGCAGGTGGGCTGCACCACAAACACATCCACTCCGCGCACGTTCTCGAGAAGTTGGAAGTACACTTCGCCATCGGCAAAGCGCTGAATCTTGACCTCGCCCACCGGAACTCCGATGTGACGGCCGATTTCTTCGGCCAGCGGCTTGTTGGCCGTACCGCTGAACAGCTTGAAGCGTTTGTCCTCGCTCAGGTTGCGGGTCCGCTTGCGTTCCGGGGCCGGCTTGGCGTCCTTGGCCTGGGCAACGACCTGCTGAGGATCTTTTGGAGCGGCTTGATTGCCCGCACCGTCGCGCTGAGAGTTTGATACGCTTTCCGGCTTTTTGTCTTCCGCTATCACCGTCGATGTTCCCGCTTCCATTTCCGACTACCTCCAAGCTGGTTGGCTTTGGCTGTTCTTCGGGTACCGCATTAGAAAACTTGGCTGGGCGACCAGGATTCGAACCTGGACAAATGCCTCCAAAGGGCATTGTCCTACCATTAGACGATCGCCCAACATTCACAGCCGTCCGTGAGTTTCACGTGCGCAACGGACAACTGTCAATCTACTTATTGCAAAAGCATTCCGTCCCAGTAGGCCTGCCGCAGCAGGGTCCGGGTGAGGGTGCTTCGCACCTTTACCTCTTGGACCTGCTCATTCAACCTGACTTGAGCGGCTTCCGCATCCCCACGGGTCAGATACAACCCATAGAGTGCCGAACCGGACCCGGACAGCGAGGCATAGCAGGCTGCCTCCGGAGTGCCCGGACTCAAAAGAATGCGCTTGATTTCTGCAAGGGAAGGATGCTGGGGAAAGACGACGCGTTCAAAGTCGTTCTGGATCCAGCTACTGATCC
>CAYQOQ010000111.1:0-16020 GCA_964419175.1 uncultured Occallatibacter sp. | reverse complement strand
TGGAATCGGCTGATCTCCTTGCCGATCAGGTGCATGTCCGCCGGCCAGAACTTCTTGAAGCGCTCCTGGTCCTTCGGATCGTCCGACCCATACCCCAACGCCGTTATGTAGTTGGCCAGCGCATCCAGCCACACGTACACCACATGCTTCTCATCGTCCGGCACCGGAATGCCCCACGAGAAACTCGTCCGGCTCACAGACAAGTCCTTCAGGCCCCCACGCACAAACGAAATCACTTCGCGCCGCGTCGACTCCGGCCCCATGAACCCTGGATTCGCTTCGTAAAACTCCAGCAGCTTGCGCTCGAACGCCGACAGCTTGAAGAAATAATTCTCCTCGCTCACCGTCTCCGTAATGCGCCCGCAGTCGGAGCAAACCGTTCCCGGCGGTCCGTCCACATAGGCCTCATCGGATACGCAATACTGCCCGGTGTAGCTGCCCTTGTAAATAAATCCCTTGTCGCGCAGCGTTGCAAACAGCTTCTGTACGCCGCGCTTGTGCCGTTCTTCGGTGGTGCGGATAAAGTCGTCGTAGCTCAGGCCCAACTTATCCCACAGCCCGCGAAACTCGCCGGAGATCGCCGCGGCAAACTCGGCAGGCGTGCGCCCGGCCAACTCCGCCGAGCGCTCAATCTTCTGCCCGTGTTCGTCGGTCCCGGTCAAGAAATAAGTGTCGACGCCCAGCGCTCGTTTCCTTCTGGCAATGGCGTCGCACACAATGGTTGAGTAGGCGTGGCCCAGGTGCGGCCTCGCATTCACGTAGTAAATCGGCGTGGTCAGATAAAAACGTTCTTTGCTGGATGCTGAATTAGTCATGGGAGGGACTTTGCGTTCAATTCTCCGCTAACGCCAGCCGGAAATATCAAGGCAATCTACTCTCCATCTTACGGCATCGGCATTACTTTGCGCCGGTTGCCGCATAAACGCTTAGGGCAATTGAATGAACGAATTTTGATGATCGAACGGCTTCCAATCTCCCGCGCCGGAGGCGCAAAGTTCGTTAGCCCCGCGCTTCAGCGTGGGGTTAGGGGCCGTAATGTGCCACAAAGCCCCGTAGGGGCGGTGCCAAAAGATGGACAATCGGCAACCATTTGTCGTTCATGCGATTGCCTCGGACCCTCTAGGCGGCGAAGCCACGTCCGTCCCACCGCAGGTGGTAAAATCACCTTGGAAATCAAGGATTTCTGAGGCCCACCCGACGTGTATCTCGAACTGCAAAATCGCTTCGCCGAACACCTTCGCGGTGTTCTCAAGTCAAAATACGATCTCGAACTCCTGAACATCCCCGTCGAGATTCCGCCAGACCTCAAATTCGGCGAGCTGTCCACCCCCATCGCCTACGAACTGGCCCGCAAACTTCGCAAGGCCCCCAAAATCATCGCCCAGGAAGTTGTCGCCGCACTCGGCTCGCTCGATGGTTTCGCCGGCTTCGAAGTCGCTGGCGCCGGCTACATCAACGCCCGCCTCGATCGCGCCGCCGGTGCGCGTCTGGTTGCAAGCGGTGCAGGCCTAGAACTGAAATCGAGCGGTCTGCACTCTCTCGTAGAGCACACCAGTATTAACCCGAACAAAGCCGCGCACATCGGCCACCTGCGCAACTCCATCCTCGGCGACACCTTCGTCCGCCTGCTGCGCGCCGCCGGACAAAAAGTCGACGTGCAAAATTACATTGACAATACCGGCGTTCAAGTTGCCGATGTAGTGGTCGGCTTCCTTCATCTTGAAGGCCGCACTCTGGCCGGTGTTCGCACCCTCCTCGACGAACTCAAGCAGAAGGGCGAGCGCATTGATTTCTACTGCTGGGACCTCTACGCCAAGACCTCGCAGTGGTATTCAGCAGGGACCGACGCGGAAAACGCCGAGCGCAAACAACTGCGCTACGCCACATTGCACCAGCTTGAAGAAGGCGGCAACGAAACCTCCGCAGTTGCCGAGCTGATTTCAACCGCCGTCCTCCGCCGCCATCTTGAAACCATGCTCCGCCTCGACATCGAGTACGATTTCCTGCCCCGCGAGAGCGAAATTCTCCACCTCAAATTCTGGGATGCCGCCTTCGAAAAGCTCAAGCAGTCCGGCGTGCTTTACTTCGAGAACGAAGGCAAAAACAAAGGCTGCTGGGTCATGACCCGCCCCGGCGCGGATGTTGTCGAAGGCGATCTCAACGAAGACGCAAAGGTCATCGTCCGCTCCAACGGCACCGTCACCTACGTCGGCAAAGACATTGCCTATCACCTCTGGAAGTTCGGCCTGCTCGGCAAGGACTTCGGTTACAAACCCTTCTTCACCTACCCGCATCACGAGTGCTGGATCTCGACCGTCGACGGCGAGGCAACGCACCCGCAGTTCGGCGGCGCGCAAGCCATCTACAACGTCATTGACACGCGCCAGTCCGACCCGCAGGCCAACGTGATCCAGGCCCTGCGCGGCATGGGGTACACCGACCAAGCCGATCGCTACACGCACTTCAGTTATGAGATGGTGGCGCTCACGCCGCGCTGCGCCGTCGAACTCGGCTATGACGTCTCTGCTGAAGACTTGGCCCGCCCCTACATCGAAGTCAGCGGCCGCAAGGGCTTCGGCGTCAAGGCCGACGACCTCATCGACAAACTCATCGTCGCCACCCGCGCCGAAGTCGATGCGCGCCAGACCGGCGGAACGGGCGAGAATGCCGAAACCGAACGCCAGCAGATCGCCAAGCAGATCGCCATCGGCGCGCTGCGTTACTTCATGCTCAAGTTCACGCGCAACTCCGTCATAGCCTTCGATTTCAAAGATGCGCTCAGCTTCGAGGGCGAAACTGGCCCCTACATTCAATACGCCGTTGTCCGCGCCCGCAACATCTTCCGTAAGGCCGCAACCACGCCGGAAGCGGTGTTAGCGGAGTTCGCGTCGTTAGCGGAGTTAGGAAAGGCCGGAAGCTATCTCGTCGGCGAAGAGAATGAAGACATCTGGGCGTTGTGGCTGCGCGCCGCGCGCCGCACGCTTGTGCTTGAGCAGTGCATCGCAAGCTCCGAGCCGGCCTATCTCGCCAAGCATGCTTTTCAGTTAGCGCAGGAGTTCAACAACTTTTACCACCGTCATCACATCCTCACTGAAGAGGACCCAGCGCGCAAAACATTTCTGCTCGCGACGGCAGCCGTTGCTCTACGCGAGTTAGTCGTCGTGTTGGCATGGTTGGGAATCGAAAGCCCCGAAGCAATGTAAAAGCAGCTTCTGGCTTTTGATCGCTTGCTGTCGAACCAAGCTGGGTGCCCCATCCTAACCGCGTCTTTTGCGGTTAGGGTGGGATACGACAACACTCAACCGGCCCATCTTTCGGGAGCGATCGTAACAAAACGAAGGCTTGGCTCAACAAACGCTGCAAACTCCTGCGTCACCCGTCACAGCCGTATCTGCACCTTCAACGACCGCGCCTTGTCAGCAGCAACTTCAAACGCCTTCGCCGCTTCATCCGGCGCAAACTCTCCGCTGTAGAGCGGCCGCAAGTCCACGCGCCCGGAAGCCACCAGCCGGATCGCCTCTCCAAACACATTGCCATACCGCAAGGATCCGATGTAGCTGAACTCCTTGTGCATCACCTCGTAGCAGGGCAGCGGAATGCCTTCCGTCGGCACCGTGCCGATCTGCACAATCGTTCCACCCGGCCGCACAATCTCGAACAACTGCCGCAGCGCCAGGGCCGACCCCGACGCTTCAAACAGCGCGTCGAATCCATCGCCCGTCAATGCCTTCACCCTCTCGCCGAAATCCTTCGCACCCGGATCGAGAACCACATCCACGCCGCCCTCGACTGCACGCTCGCGCCGCGCCGGCACAATCTCGCTGATCGCCACCGGCACCGCTCCAAACGCCTTCGCAACAATCGCCACCAGCCGCCCGATGGTTCCCGCTCCCGCCACAAAAACGCGCTTGCCTGAGACGCCGCCCGCGCGCTTCACCGCGTGCAGCGCTACGGCCAGCGGCTCAATCATCGTGCCCAGCGTGTCGTCCATCTCGTCCGGCAGCACGCAGCACTGATCTCCGCGCACCGTCAGATACTCCGCCATCGCACCATCGATTGGCGGTCTTCTGCTCGCGCTCCCCAGCATGATCGTCTTGCGGCAAAGATTTCCCCGGCCCGCCTTGCAGTAGTCGCAGAACCCGCAAGCCCGCGCCGGATTCGCCGTCACGCGTTGGCCCACGCGAACCGCGTCCACGCCGTCCGCCACCGCCGCAACATCCGCGACAAACTCATGCCCCAGCACAAACGGCCGGTCCGGCGTCGATGCGCCGCAGTGGCCCTCTTCGTAATAGTGCAGGTCCGACCCGCAAATGCCCACACGCCGGGTCCGCAGCAGCACCATCCCCGGTTGCAACTCGGGGCGCCGATACGCCTCCACTCGAATGTCTCTTGCGCCGTAAAGCAGCGCGGCTTTCATCGCATCGCTCATGCAACAAGAATACCTCCGCAAAGCTGCATTGCTTGTGAAACAATCCGCCCACATTCGGCAATTCTTGCCATTTGCCAAAACCGTGCCGCAACAGCGACAATTGCTCCGCGTGGTCTGACCAGTTCGCGGCGCTCTGAACGCAACGCTCACCCCCGCATCATTCGGATTCGAGGAGTTGCTTCATGCTTAGTGTGCGCCCTCTTTTTGTGCTTTGCCCGCTTCTGGGCCTTGTCGTTCTCTCCGCCGCACGGGCTCAGGTCGCCGTTCAATACGCGCCGCCCACTACGGCTTCTGTTCTGCCTCCGAATCCGCACGCAACTGAACCCGGCCTGCTCTTTTATCTCTCTGGCGACAACGGCTTCAACGCCGACTACGCGGCCGGTGGCAACCCCGTCCCCAACTACGTCAAGGACGTCAAGATTCTTCCCAACGGTCCGCATGGCCCGTACATTCAGTGCGGCAACACGCAGCTTCTCTCTTACTGGGCACCGGGCAACATCTACGCGCAGCGCGGCACGCTCTCCTTTTTCTGGCGCTCGCGCGAGCCTCTCGACCAAACAGAATTTCCTGTCTTCCGCGTTGGCTACGCCGACCACTCCAGTTGGGACATGGTGTGGATGCGCATCGACTGGAACGGCCACGGCTTCGACGCCTTTGTCACAGACGTCAACCTCGGCCGTACCCGCGTCTCCATCAAGCTCCCCGAGCAGCCAAAGCCCGACGAGTGGATTCACCTTGCGCTCGCATGGGACGAGACCAGCGGCATCCGCTTCTACGTGAACGGCAAGCTCGCCGCAACCAAGGCCGCCACCGGCCTCTTCGATACCAACCTCGATCAGTTCGGTCCGCACTCGCGCGTCATCGGTCCCACCGGCGTTGAAACTTCCTATAGCTACGACCGCGCCGGCGATATCGACGAGCTGCGCATCTACGACCGCTCGCTTTCTGACGACAACATAGCCTCGCTCGCAAAAAATGAACTGCCGCTAACCCTCCCTGCGCTCGATCGCACCGTCGCCACCGGCGCAGCCGCATCGCCCACTGGTCCCGGCGCTTCCGTAGTGTCGGCCGAGGGCCGCTTTGACTCCGGCTCCGGCCATGCAACAAACTGGCAAACCGAGTGGAACCTCAAGTATGGATGGAATCGCCCCGGCGACACGCCCGTTGTGCTCGACTCGTCCTCGACGACGATTCGCAAAGTTGAAATCCACGACGCCTTCGATCTCGCCCGCTGGTGGTGGAAGGCCAACGACGGCATCCGCGAAACCACATGGCCCGGCGTCTACAATCGCTCCCGCCTCATCGGCCGCGACGACTTCTACGAACTGCCCGACTGGGATTGCTACTCGCTCTCCGGCAAGGCCATCACCTTCAACATGCCCGACGAACCATGGAATCACCTTGAAATCGCTGGCGGCGCGTGGGGCAACATGAGCATCCTTTCCCATGATCTGGAGAAGGGAACTGACTCGGATAAAACTCTCTTCGAGCGTCCCCGTGGCCAGGAGATCACCTTCCACCAATTCGACAAGCCATTCCCTGGCAGCGAAAAAATCCGCTTCACCAACGTCGAGCAGGAGCAGCCCATCGGCGAGCTCTCCGCCTACTATGTCCACCCCGGCGCAGAACCCACCGGCGTCGCCACGCTGCGCTACAAACTTACCGGCAAAATCACGCCGGACGACAATCCCTCCGCAAAGCCGCTGGTCGACTTTATCGCCGGCCGCTTTCCCGCCGACGAGCGCATGACCATGATGGCCATGCCCACCGTCATGGTTCCCGCCACGCCGCGCAAAGACACGCAATCCGGCCTGCCCATCGTCCACATCCTCGTTCCCGCCGACTTCCGCGCGCAGATGGCCGATGTTGGTCACGGCACTTCCTACGGATGGGAAAATATGGACGGCGGCCTCGACGGTATCGCCATCGACCTGCCCGCGCTCAAGCTCGCGCCCAATGCCGACGGCGTGATCCCGATGAACATCGAGATCAAAGATCCGCTCTGGCCCATGCGCGACATGCTTTCCTTCACCTTCGCCGTCAAGCCCGGCGCGCCGCACACGCTCTGGCTCGACACGCGTGACCGCATCCTGTCCAACGGCAAAAGCCTCTACATCACCATCGCCGCGCAGAGTGCGGACTTCAATACGTCCGCGCTTGAAGGCGCCGAGCTGCGTCTCATCTTCAAGTCCTACAAAGACGCGCTCCCCGAACACATTGTTGACCGCCTCACGCAGGTGCGCGACGAATACGCCAACATGGTGGAAGAGAGCGTGAATTCGCGCCGCCTCAACCTCTTCAACCGCTTTGACGGCGACATCTCCGATCTGCTCCGCGTCGATCCGGAAAACGATCTCGGCCGCAAATACTGGCACGAGAAAAATCTCGAGCAGGTGCGCCCGCCGTTCATCCTGCCGCAAGCGCCCGCCGGCGTGCCGCAGTGGGCCTTCCTGCAAGTGGAAGACCTCGGCTACCTCAAGCGCCTCATCAACTGGTACATCGACAATCGCCAGATCTCAAACGGTGAATTTGGCGGCGGCCTCTCTGACGACAGCGACTTCACCGAGTGGTGGCCGGGCCTCGCCATGATGGGTTCCACTCCCGAAAAAATCAAAGCGTCCTTGTGGAAGGAAATGGACGCCATGTATGCACAGCACATGTTTACCAACGGCCTGGCCACCATCCAAACCGATGAACTGCACAGCTACGAAGACGGGCTCAACGTGCTCGGCGAATCCATGCAGCTCGACTTCGGCAGCCCTGAGCAGATCGAGCGCGCTATGGTCACCGCCAAGCGTCTCGAGTGGCTCACCGGCATCAACGAGGCCGGCCATCGCCACGTGCGGTCCAGTTACTTCAGCGGCGCCAAGATGGCCGAGGGCGGCGTGTGGGGATGGTCGAAAGAAGCCTCCTACATGGTCTTCCATCCCGCGCTTTCGCTGGTGCTCTTCAACGGCTCGCCGGAAACGCGCAAGATGATCCTTGAACTCGCCGACGGCATCCTCGCGCATTACAAGCCCGGCCCCGATGGCAAGCCTTCGCTGCACGCCGAGGTCAACTTCAAGTCCGACGAAGACAAGCCCACTGGCATGAGGCCCTGGTTCATCTTGTGGGCCGCCTATCGCTGGACCAACGATCCCAAATACGTCAAGCCCTTTGTCGATGCACCCGTCGAAGCGCTGCAATTGCTCAACGCCGACGCGCTCGACATGCTCAACCTGCGCAAGACCCAGACCGAGCCGCTCATCGCCGCAGCCAGCAAGTCCACGCAAGTCGGCGAGACCGTCTCGCAGCTCGCCTGGCAAGCCACCGGCGACACCTCTTACCTCAACAAGGTCTATGCCTCGCAAATCCAGACCGCGCACGAGCGCGAGTTCATCAACACCAAGGGCAGTCTCTGGATCGATCGCATCTACTTCAACAACGGCGAACTGCAGCGCTCGCGTCTCGGCGGCGTAGCACTTATGCGCAATTATTGCTACCCCGGCAACGCCGTCAGTTGGAAGTTTGACGCGCCGGCTAACGATCAGAGCGTCGCCATCCTCGTGCCTGAGGCCACGCCCGATCACGTCAAGATCATCGCTTACAATCTCGACTCCGTTCCCGTGAAAGCGCACATGACCGGATGGGAGATCGACCCCGGCCAGTGGACTGTAACGCAAGGAACGCAGCAGGAAATTGGCAATGCGCAGCCCGCGCCCGACGCCCCTCTGAAAGACGTAGCGACAAGCACCGTCCCCTTCGAGCGCAGCAAGGACATCGAAATCACCTTTGCCCCGCGCACAACCACGGTGATCGAGTTGAAGCTCGCCAGCAAGGGAACGCCCTACTGGTCGCGCCCCGATCTCGGCATCGATCCTGAAGATGTAAAAGTCGACGGCTCGCGCATCGCCGTCACCGTCCACTCGGTGGGTGCCGTTGATGCCCCCGCCTCCAAAGTCGTTCTCCGCGACCGCGCAGGCAAAACCATTGCCACCGCCAGTGTCCCCGCACTCAAAGCGCCAACCGACCTGACGCCGAAGACAGTTCAGGTCACATTAGCGGTTCCCAACGGCGCGGACCTGAAAGGCGCCACCGTAACCATCGAATGTGGTGGTAGCGTGCCGGAGATTACGCTGATGAACAACAGCGTTAATCTCTAGCGACTGTGTCTGTCTGGAGAAGTAATAGCGGGTGCCCCAGGTCCCGATTCTGGGACCTGGGATCGCATTAATAAGCTAGTGTGGTGAGTCTAAAATTCGCGTACAAAATTGGGGGAATTCAAAAGCAGATTCTTCGCTCACCACCCCCAAACTGAGAAACGTTTGGGGCCCCATTCACTCAGAATGACAGTCGCAATTATGTTATGAACTTCGGACACCACCCTAATCCCTCTTCCGCCTCTGGTGCGTCGAAGGAATATTCATATCCTCGCGATACTTGGCCACCGTGCGCCGCGTCAGTTGAATCCCCTGCGCCTGCAGCATCGCGGCAAGCTGGTCGTCGGTCAGCGGATGCTTTGCATCCTCATCCTCAATCAGCTTCTTCACCTTGCGCTTCAGCACCAGCAGCGGCGTATCCGCGCCCTCGGGCCCGTTCGATCCCTCTGAGAAGAAGAACCGCAGCTCCAGCACGCCCTGCGGCGTATGCGCATATTTGTTGGCCACCGCGCGGCTGATCGTCGAGGGATGAACGCCAAGCTCCTCGGCCACTTCTTTAATCATCATCGGCCGCAGAGCTTCAACACCCTTGTCCAGAAACTCCTGCTGCCGGCGCACAATCACTTCGCACGTGCGCACAATCGTGCTCTTCCTCTGCGCGATATTCCGCATCAACTGCATCGCCGAGCGGAACCGTTCCTTTACGTAATCCTTGACTTCCTTATCGGTGCCTTCAGCCGTCAGCATCCGCCGGTAGCGCGAGCTAAGCCGCAGGCTGGGCAGGTCTTCCTCGTTCATGGACACAACCCACTCGCCGCCGCGCTTGATAAAAACCACGTCCGGTTCAATCAGGCGCGTCTGCTCGCGGTTGTAAAGCCGGCCTGGCCTGGGGTCCAGCGTGCGGATAAACTCCATCCCCGCGTGAGCCTCTTCGGCCGTAATCTGCGCCGCCCGCGCCAGATCCTTCAGGTCGCGCTTTTGCAGCAGAGGCAAGTGGCGGTCCACAATCAGCGCCCCAACCTCCATGCTGCGCCGCCGCTCCTCAAGCTTCGCCTCGGCCTCGGCCTTCAGGCTGCCGTGCGGATTCTCCTCCGTCTCAGCAGGCCGCTTCGCATACACTTGGCCAAACTCTTGCTGCTGCGCCGCAATCTGGAGTAGCAGGCACTCGCGCAAATCCCGCGCGCCCACCCCGGCCGGGTCAAGATGCTGCACCAGGTCGACTGCGCGTCGCACCAGCTCGAGCGCTGCCGTCTCGTTCTCTAACGCAATCTCGCCAGCGGCTTCACTCTCCGGCGTGTGCTCCACGGCGATTTGCCCCAAAGCCGCGGCCAGTTCCTCCTCGCTTGCGGCCAGATACCCATCCTCATCCAGATTGCCAATGACCAGCTCCGCCGCGTTGTGCAGCTCTGGCGTAAGGCTCAGAGCCCCCAACTGCCACGCCAGGTGATCGGACAGAGTCGTAGGCTGGGAGAGAAAGTTCTCAAACGAGGGCTTTTCGCTATCTTCGTACTCCGGTTGCGTCCGGTACCCTGGGTCAAGATAATCCTGGAAGTACGATCCAAAATCGACCTCGTTGAATGGGTCCTTGGGTGCGTCCGCAGGCGCCTCCGCTCCCTTGTCCAGCAGGCCCAGCCGTTCCTCGCGCTCATTGCGCTCCAGCCGGGCCGCCACCTCATCCAGCATCGGAACCGATTCGTCAATCTCTTCCAGGACGGGATTCTCCACCATCTCGGCATCGATCATCTCCTTCAGTTCGAGCTTGTTCAGCGCTAACACGCTGACCATCTGCATCAGGCCCGGAGTCAGGATCTGGCGTTGCGACACTCTCAAAGTCAGTCTTGGTTGCAGCAGCGCCATAAATGGGACTCGTTCCCTGTTGGAACTCAATCAAAGTTTAATCGTATGAGAAAAAGCTTAAAGGGAAAACTGCCGCATTTCGATACAACTTTCCGGTTCGGGGAATCCAACCATCAGGCAGTTTCTCTATGGAATCAGCTCCATCCCTTCGCGTATCCCGGCTCTTGACAGTCCTCCCGCCTCAGCCAAGCGAGAAACCCTCGCCCAGATAGACGCGCCGTACCTCCACGTCGTTGCCTAGCTCGTGCGGCGTTCCGGCCCGGAAGATCCGTCCCTCGGCAATAATGTACGCCCGGTCGGTCACGCTCAGCGTCTCGCGTACATTATGGTCCGTGATCAAAACCCCAATGCCCGCGGCCTTCAAATCGAAGATGATCTTCTGCAACTCCAGCACGGCAATCGGATCGATGCCGCTGAATGGCTCGTCCAGCAGAATGAAGTTGGGCTGAATGCACAGCGCCCGCGCAATTTCCACCCTTCTCCGCTCGCCGCCCGAGAGAGCATAGCCCCGCGTGGTGCGGATATGCCCCAGGTTCAATTGGCTGATCAGCCGCTCGGTGCGTGTGCGCCGCTGCCGGTAGCCCAGGGGCTGCGCCTCCAGCACCGCCAAAATGTTCTCCTCCACCGTGAGTTTGCGGAAGACCGAAGGCTCCTGGGGAAGATAGCTGATCCCGAAGTTGCGCGCGCGCAGATACATCGGTACACGCGTAATGTCGGTTTCGTCTACCAGGACGCGGCCTGTCTCCGGCGCTACCAATCCCACGATAATGTAGAAGCTGGTCGTCTTGCCGGCGCCGTTCGGCCCCAGCAGTCCCACCACCTCGCCGCGCGAGATATTCAGGTCAACGCCGCGTACTACTTGCCGTCCCTTGTACGACTTGCCAATTCCCTCGGCAATCAGTGTGTCCATTTATTTGTGTGGCTCGCTTCTGCCTTGTCCCTGGCGCACCGTGGTTTCAGTCCTGGTCTCACGTCCGCCGCCTTCGATACTGACGCTATCATCGCGGCCATGGAAAATCAAAGCCTCGCCGGTCACGTTTCCCCGCGCCGGGTCGGTAATCCTTGGCGGTGTGGCCGCGGTTCCAGTCAGCACATACTCCCCGGTCTTGCTCGTGTACGTCAGTTGCTCGCCGGTTCCGCGCCGCCCCTCGGAGCTGACCACAACGTGGCCGCTCGAAGTCATGCGCTCCACCTGCCCCTGCCCGCTGTTTTTGTCCGCGTGGCTGCCCGCTGGTACTAGAAACAACTCCACCCGGTTTGAAATCGAATTCGCCGAACCCGTGTCTGCAACCACCGGCCCCAGCGCGCCGCCAACCATTACCGCCTTGCGGTCCACGTCGGAGTAGTCAAGCTCGCCCCCATGTATGCGGATCACCGAAGGCGCGTTGGCTTTTCCGCCCGATTCCTTGCCCGCGGGTGAGCCAGGCTCCAGCCCCGCGGCGCTCAGCAACACCACCCGCACCGGCTCCGCCGCATCCGTACTCCGCGACACCAGCGTCTTCTTCTGACGATCCAGCACAATCACCGGTCCGGCAATCGAGTCGGCCTGCTGCCACAGCCGCGCTTGTCCCTTGAATGTGGCCTGCTCGTTCGCGCGGTGCAGTTGAGCCTCCTGCGCAATCGCGTGCACCGGGCCCTGCCCGCCCAGGGAGATGCTGTCCTGGCCAGCCCGCGCATTCGCCGCGCTTCTCCCGTTCTTGCCCGTGTCCGCCCAGGTTGCCTTCACGTTGCCGTGCGCAAACGCATCTCCCGACTCCTGCGACACATCGATCTTGTCCGCTGTCAGTTGCATCGCGCCATCTTCCACCCGCGGACTCGCCGTCAGATGCAGCCACTCTCCCGCGCCTTCATACGCAGCCCGCCCCGCGGTCGCCCGCAGCGGTGGTTGCGGCGGCGCTCCGGCTTTCGCCGGCGATTGTTCGATCAGCACCACATGCCCATCCAGCACCGCCGACTGAATCTGAGCCTGGCTGCTCAGCCCGTCCCGCACCTGGTCCTTCTTAGCGCCGTTCGTCCCAGCGTCAAAATGCGCTTCCAGCCGATCCCCGCTCGCCGTTTCTTTGTCTCCCGTTGCGGTCGTCTGCTCCATGCCGGCATGGCCCACGCCGGTAATGGCCGTCAATGTCGAATCCGGTCCGAACTCGCCTTTTACTTCATCGGCCACCAGCTTCGATGGCGAAGGAGCCACCTTGCCCCGCTGGCTCACGCCCGTAATCGTGACGCCGCCGCTGCCGTGAATGCTGGCCGGTTCCACCTGTCCATGTCTCACTTTTCCGCGGCCAGCCTGCCGAAACTCTACGTCCGCTACCGGCGAGCGCCACGTCCGGCTCGACCGCTGTGCGCCCGCGGTCCCAGCCTCGCCGCTTGCCTCCTCGCTGCGGAACTCCACTCCCCGCTCCAGGTGCGCCCTGTGCAACAGGCCCTGCGCGGTGAACTCCAACTCAACCACCGGCGAAGTCCCATGCATCTGCCGGTTCCCGCTCACCGAGTCCATCCGCACTCCGCCCTCCAGGTGACCGTGCCGGGGCTGGTTGCGCTCGTCGAACTCCATCGCTCCGGCCGGCGCCGCCAGGCGCCCCCCCGTGGCTGTCGACAGCGAGAACCCGTTCGTCGCGTCCAGCCGCACCGCCGACCCGTCGTCCCGGAAAAGAACCTTCGCCTCGGCTGCCGTAGCCTGTCCGCCGCGGTAATCCGCCGTCGCGGCCCGCATCAGGCACACTTTGCTGCCGCGCTCAAACTGCGCATGCTGGGCATGAATCGCAATCGCGTCCCCGTTGCGCTCCGTCCTCAGTTCCACCGCCCGATCCAGAACCAGAACGCCCTGCTGCGAGTCGTAAGTAGCGCCCATCGAGCTGCCCGAGCCTTGCTTCAGAGAGAAATCCACCCGCTGGCTGGTCGTCGCTATCCCGGTCTTCTGGTTAAAGGTCAGCCCGCTGGTCTTCACATGCACTTCGCCGGACTCAGCTTCCTCGGCCGCCGTTGCCAGTGGTTTCGCGAGCGCCTTGTCATTCACAATCTTGTCCGGAGTCGCCTTGGGCGCAATCGCTGGAGCCACCCCAGGCCGCATCAGCGTAATCTCCACCGGCCCGGCTGCCGTTGCCGTCTCGTCTTTCTGGTCGTACTCGAACTCGGCGCCCTCGATGCGGTCCACGCGGCTGCCGTCTTCCCCATACAGCTCAATCTTTACGTCGTGCAGCAGCGCGCGGTTGTCCTTCAACTGCACCACCTTCGACGCATGAATCTTGAATTGAGAGTGAGCGCCCAGCGCATGGGAGAAGGTAACCCCGTTGGCCTCTTGCTGGATGTCGATGCCCAGCCGCTTGGGCAGCTCCTTCAGGTTGATCGGATGCCTGAACCGCGCTACGGCCAGAAATGCCCCCAGCGCCACCAGCAGCAGAACCCCTGCCGCCAGCACCATCGTCCGCAACCGCTCAATGGTGAAATGCACCAGGTTAGTTCCTCACTCCCAGCCGTGCCGCCAGCCGCTGCGCAAGACTCTCGCCCAACTCCGACCACAACAGCCGCGCCGTCGCCCCGGAATCCTTCTCGACCGCCGCGGTTAGCTCCACCAGTTGCCGCACATTCTCTTCCACGTGTTTAGCGCCCACCGTGTCCAGATCCGCGTCTTCTTCCAGAAAAGGCGTGTCCGAGCCAAAGTCCACGCGGATATGTCCATCCGCCTCGTACGTCCCCTCATCGAACAGCGGCCCAAACCCCGTTACCCGCACCAGATGCGGCTCCCGCACCCAGCGCGCGTCCAGCAGATTGGCCTCCTGAGCGGACCCCGAGCGAAGCGAAGGGGCAGTCGAAAGCCTGTCCTGAGCCTGCCGAAGGAGACCTGCGTTTGCGTTTTCCAGCTCCCACAAGCTCCAGCCAATCTGAAACTCGTAGGCATAGTCGTCGTGCAGCAGTTCAAGCGCCTCTTCGACAGCCGCTCGCGGCTCAGCGCCTTGGCCGGCCGTCACGGCCCCGCGTCCCCACACCCGCTGAAAGATAGGCGTCTCGGTCCAGTTGATCGGCCAAACGGTGGCTGCGTAAACCCCAGCCTCTCCGCCGTGCCTGGCAAACGCCCCCAACACCGCCGCCAGCTTGTCCGGAAGCGCCGCAAGGCGCAGATTCGGATACCACAAACTCAAATAAAGTGTGTCAGCCATCTCTATAGATTGTAGACGGGTGGAAGCACCCAAAGATGCGAAGAAACCGGTGTACTTGGCGGAGTCCTGTTCGCAATGAAGCTGGGTGCCCCATCCTTGCGGTTTTTCCGCCGCAAGGGTGGGAAAGCAGGAATCTCAATGTCAAAAGAAGTGAAACAACCGACTGTTCCACAAATACGATTGGGTGCCCCAGGTCTCGCTTTTGAGACCTGGGAAGATACAAGCCTGAAGTCAGTCAATCCTGAACCAGCCCCAACTCCTACCCCGTAACAATCTCGCTGAAGTCCGCAATCCCCGAGAACCCGCGCAGCACTCCATCGATCAGCCCCAGGTGCGCCCCGCGAATCTTCTCATCCGGATCCAGCACCATCACCTTATCGAAGAACGCATCCACCGCCGGCCGCAGCGTCGCAATCAAAGCCAGCGCCTCGCCGTAAGCCCGCTCCTGCCGCAGCTCAGCCACCTTCGGCGCAAGCGCCCCAGCCGCATCGGCCAGCGTCTGAGCCTCTGCTGAAAGCGTCACATCCTTAGCCGCTCCCAGCGCAAACTTCTTCTCTTCCGCCTGCCGCAAAATATTCTTGATCCGCTTGAACGCCGCCGAAATCGCCGCGAAATCTTCGGAGCCCCGCACCGCCGTCAACGCCTCAGACCGCGCAATTGCATCCCGCACATCGTCCGCATCGGCCGCCAGCACAGCACTGACCACGTCATAAGCAAACCCGCACACATCTTTCAAGAAGAACTGCAACCGCTCGGCCATGAAGCTGCGTGTGCCTTTGCTGTCAGAAAAATCGAACCCAGTTGCACCACCAGCAGGAACATTCAAATTCAACGCGCTTTTCCGACCAGACTCGTCGAACGCTTTTGCACCTGCGGATATCACATCGCTAATGGTCAATGGCAACCCCGACTCGGCCAGAATCTTCACAATCGCATTCGCTGCCCGTCGCAGTGCGAAAGGGTCTTTCGATCCTGTTGGTTCAAGGCGAATCCCAAACATTTCCGTAATCGTCTGTATCCGGTCCGCCAGCCCCAGCAGTTGTCCTTCCGCAGTCGGCGGAATCGCGTTTTCAATCGACGCCGGCATGTATTGCGAGTAAATTGCGTCGCCGACTTTGTCGCCAAGCCCCTGCGCCTTCGCGTAGAGCCCGCCAATCACGCCCTGCAACTCGGTAAACTCTTTGACTAACTCGGTAGTAAGATCGGTCTTCGCTAGTTCCACAGCCTTCAGCAGCGCCGCTTCATCAAAAACAACTCCAGCGTTCTTGACCGCAGACGCCAGAGCCTTTGCCACGCGCAGATTCTGCTCCGTCTTCCACGCGTAACTTCCCAACTGCTTCTGGAAAGTCACATTCTTCAAGCTCTCCACACGCTGCGCCAGCGGCGTCTTCTGGTCAACCTCCCAGAAGAACCGCGCATCCTTGAACCGCGCCCGCAACAC
>CAYQOQ010000110.1:0-16113 GCA_964419175.1 uncultured Occallatibacter sp. | reverse complement strand
GGATCAGGCCGATCTCGGTTACTTCTCCGCTCACGCCGTTGATCTCAACCAGATCCCCGACGCGAATGCCGTTCTTGCCCATCAGTGAGAACCAGCCAAAAAACGCGAGAATGAAGTCCTGCAACACAATGGTGATTCCAGCAGTGGCTAGGCCAAGGATGGTAGGCATCTGCTGCGGTGCGCCAAAGATGGCAAGCAGGATGAGTAGGAAGCCCAGAACCTGAATACTCAACTCGAGGATGCTGCGCAACGTGTGCCGCTGCCTCTGGCCGAGTGCCGGGGTAGCCATCAGCCGCCGCACCAGAGCGTCGGCCAGGACCATGCAGATGAGGATGAAGAGAATCAGAGCCAGCGACTGCAAGATCAGATGCACCAGGATGCGGTGCTGCAACAGCACCTGCGCGGACCACTTTCCGTAAACCGTGGCAAGTTGTTGCTCGCTTTGGATCCGGTCGTCGTAGATGCCGAGAAGCTGGCGTTCTGCGCTCTTGCTTTTCAAATCGGCGAGCCGGGATGAACGGTCAGTTGCAGTGCCAGTCATCGAAGTGTTCGCATTCGCCTGGGTCTCGAGAGCATTGTGCTCGCCAGTCAGACTGCGAACATCGTCCTGCGCCTGCGCGAGCGCCTGCATGATCAACTGGTAACGGCTGCGTTGGCTGAACCAGCCCTTCACCCGTCTTGCCAGCGTTCCTTGCCGCGCCACGGAGAGCAGGGCCACTTCGCCTCTGTTGCCCGACTCGCTATCGTACTTGCGCATCGACTGCTCGTGCGCGGAAAGCTCGCTTTGAATCTGAGCGCGGTTATCCCCCGATGCCCGGTCCAGATCCTGCTGTGCATCGTCAAGCTGGTCTGAATCAAGCCCCAGTTGTGCCTTTGCAATCTCAAGATCGTCACTGTCGGCTTCGGGTTGTTTACCCTGCTTCGTCTGGTTAGCCGCAGAACTCAAGGCCGAAGTCAGGCTCGCAACCTGCGCTTGGTCCTGCGCAACCAGTTGCTTGAGCTGTTCAACCTTTTGTGAAAGCGCAAGCGCCTCGCCGGTGAACGTGCTCTGCTGCGCTTTCAGATTGGCCTGCCGCAGGGCTGTAGCAAAAGCCTGATCCACTTCGTGATCGGCCAGGTGCTCGGCCTGGCGCGCATATTCAGTCTCTTCGGCGGTTACAGCGAGGGGCGCCAGGGCCTGGGCTGTCTGCCATGGGCGCAAATCGACGAGGGACTTGTCGTTGCCGGCAAGGCTGCTCGTGTTTCCATGTCCACTAAGGAAGGGAAGATGCGCCATCGCATCGCGCGTCGTCCATGAGAACGCTACGCACAAAACGAGCAGCACCAACAACACAACAACGCTGACGAGCCTGGTCTTGTCTAAGACGCGGGAGTTCATGTCGCCGTCCGAGACGGGAGCAATCGGGGGCATTGCCATATGTGGATTAGATGCATATTCCTGGCTAACCGGCTCCGCTGTTCATTCAAAACGGAACTGAAGATATTCTATCCGCCGCGTCTGGCAGGCTTGCAGCCTACGTAGGGCGAAGCAGAGAATGGAACCGTGCGAGTAAGGTTTCAATCGGCGGCTTTTGCGCTTGCGCTGTTAGGCGCTTGCGCGGCAGGCGCAGCCCAATACGGCGATCAAGACACACGCGGCGTGCCCGGTACATCGGCCAATGCCCCGCCACCCGAAGCGCGCATCGACATCAATCACGCCACCCTCAATCAGTTACTGAAGGTCCCGGGCATGACGCCCAGTTGGGCCGGCCGCATCGTTCGCTTCCGGCCCTACCACGCCAAGACTGACTTGCTCGACCGCGGCATCGTCAACATGCAGGTCTACGACCGCATTAAAGACTACGTAATCGCCCACCGCGACAAGCAAGAATAGCGGATTCTATGCCTCCGTCGGCGCATCCGGACTGAGATCCCCGCTCCTCAGCAGTCTGCTCAAAAGAACATAGAGCACGGGAATAAAGAACAAGTTCAGCACCGTCGAAAGCAACATGCCGCCTACGACGGTGGTACCCACTGAACGCCGTCCCAGTGCGCCCGCGCCGGTAGCGAAAACCAGCGGCAGCACGCCTAGAATGAAGGCGAACGAAGTCATCAGAATCGGCCGCAACCGCAACTCCGCGGCTTCAATCGCTGCCTCAGCAATCGACCGTCCTTTACGCCGCAACTGCTCGGCAAACTCCACAATCAGAATGGAGTTCTTTGCCGACAAACCGATCAGCATCACCAGGCCGATCTGGCAATACACATCGTCGGCCAGTCCGCGCATGGACACCAGGCCAAGCGCTCCCAGTATCGCCATCGGCACCGCCAGCAGAATAATAAAGGGCAACGCGAAGCTCTCGTATTGCGCCGACAGCGTGAGATAAACAACCAGAATTCCCAACCCGAAGATGATCAATGCCTTGCCGCTGGATTCGATCTCGTCCAGCGTCAGTCCAGTCCACTGGTAGGTCATTCCCGGCATCTTCATCTTTGTGGCCAGATCTTGCATCGCCGCCAGTCCCTCTCCTGAACTGTAGCCTGGCGCCGGCGAACCGTCGATCTCGACCGCGCGGAACAGATTGTAGTGCGTAATCACCGGCGGGCCTGCGCTCTCTTTCACCGTAACAAGGTTGTCCAGCGGCACCATCTGGCCGGAGTCCGAACGCACATAATAGCTGTGCAGATCGCCGGCGGTCATGCGGAAAGGCTGGTCGGCCTGCGCATACACGCGGTACGTGCGGTTGTTGTAGTCGAAGTCGTTGACGTATTGCGACCCCATGAATACGCTGAGTGCGTTGGTGATCTGCGAGAGCGGAATATTCATCGTCTTCGCTTTCTCGCGGTCGATCGTCACCAATTCCTGCGGATCGTTGGCCGAGAACGTAGTGAGCAGCCCGGTCAAATCCTTGCGTGCTTTGCTGGCGCCCACGATCTGGTGCGCCACACGGTCCAGGTCGCTGAGCGTGTTGCCACCCTGGTCCTGCAGCATGAACTGGAAGCCGCCGTAGCTGCCCACGCCCTGCACAGCCGGCGGTTGGAACATGGCAACTAGGCCTCCGTCGGGCACCAGCATCAACATCTGAAGCTTGGGCGAAAGGTCGGCGATGATATCCGCCGTCGAGTGGCCCTTGCCGCGCCGCTGATCGGAAGGCTTCGTACTGACGAACATCATGCCGGAGTTGGACGCGCTGCCGGAAAAGTTGAAACCAATGATGGCGAACGCTCCGCTCACATCGTGATTCTGCGCGATGATGTGCTCCGCGCGCTCGGCCAGAGACCGCGTGTAGGCCAGCGAGGATCCCGGAGGAGCCTGCACGATCACCATCATGTAGCCCTGGTCCTCCTGCGGAATGAACCCGGTGGGAACATGCTGGTACATCCATGCCGTGGCGCCGAGCCCGCCAAGAAAGACCAGCAGCAGCAGATACCGCAACTGCAGCGCAACGTGAATGGATTTGGCATATGAGCTGGCTAGCCATGTAATAGATGCATCGGCGCCGTGGATAAAAGCCGCAAATGCACGCGATACCGGACGGATGTGGAGAAAGTCCAATTGCTTGGGCCGGTCTTCTTCGCCGCGCAAAAACAGCGCCGAAAGAGCCGGCGAAAGCGTCAGCGCGTTAAAGGCCGAGATGGCGATCGCGAATGCAATCGTCAGCGAAAACTGCCGGTACAGAATGCCTGTGGTTCCAGGGAAAAACGAAACCGGCACAAACACAGCGATCAGCACCAGAGATGTTGCAATGACGGCGCTTGTCACCTCACCCATGGCCCGCGATGTAGCCTCGTGCGGGTCTGAGTGCTCCATGGCAATGTGCCGCTGCACGTTCTCGATCACCACGATGGCGTCGTCCACCACCAATCCCGTGGCCAGCGTAATGCCAAATAGCGTGAGCGAGTTGATGGAGAAGCCGAAGAGCTTGATGAAGGCGAAGGTTCCGATCAGCGAGACCGGGATCGTGACCGCCGGAATGATCGTTGCGCGCCAATCCAGCAGGAACAGGAAGATCACCCCGATGACAATCAAGATTGCGATGACGAGAGTAGACAGCACTTCCCGAATCGAGTCGCCGACTACCGTTGTCGAGTCGAACGCAATCCCATATTGAAGCCCAGGCGGAAAGCTCTTCGCCAGTTCCGCGAGCGCGGCCTTGGCTGCTCTATCCACCTCCAAAGCGTTGGCGTTCGACAATTGCTCCACGCCGACGCCCATGGCCTCACGTCCGGAGTATTCCAGCATCGTGCTGTAGTCCTCGGCGCCCACTGCCGAGCGGCCCACGTCCTTCAGCAGCACCAGGCCATTCGAAGAATTCTTCACAATAATGTTGTCGAACTCTGCCGGACTCGTCAGCCGGCCCACCACGCGCACCGGAATCTGGAAGGCTTGCTTCGCGTTCGACGGAGGCTGGCCGAGCTGGCCGGCCGGAATCTCCACGTTCTGCTCTGCCAGCGCATTCACTACATCCGAAGCCGTCAATCCGCGAGCAGCCAGCCGAACCGGATCGAGCCAAACACGCATTGCGTACTTGCGCTCGCCGAAGATCATCACATCGCCCACACCTGGCACGCGCTTCAGCGCATCCTTCACATACACATCCAGGTAGTTGGAGATGAACTCGCTCGAATAGCGTCCGTCCAACGTATAAAAACCTGCGCCGAAAACAAAATTGAAGTTCGACTTCGTAATGCTGATCCCCGTCGAGTTCACCGCAGACGGCAACCGTCCCGACACGCTGGCTACGCGGTTCTGCACGTCCACGGCCGCGATGTCCAGGTTGTAGCCGGTCGTAAACGTCGTCGATATCTCGCTCGTACCGCTATTGGTGCTCGATGAGCTGATGTACCGCATTCCCTCGACGCCGTTGATGGCCTCTTCCAGCGGAATCGTGACAGCCTTCTCCACCGTCTCCGCGTCGGCCCCAATGTAGTTGCTGGCCACGGTCACAACCGGAGGCGCCAGCGTCGGATACATGGCAACCGGCAGAAGCGGTATGCAGATCGCCCCGCTCAGAATGATCAATAGCGCGCAAACGGTCGCAAAAATCGGCCTGTGAATAAAGAAATCGACAAACAAGGTGTGCCTTCCTTTGTTGCACCGGGCAAACTGCCAGCTTAACTAAAAACCGGCTTGAATGCCCGCCTCCGGCGCAGTCTTATCGCGCCTGGGTTAGGATGCCGCTTCACTCAAGCGGCCACAATCACAGCGGGGCGTCTCATCCTTTCCGCGTTTATGCGGATAGGATCGGAGACCGCCTTAGCCGCCCATGGGTATTACCGGCATTCCGTTGACCAGGAACTGCGTGCCCGACACAATCACTCGGTCGCCCGGCTTCAGTCCTGAAAGGATGGAATACATATTGCCCACCGTATCCCCCAGCGTGACTGCCGTCTGTGCCGCCATCACGTGTCCATTCTGCTGCTGCGCCACATAGACAAAGCTCTGTCCGCCCTGCCTTACCACCGCCAGCACCGGAACCACCGCCATCGGCTTCGTGCTCCAGACAATCCGCGCCTTGACCACCTGCGCATTGCGCAGAATCTCCGGTGCCGAGTGCACGGCCGCCTTCACCAGAATCCCTTGCAGCGTGCTGTCCACCTGCGCGGAAACAAAATCGATCTTCGTCGTCTCCAGCACCTTGCCGCTGTTGTCCGTCAGGTCCACGGCAAGCCCGTTCCGCACCTCGCCCGAGCGCTCAGTGGGAATGTAAATGTACGCTTCCAGATCCTTGTTCTCGTCCACCGTGGTCAGCGCCGCACTCGAAGGAGAGGCGTAGTCGCCCACATGCACCGGAATGTCGCCCACCACGCCGGCAAATGGAGCCCGGATCGTGTAGTACGCCAACTGTTGCTCCTGCGTCTTGCGCGCCTCTACCGCCGACTCGTAGTCCGCCTTGGAGTTCTGAAAAGCCTGCTGTGCCTGCTCGGACGTATCGCGGCTCGTCACGCCCGCCTCGAACAACTTGCGCTGCCGTTCCACTTCTATCGTGTTGTAGTCGTAGAGTGCCTTCTTCTGCCGTTCCGTGGCCTGTTGAGCAGCCACCGTAGCCTGCTGCTGCCGCGGATCGATCGTCATCAGCGTCTGGCCTGCTTTTACGTGATCGCCCGAGCGCACCAGAATCTGTGTCAGCATTCCGCTCACCTGCGGCAGAATTGTGGCCGACCGCCGCGACTTGATTGTCGCCACATACTCGCTGCTCTGTGCCACCGGCGCCATTGCCACCACCGCGGTCTGTACGGGCAGCCCCTGCATCCCCGGCCCCGCCGGCGCTGCCGGTTTCTTCTGGCAGCCCGTGGCCGCCAACCCCATTAGAATCAAACAACCTGTTATCTCAATGCGTCTCACTGCGCTATTCCTCACGAGCTTCTTCCTCTTGCCCTGGCACTTTTGGCCGGGCTCTCCGGCTTGTGCCGGATTGGTTGCCATCCCCTGTCGCTGGACGGCTTGGCTCACAGTTCCTTCCCTTAACTACGGGAACTCCCGCCGCCGCGTTCCACGTGGGCCAACGGAGCAACTACCAACCTGTTGAAAACGATTGAATAATGGCGATCTTCCTATATGACGCCGGAAGGCGGGTGTTCGATGCCGAATTCTTGCCGTAAAAGACAAACTGCTCCCGCTACGACACTGCTTCCCATCCCCGGTGCGGCACTCTACGAGAATAGCGCAGCTGGAAACTCTCCGCCCCCGCTATTCCCGGCGCCTCTATCCTGACTTTGACACGACCCCCGCGAGTTGGTAGCCTCTATAAGGGCTCATGCGGCCAATTCGGTCCGCTTTTAGCTCTTTCCACAGCGTCCCCGTCGTCTAGCCCGGCCTAGGACACCGCCCTTTCACGGCGATAACACGGGTTCAAATCCCGTCGGGGACGCCAAATAAAATCAATAAGTTAAGCGGTTTTCGCCAAATTTTTGTAGGTGCAAAGGGGCGCGCTTTGGTGCCCCTTCTTGCACCCTCATCATGGCCAGGGCTCATCTCGTAGTCGCCTCTCGCCCTGAGGCGGCCAATTTGGTACCAGCGTCAGGGAAGAAAACGAGGGACAGCACTGCTGCTTGCACTTCAAGTTTGGTTGACGTAACTGCTTGTGTGTAAATTCCAGATTGGACCGCAGCGGGCTTGCATCGTTTATCTTGGGTTGAACAGGATTCACCAAGATTGGAACGCACCGCAACACAAACTTGCATGTGCGCTATCCACTTAAGAGTGGTCCTGGATCCAATTCCCGGGACAGAGGTATGCATCCGAATCAATCGAAGCTCGAAAGTCGGGTTCATCGTGCTGCGGAAGCAGCTTTGTCTCGTCAACAATACGTCAGTGCAATCGACGTTCTCGGTGGAATGGGACTGTTGACGTCTGCGCAGGTCGACTCCTGGCGGAAGGGGCGAGTCGATTTCCTGGAACGGGTGATCCAAGGGAATCTCAAGAAGATTTCTTCGTCCATGGCAATATTTCGCAACTGGGCTAGGGAGAAGGGACTCAAACCAAGCGAGACCCAATACGTGCGCCATTCTCGGACCGGGACCATGGTCTTGCAATTCTCGAAGAGCGGAGACCCGGGGATTGAGAAGAGCTACCGCACGCACTACATATCGCTGGCGCTCTCTGAAAGGAAGCAGGAGCGGCTTGAAGAAAAGCTCAATCAACCTCCAAAGCCTGTCGTGTTCGAGAACCTGCGCGAAGCCCAATGTTCGGAGTGCGGAGCGGAAATTGAGCAGGGTTCCTTTCTCTCGATGGAACTGGAGCAGCCGCTCTGCCTTCAGTGTTCGCGTCTCGGCGATCTCGAGTTTCTTCCATCGGGCGACACGGCGCTGACGCGGCGCGCCTCGAAGTACAGTGGACGAGTGGCTGTCGTCGTCCGTTTCAGCAGGTCACGGGGGCGCTACGAGAGGCAAGGCATCCTCGTGGAAACGGCAGGGCTCGAGAAGGCTGAGCGAGAATGCCTTGGGGATGCCGACGAACGTGCCGTGGCACGGCTGCAGGGAGCCGAGCGGCGGCGAAAACAGGACGTCGAATTGGCCGCGCAAATGATAAAGAAGATCGGAATTTTGTTCCCAGGGTGTCCGTCAAACGAGGTCGCGGTCATCGCCGAGCACACAGCCCAAAGGAGAAGCGGCCGGGTTGGGCGGACAGAGGCTGGCAGGAATCTTGACGAGAATGCCTTGACTTTAGCTGTTGTGGCCGCAATTCGCCACAAACACACCCCGTACGACGAGTTGTTGGCGAGTGGAGTGGATCGCGTTACCGCCCGCCAGCAAATCGCCGACAGGGTCGAAGAGATACTGGCGAGGTGGCGAAAGTAAGTTCGTTACACTTCAGTCTTCTGTGCTGACCGTAGAGTTATCTGATTGCACTTTTCATTGAACGTCGTCGCCCTGTAAAGCTAAAAGCTTGAACACTGAGAGGATTCTCCATGCTAGTCGAACAGCAGATTGCCGAACGCCAGGACAGGGCAAAGGCGACGGCGCTTAAGGTTTTGAAACGGCCCGAAGGCGGCCCATACGGGGATTACACCGTTAAGTCCGGCAGCGGGAAGACCTATCGGATTGCAGTTCGCGGTTCAGGGCTTTTTGAGAACTATTGCTCCTGTCCTGATTTCGCCGTCAATACGCTGGGGACCTGCAAGCATATCGAAGCAATGCTGCTGCGGTTACGGCATCGCCATCAAAGGAAATTGGAAACTGCGGAGTACAAGCGCACGCGCGCCTCCATTTCGCTTCAGTACGGGAATTCGATCGAAGTGCGGTTGCGCATGCCGGCCTCAGTTTCACCCGCCTTGCGATCGATCGCCGCGGAGTATTTTGACGACGCCGGCCTCTTGCGCCATCAGGTTTACGGACGATTCGCCGAAGTGCTGGAAGCACTCCGCCAGGCGGACGGCCAGGCGGTCATCTATAGCGACGTTCTGGATTACATTGATCGGGAGAACGAATTGGCCGAGGGCCTGGAGTTGGAGCGCAAGCTGCTTGCGAAGCTCAAACGCGGCAAGGACCCTGTGGTGGGCGTCCTGAAAGCAAAGCTTCTGCCTTACCAGGCCAGGGGCGCTGTGTTCGCGGCTTGCCGGGGCCGCGTGGTTCTGGCGGACGACATGGGTCTGGGTAAGACAGTGCAGGCGCTGGCCGCGGCCGAGCTTCTACGCCGGCAAAAGGGAATCGAACGTGTATTGGTGATTGCACCCGCCTCTGTCAAATACCAGTGGAAGACTGAAATCGAGAAGTTCACGGATCATTCGGTGCAGGTAATTGACGGGCTGTTACCCCGACGGCGCAGCCTGTACGCCGCCCCCTCGTTCTTCAATCTGACCAGCTACGAACTTGTGCTCAAGGACATCCGCTATATGCACGAGCTGAAGCCGGATCTGATCATTCTGGACGAGGCGCAGCGAATCCGTAACTGGACCACGGCAACCGCGCGCACCATCAAACAACTGAAGAGCCGCTACGCATTTGTGCTTACAGGAACGCCACTCGAAAATAAGCTGGAAGAGCTCTTTTCGGTCGTCGAGTTCGTTGATGGGCGCAGGCTGGGCCCCGCCTTCCGCTTCGTGCATGAACACCGCGTAGTAGACGAGCACGGTCGCTTGCAGGGTTATCGCGGCCTGGACACAATTCACCACCAGTTGGCTCCCATTCTCCTTCGACGCACACGCCAAGAGGTACTGAAGGAGTTGCCGGAACGAACGGACCAGGTTTTCCGCGTGCCGTTGACGAGCGAGCAGGCAGGGCCCTATTACGAGCAAAGTGATATCCTGGCGGCGCTGATGCGCAAGTGGGAGCGGCAAGGCTGGCTTTCGGAGATCGATCAGAAGCGGATTCTATGCTGCATCCAGAACATGCGCATGTTGTGCAACTCGACTTTTCTTTTCGATAAACAGACCCACCATTCGCCCAAACTCAAGGAGTTTCGCGAGATTCTCACCGAACTCGCCATCGAGGAAAATCGCAAAGTGGTGGTGTTCAGCGAGTATGAGCGGATGACGTTTCTGGCGGGCGAAGAGCTGCGCAAGCTGGGAATTGGATTTGTGTCGCTCCACGGCAGCGTTCCTTCGCGCAAGCGAGGGGCCCTGATCGAGAAGTTCCGCAACGATCCGGAATGCAAGGTCTTCCTTTCGACCGATGCGGGTGGAGTTGGGCTAAATCTGCAGGCCGCTTCCGTGGTGGTAAACTTCGAGCCCCCATGGAACCCAGCTCGGCTGGAGCAGCGCATCGGACGCGTGCATCGACTGGGCCAGTCGCGTCCGGTGCATGTTGTCCACATGCTGACGACCGAGAGCATCGAGGAGCGTGTGTGGGAGACGCTGAGCCTGAAGAAGTCGCTGTTCGCTGGAGTATTCGATTCTCCCACGGACGAAGTCAGTTTTGCCAAGCTGGGCCGCAAGACGGTTTTCCAGGCCGTGAAGGAGATCTTTGCGAACCAGCCAGCCAGGCCGAAACCCATCGTCGACGCCACTCCGGCCGCTCCGGTATTACGCACACAGGCGGCCGTCAGTGTGCGGGAACCTGCACCCGCTCTGCCGGGCCCGGCGGCCTCAGCGGCCATCGACGGACCGCCTGAGCTGGGGACTGGGTCGGGGGACCGTGGCATCGAGACGGCAGCGGCGATGTTCTTTGAGGCCGGGTTGAGGTTTATCGAGGCGATTGCATCTGACGGCGGTGCCGGGAACTCCGAGGTCGCGCCAGCCACCCGGAAGAATCAGCCGTTGGCAGAGCTGTTCACACGCGATGCCCGAACGAACCGCCCAGTTCTGTCCATCCCCTTGCCTGAGTCGGTGACACAGGAACGGCTCTCCGGCGCGCTGTCCGCTCTTCTGAATGCATTTGGTGGAGCCGCGAAGGCCTCCGGCGATTCTCGCAACTGATTCTGTTCGATGCAACCGCCAAAGTAGCGCCAAGAATTGGCGTTTGCACGTCCGTCTCGGAGTCTGTGTCTAGACCAGTACTTTGGCCACCTGAAATCAAAGCGGCAAGGCAACATGGAGGAAGGCAAACTGTTACTGATTGCCAAATGAATCGTGATCCGGAACAATGGCGGCGTTCTTGGGACAGGTCTGGAGTTTGGCAATAATCCGATCGGGATCGCCTAGAACAACCCGGTAGGCGAAATTGGCGGTCTTCTCCATCTCGATAAAGTCCTGCATCGAGTGCAAGCTTAGCGTTCTCCTCCGATTCTTCAGGAAGAGAAAGACTTCGATCTGCGCCCATTCGCATTCGTAGCCAATGCGACGATAGGCTCGACCAGACTTTTCGAAGTGTTCCATATAAAGCCGGTTCCATGTATCGAAATTCTCTGGCTGATACCTTGGCTCTAACTCGATGGCCAGATCCAAGTCGCCCAAGCGTTCCGCATCACTCAGGTAGCTGCCATAAACAACCACCGTTTTGATCTTCATCAAGAAATCTTCATTACAGTTGGCCTGCCGCACGCGGTCTATAACCTCATCAAGCGCTGCTTCGGCAGTTTCTCTTTTGACGCGCCTAGCGGCCGACCCGCGCGTGAACGCCTTGCAGGCTGGAGTCATTTTCAGTTGGTCGTCGGGACCGGCTTCAAGGTACCCCTTTGTCATAAGAGCACGGACAAGTCTTTTCGCCTGGCGCCTTGAGTATCCAGCCTTCTCGAAGCAGTCAGAGCGAACCACGTGAGGAAACCGCCGCAACAGGTCGCGCACCTCAAGGATTGGCACGTCGCCAATCCGATCCCTTCCGACTATTTGCATCGTCATACGGTAAGCCTCAATACAAGGGGTCTCGCAGTTTTCTTGTGTAGAATTTTACCCTCGCACTGCTCCGCATTTCGAACATGGATAGTTGCTCATGATTCAATATGAACGGATGGCCAGGAGCGATAGAAGCGGGAGGCTTCGGCTACACGGCCTTGTCCTCGGGACCACTTCGGGACCACAAATCCGTCTGTTAAGGTCGCTTTCACGGCGATAACACGGGTTCAAATCCCGTCGGGGACGCCAAATAAATTCAATGAGATGCGCAAGGTTTCGCCTTGCATTCGTAGGTGCAAAATGGACACGATTTGGTGCCCTTTTTGCACCCTCAAATCCTCTGCCATGAAGCGCCTAAGCGACATTCCTACGATATAGAGTATTCGCGCTCCGCGGTTTGAACCTTCGCATCCGAGTTAGGGGAGAAAACGAGGGACAACACCGCGGCTTGTGCCGCGTGCTTCGCGGGCGTGACAGCCTGGGTGTAGATATCAATCGTGGATCGGAGCGACGAATGCCGCAACAGCTCCTGCATGACTTTGAATTCCGTCCCTACGCTCCTCAGCAGCGTCGAGTAAGTGTGCCGAAACGTGTGCCAGCCAATTCGCTTCTTGATTCCGATTCTCTCGGCGACAGGTCGTATAAGCCTGCGAAGAATTACCTGCCCCCAGTACGGATGATGTCCGCGATGATGCTCATTGGCAAAAACCCAGTCGTCGGGTTCGCGATATCGGCAGTGGTCTCTCCAGTGAGTTAGAGCCGCGGCGAGAATCGGATGAACTGGCACTGGCTTCTGCGATGCCTCGGTCTTGCACCGGCCAACGATGCCATAGGCGATCGAACGAGTCACGTTCATGGTGCCTTGGGAAAAATCGATATCACCCCACTTGAGCGCAAACATTTCACTTTGGCGCAAACCGGTTGAGGCTGCCAGGAGAACGAGCGTCCGTTCTCGAAGCGCGAGATTGTCCAAGAGCAGTTTGATTTCGGCGGGGATGAGGACATTGGGAGCGGTCCGCCTTTTGGCGCTCTGACGAACGAGCTTGATTGGATTTCGATCGAACAACTCGTACCGCCAGGCGTGATTAAAGAGTACGGACATCAGGTTCCGGATTTTGGTGCACGTGCTTCTCGCTCGCGCCAAGCTGCGGAGCCATGACTCCACCTCAATGGTTCGTATTTCGCTGAGCTCATAGTCGCCCCATCGCGGTATGATCCAGCGATCTAAAAGAAAGGTGTAGTTTCTTCTGGTCGAATAGCTGCGCCAATTGTCATCGAGCACCAGTTCCCGTTGCTGGAAATGCTGGCACAGAGCAGCCACCGTCATGGCAATTAATTTCATGCGTAGATCACTGGATCTCGGCTTGGCGATCAAGCCTTTGACGGAGTCACGAATCGCTTGTGCGGTGGCATATTCTTCAACCGTTCCGACCACTCGCTTGCGGTAAACACGCTGTCCCTGAGGTCCAGTTTCTGACCACCGAAACTGCCAGACGGTGGGGCCATTTTTGCGCTCACTTCTGATGATGCTTCCTTGTTGCATAGAATCCTCCTTCACCGCAGTGGCGGTGCAATTGGATTTTCGCTTTTGTCGTCAGTCCGAGATTGTCGCTTTGCGCAGGCGATGATGTGGACGATTTAACGGGACATTGCACCTGTCCGGTCTCAACGGCTGCATCGGCGCTTATGGGGCTGATCCTTGCGAGCCCATGGTTAAAGTCAACGGAGAGGGCTTTTCTGCCACTGAACGTTTTGCGATACTGATCCCTGCCAGTTGGGATGTGCTGTGACCGTCCTGGCATCGCGGGAAGCTGGCGAGCAAGCCCGCGTCGGTCCATTTGGCGGTTGTTCAGGGTGCCTGCAATGTCGAACCGCGGTCGGGAGCAGTCGTTCAGTTCGGCAACGTGCTTTCTGGGGCCAAAAATTCAGCAGGAAGTCAGGCCCGATATCGACATTTAATGGCCATTTTCGACCTCGCTTGAAAAATAAAGGCTCTTTTCGACCCGAGAGATTGGTTTCCGACCTGAAGTCATGTATAGTGGTTTTCGACCAGATAGCGAAATTATCGTTTATTTTCGACCGAAAAGAGGAGTTTTCGACCGTGGCCGCCGAGAATCATCCCCGTAATGATGGTTACGTCAGAACCTTCCAAGAGAAGATGGTGCCAACTGACACAAGGCTGGCGGGCTGGGCGGCCCTCGTTCAGACATTTGGTGTTCAGGCCCCTGTCCGCCGCCCGAGCGCCGTATCCGAACAGCACGTCAAGGCGAGCCGCCGGGAGGAGAGGGGCTGGAATGTCTTCGACAAGCGGTACTGGCAGGGCGAGTCCTTCGGCGATCAGTTGGGATTCGCGCTGCGACACGACGACATTGATCTGCTGGTCCTGAAACGGCTATTCGAAGCCGTCCCGCAAGATACCGTCACCGCGTTCGTGCGCAGCGCTCCGACCGGCGCACCTAACCGGCGCGCCTGGTTCCTCTATGAGTTCCTCACCGGCCGGACGCTCGACATTCCCGACGCGGCGGAGGCGAGTTTCACCGATCTTCTGGATGACCGCCTTTATTTCACTGCGGCGCCGCGGCTCTCCCGTCGTCACAAGGTACGCGACAACCTGCTCGGCACGCCGGCCTTCTGCCCTGTCATTCGCAGGACGCGGGCGCTCGTAGACTTCAGCGCGCGCGCGCTTGGAACCAAGGCGAACGAGGTCATTGGACGTACCGGAGCGAGCGTGGTCGTGCGCGCGGCCAGTTTCCTCTTGCTAGCGGACAGCCGTGCCAGCTTCGAGATCGAAGGTGAAAAGCCGCCGCGCAGCCGACTGGAGCGGTGGGGCCGGGCTGTGCTGCAGGCCGGAAAGAACCCACTGACGATTGATGAAATTTTGCGCCTGCATACCGTGCTGATCGAGGACACGCGCTTCACGCGGGCCGGGCTGCGACTGGATGGCGTTTTCCTGGGCGACCGCGATCATGAGGGGTATCCGCTGCCGGAATTCATCGGCGCACGCTCCGAGGACCTGCAGCCCCTGATGCAGGGGATGATCGCCGCAAACGAGCGCATGAGCGAGGGAGAACTCGACTCCGTGCTCCAGGCGGCGGCGACGGCGTTCGGTTTCGTCTACATCCACCCGTTCCAGGACGGCAACGGGCGTCTCCACCGCTGCCTGATCCATCACGTTCTGGCGGAGAGAAAATTCACACCGCCCGGCATGGTATTCCCCGTTTCTCCGGTCATGCTCGACCGGATCGACACCTACCGCGACACGCTGCGCGCACATTCGGGGACTCTGATGAACTTCATCGAATGGCGACCGACGCCCGAGAGAAACGTCGCAGTCCTGAACGATACGGCCGATCTGTACCGATATTTCGACTGCACCGAGGCGGCAGAGTTTCTGTACGCCTGCGTCGCGCGCGCCATCGATAAGGACCTGCCTCAGGAAATCGACTTCCTGCGCCGCAATGACGAAGCGCTGCGCCGCATCATGAACATGGTCGAGATGCCGGACAGAATGGCGGAAAATCTCATCAGGTTCATTCGTCTGAACGAAGGTAAGCTAGGCCGCAAGCGCCGCGAAGGCGAATTTGAGAAGTTAACGGACGACGAAGTGGCCTCTATTGAGACAATCATCCGTGAAGCCTTCGAAGGCTAGCCCAGCTTCCGCAGCTTGTGACCTGCACAGACTATTTTGAGTGTGTTTTGGGTGCAAGCTTGGGTTAGCCAAGCGTAAACCTTTTGTTTTCGCATTTGGCGCAAGTGTTTCTGGCGGATAACAATGATTTGCATGCTTCCTCTAAAGTTTTGCCTTTGCCAGCTGTCGCAGGAAGGCGCCCTTGGCGGCATGTGTTTTGCGAAGCTCCTCCATCGTCAACTGGAACCGGGTTTCATCCCCCTGGCGAACAGAGAGATCATACAGATCCATTAGCAGAATCACGGCCCGCTCGTAATCCTTCGGCTGCCGCTTCTCGATATGCGCTTCCAACTGCTTCCAGACCGCCTTCTCGCGCTTCGCTAGGCCTTCCAGGTACACCGCGCGATCCGCCTCGTCCTTCGCTTTCTTCCGTGCTGCATCCGCCGCGCGCTTCGCACTCAATTGCCTTGCCCGCTCATCCGCGCGGACGCGTGACGCTGTCAAGAGATCCTTGACAGTACGCCGTTCGATTGCGCCGTGGTTCGTTGCGTCGGCGTTCTCCCGTTGAAAGCGTTGCAGAAGTTCGAGCCTGCACCGCTCACTGGGCTCCGACAGAAAGCCGACGAGCAAGTCATCCTTTTCATTCGCAGGCAAGCCCCGAACCCAGGTTGCAAGTTCCTTCCGCGACGGCCCTTCCTTCAACGGCGCAGAAGCGGAGGCTGCAACTTCGACGAGATTCCCATCGATTCCAAGAAATTCGATCAACGAATCAAGGGGCGCTGACAATTCCCGCAG
>CAYQOQ010000109.1:0-16297 GCA_964419175.1 uncultured Occallatibacter sp. | reverse complement strand
CTGCTCCCAGTCTATCGTTCGGGTTGTTTTCAACCGTTCAACTGCCGGAAAGAGGGTTATTCAGAGGTTTCCGGCAGTGGGGCACAACTTGTTGAGGCGCGCTTGCTGGCTGTCTTGAAAGTTGCACACTGTTCACTGTGCACTGACATCTGATCTACAATCGAGCCATGAGAGTGACGGTAGGCGTATCGGGCGGGATTGCCGCGTACAAGGCGGCGGAACTGGTGCGCGCACTGCAAAAACAAGCCCTGGAAGTCCACGTGGTGATGACCGAGGCGGCATGCAAGTTTGTGCAGCCGCTTACGTTTGCTTCGCTGAGCGGGCATCGCGTGATTACGAGCCTGTGGGACGATGTGCCTGGCGGCCCGTGGGATACCGCAGGGGAACAGAACGGAATTGAACATATCGGCGAGGCGCAATGGGCCGAGGCGCTGGTGGTGGCTCCGGCAACGGCGAATATTCTGGCCAAGTTTGCGCACGGCATTGCCGATGACTTCCTGACCACGATGTACCTGGCCACGACCGCGCCGGTGCTGGTGGCGCCGGCGATGAACGTGAACATGTGGAACCATCCGGCGACGCAGGCTAACCTCGAGACGCTGAGGCAACGGGGTGTGCGCGTAGTGGAGCCGGGGACAGGGGATCTGGCTTGTGGGATGGTGGGCGTGGGCCGGATGGCGGAGCCGGATGCGATTGCCGATGCGGTGCTGCGAGCGCTGGGACGGCGTCACGACCTGGCGGGCGAAGTTGTGCTGGTGACCGCTGGTGGGACGCGCGAGGCGCTGGACCCGGTGCGGTTCCTGGGCAACCGTTCGAGCGGCAAGATGGGCTATGCGCTGGCCGAGGCGGCACAGAGCCGCGGGGCCAGGGTGATCTTGATCAGCGGGCCGGCGGCGCTGCATCCACCGGCGCATTGCGAGCTGGTGAAGGTGACGACGGCGGACGAGATGCGCGCGGCGGTGCTCGAACGCATGGTTGAAGCTACCCTGGTGGTGAAGGCGGCGGCGGTGGCCGATTACAGGCCGGTGGCAGTGTCGGAACAGAAGATGAAACGCACGGGACCGATGACGCTGGAACTGGCGCCGACCGAAGACATTCTGGCCGAGGTGGTAAGGCGGCGGCGGCCAGGGCAACTGATTGTCGGGTTTGCCGCGGAGACCGAGAACCGCATGGAGAACGGCCGGGCCAAGCTGCTGCGCAAAGGCGTGGATGCGATTGTGGTGAACGATGTGACGGCCGATGGAGTGGGGATTGAGGCGGATACGAACGCCGCTACGTTCCTGACGACAACAACGTCGATCGAGCTTGAAGAGATGCCGAAGCGGAAGCTTGCGGATCGGATTCTGGATGAGATTGTTGCGCTGCGGCGGCCGAGGTCGCTGGTTGTGGAACTGGACGAGGATGACGATCCGAAGTCGCGGCAGGACCGGGTGTTGAGCGATGCCGCTCCGCAGACGCGGCGGCAACTGATTGTGGAGTAGGCGCATTGGCGAGACAACTCGATCCTGCAACCCGAGACGCCCTGGTGGAGCGGGTTCGCTTCTATCGCGACCTGGGGCTCACGGAGTTTTACCGGCGGCCTGTGGACCCGGCGCTGACGGCTGCTGCTGAGGCTGCGGCGGAAGAGCCTTCCGCTGTTGCGGTTCAGGAGGCGGCGGCTCCGTTTGTAGAGGTACAGCCGGCCTATGCGCCGGCAACACGATCGATGGAGGACCAGACAATTCCGCCACGCAAGACGTTTCCCGCTCCGCCAGAAGTCGCCGCTGCTGTGCCTGCGGCCGACCGCGTTTCGGCGCTCCAAGTGATTCGCGATGAGATTGGCGACTGCACGCGCTGCGCTCTGCACACGGGGCGCAACAAGATTGTGTTTGCCGATGGCGACCCGAACGCACGGCTGATGTTTGTGGGTGAAGGGCCAGGCGCGGATGAAGATGCGCAAGGGCTGCCGTTTGTGGGGCGTGCGGGGCAACTGCTGAACAACATGATTGCGGCGATGGGGCTGAAACGCGATGAGGTCTACATTGCCAACGTGGTGAAGTGCAGGCCGCCAGGGAACCGGACGCCGGAGCCGGAGGAGGCGAATACTTGTACGCCGTTTCTGTTCCGGCAGATCGATGTGGTGCGGCCGCAGGTGCTGGTGGCGCTGGGGGCAACGGCGGCGACGTACCTGCTGGGACACCGGCAGCCGCTGGCCGGGCTGCGCGGACGGGTTCATGCGTTTCGCGGAACGCAGTTGATCGTGACGTACCATCCGGCGTTTTTGCTGCGCGATCCGCGGCAGAAGAAAGAAGCCTGGGCGGATTTGCAGATTGCGATGAAGGAGTTGGGGCTGGGAAAAGCAGCCCGCTAGCTTCTAGCTGCTAGCTTTCAGCTCTCAGCTTCTGCATGCTGGTGCGTCTCTTCTGCCTCTGACGGGCGGTTTGAGGGCGATCAAGGTCAATTTTTGGGCATAAATCCGCGAAAATCCGCTATTGGCGGCGAGGACTTGCCTTGTGGGCAAGCCTTTTTGTTTCTGTTGGTTAGGGCTTGAATTTGGGTTTTTCCTGTTGACTGAATGGTCATGGGTGGTTGTGGCGTAAGTGGTTTAGTTTCTGCTTGTTGGTGGAGATCTCACAGTTTCACAGTAAATAGGGGGGAGGGGTAGGGTAGGGCAGGGGGAACAGAGACAAGGGAACAGGTCTGGCGCTGCGCCGGAGAGTGGAGGAGGCTCATCTTTTGATTCTGCGCCGAGACGGGGTAATTTTCGGCAAACGGGCTTGTGGACGGGGTGGTTTCTGGGGTGTGACGCATTCATCCCAGGTCTCAAAAGCGAGACCTGGGGCACCCGGCTTCAATCCGCCATCCTAATCTGTGACCCCTTCATTCTTACTCCGAAGCCGGCCTCACGTCCCTTTGGCATGCAGACATGGTTCATCCCAGGCCCGAGAATCCGGACCTGGGGCACCCGAACTTTTTGGCCGGGTCAGTGTCAGGGGATCTGCGACTGGGGAATACAGTCCGCAGTCTGCTTATTTCTAGTCGCGCCAGAGGGCTACGCCGCCGAGGATGCCGGATTCGTTGGAGACGATTTTAACGTTGGGGCCGGGGGTGAATGTGATTTTTTTGGTGTTGCCCCCGCCGATGTAGAGATAGTCCCAATTGAAGAGCTTCTGGGTTTGATCGATGGCTTGCTTGAGGAACTTGTTCCAGGCCCTCTTGCCGAACTTATTGAGGCCGCGGCGGCCGAGGTAGTCCTCGTAGGTTTTGGTCTTCCAGGGATGGTGGCCGAGTTCGAGGCCGGGACAGAGATGGCCGTCGGTGAAGAGGGCCGAGCCCATGCCGGTGCCGAGGGTGAGCGTGAGTTCGACTCCTTTGCCGCGGACGGCTCCATAGCCCTGGATGGAGGCGTCGTTGGCGACGCGGACGGGTTTCTTCCAGCGCTTTTCAAGCTCGGTCTGGAGGGGGAAGTTCATCCACTTGGGGTGGAGGTTGACGGCGGTGTAGGTGACGCCGTGCTTGATGACGCCGGGAAAGCCGACGGAGACGCGGTCGAAGTTGGGGAGCAGGGCGTGGAGCTTGTCGAGACCCTTGAGGACGGCCAGGGGCGTGGGGACGGTGGGCGTGGGGACGCGCTGGCGCTCGCTGACGGGTTTGCCGGCGGGGTCAAGAAGCATGGCCTTGAGGCCGGAGCCGCCGATGTCGATGGCTAACGTGATGGGGGCGGTTGCGAGGAGTGAGCGTTTGGGTGTCATCAGGGGAATTGTAATGCTTAAGAGCGGGGAATAGGGGATAGGGACCTGGGGACACAGGGCAATCGCATTTGGAATTTGCCTGTGGAATGAAGAGCGAGGACTTTAAATTCTCTAGAAAGATTCGTTTTTTTTGAAAGGGCACGGCTTTAGCCGTGCCGATTGCGAGGTAAATCTTGTCAGCGTTAGCCGCTGAGGGATGTAATGGAATCCTTTTAGACCATCCCTCGGGGGCTAAACAGGCTGCGGAAAAAGGCATTGATTTGAAAGAAGAGGTTGAAAAGCATCCCTCAGGGGCTAAAGCCCTCGTTGATTTTACGGCAGTTATGGCACGACTGAAGTCGTGCCCTTTCAAAACAGCGGCTCAACCAGAGTTTTTCCGCAGCCTGTGAGGCTCGCGTTCATTTTGCGAGGTTTGCGGCACGACTGAAGTCGTGCCCTGTTACAAAGCCTTGAGGATTTGCTCCAAATACGAGTTTTTCCGCAGCCTGTAAAGCCCACATTGATTTTGCGGCATTTACGGCACCCTTCGACTCCGCTCAGGGCAGGCTCAAAAGCTGTGCCCTTTCAAAACATTCACTTATGCAGAGGCTCCTTAACGGCCATCAAAGTTTTTCCGCAACCTGGTCAGCCCCTGCGGGAATGCTTCTTCAAACAGACCCAATTCGCGAAGTTTCAGCCCCGGGCCTCGTACAATTGGTGTGATAGAGGTCAATTCCCTTGAAGCGCAACACACTCGTTCTTTTTGCAGTTCTGTGCATTCTGGCCATCTTTGCCTGGGCGGGCTGGGCCAACTGGGAGTATCGCCAGCAGGCCGCCGAAAAATTGCTCGCCTCGGCCGCCAAGGGCGTGCTGGTGCCCGATACCACAGGCCGCACGGTGAAGTATCAGTCGCCGTTCATGGGCAAGCCCGCACCCGCCTTTGCTCTTGAAGATATGTCCGGCCGCAAGGTATCGCTCGCCAGTTACAAAGGCAAAGCCGTGCTCATCAACTTCTGGGCCACCTGGTGCGCCCCTTGCAAGATTGAAACCCCCTGGCTGATCGAGTTGCGCGACAAATACGCGGGGCAGGGCTTTGAGATTCTCGGCATCTCTACCGAGGGTGACGACCTGAAGAAAGACGACAAAGCCGGCTGGGCCAAGGACAAGGCCGCCATCGCAAAGTTCATCGCCGAAGAGAAGGTGCCGTACCCGATCCTCGTCGATGGCGACAGCCTGAGCCAGGCCTACGGCGGCCTCGACGCTATGCCGACATCGTTCTTCGTCGACCGCAAAGGAACCGTAGTCGCCGCGCAGATGGGCCTGACGTCGGAGAGTGACCTGGAAGCTAATATCAAGAAGGCGCTGGGGGAGTAGCACGAATGTTTGAAATGAAAAAGTCAGTTCACCTCATCGCCGGCGCAGCCATCGCCCTATATACATTTGCAGCCTACGGTCAGAACTTTAGTGGAAACCGTTCCACCGCCAAGAGCGATGCCGTTCAATATTTATTTCCCGAGCAGGTCACCGTTCCCGCCGGGAAGCCGAGTCCGGTCGCGCTGCATTTCCGCATTGCGCCGGGGCTGCACATCAACTCCCACACGCCGAGCGAAGACTACCTGATTCCGACTACGTTCACGATTCCCGACGGCGCGGGCGTGAAGTTGCAGGCAGCCACCTACCCAGCCGGCGCCACTCTGACTTTGCCCATGGACCCGAAGACCAAGCTCAACGTCTACACCGGCGAATTCATTATTCAGACGCGCATTGTGTCCACGCCCGGCAATCATCTCATCGAAGCAAAGCTCCGCTTCCAGGCCTGCGACCAAGCCCAGTGCATGCCGCCCAAGACGATTCCGGTGGCGATTGATGTGATTGGGAAGTAGGGGGGAACTTCGTTCTCAAAAAATCCATTTTGGGGTAAGATTGTCTTACCATGCAGACCAAGGTTTCGACGAAAGGCCAAATCGTTCTTCCCTCGCCGCTTCGCCGCAAGCTGGGCATCCGCGCCGGAGATTCGCTGAAAGCCGGCATCGAGGCTGGGCGCATCGTGTTGACGCCGCAGAAGAGGCATCCTTTTGAGGCGAAGATTATCGAAGACCCGATCACTGGCTTTCCGGTGCTTTACGCCGGACCAGATGCCCCTGAGCTGACCAGTGAACAGGTGAAAGAGATACTCGCGGACTTTCCATGAAATATCTGCTGGATGTGAATGTTCTTGTCGCTCTTGGAATCTTCCACCATAAATTCCATGATCGCGTAGTCGCCTGGACCACATCCCAAAAGGGTGCGCAACTGATGACCTGTTCGATTACGGAACTGGGATTCGTGAGAGTGGCCGCCCAAGCGCCGGTCTACGGATTCTCCGTCCAGCAGGCTCGCACTCTGCTGCTCAGCCTGAAGAAGAACAGCGGACTGCCGCTCAGCTTTCTCCCGGACAGCAACGACATCTCCGCTCTTCCCAAGTGGGTGAAATCCCCAAAGCAGACCACGGACGGACATCTGCTGCAACTGGCAAGCGCCAATGGCGCGGTCCTGGCCACGCTGGATGAGGGAATTCCCGGGGCCTTTCTGATCCCGTAGGGGAGTGTCGCGGGAATCCCATATCTCACTTTCTTGGGGGGCAGTCTAACCCGCCCTCAATGTGGCTAACTCTTCTGGAACTGATTTAGCTCTCTTCAATTTCTTGATGTCTCCCGCTTCCAATTTGCTGATAACTTCGAACGCCTTGTCTCGTTCTGTTTCAAACTGGCGAACACTATCCGCAAAATCTTGTTCCGTTGGGAGTTTTCCCGATCTTTCATACCATCGACGAACGAACAGAAGAATGGGCGCAATCTCGTGGCTTTTCGTTTCGTTGCAGCCTCTTGGGCCTGTGGCTCTCGGCTGCTTTCCGCAGCATGGGAATACGGTATCCCAGGTGTAGTCCTCATTCTCTTTGCGGTCCAGTCCGGCTGCCGCTGTCGGAAGCGGATTACCGCAGTAGAAGCATCGTCCAGTTGCCACTATCGCTGCATATTGCTGGAAGCTCAATTCCCACTTGTGGTTGTTGAACTTGGCCTGAGAACGACCAAGCGTAAATCTTCCTCCCAATGTACGCGATCTGCCTTTCGTGTGCTCATTCTCACATGAACGACATCGACCGATACCGGTCCTGGCAACGGCATTAGAGGCGTTTTCTACCGTCAATGGTCGCTTGCATCGACTGCATTCGCCGTTCATTCCTAATCGTCCCTCAAAGGCCCGCTACCTTTACTTCCCCGCCTTCTTTTCAATTCTGGCCCATGAGTCTTTCAGCGGCAGCGTCCGGTTGAAGACCAGCTTGCCCGGCGTCGAATCCGGATCGAGGCAGAAGTAGCCGACGCGCTCGAACTGAAAGCGGTCCTCAAGCTTGGCGTTGGCCAGAGACGGCTCCAGCTTTGCGTCCGTCAAAATCTCCAGCGAGTTCGGGTTGAGATTGTCGAGGAAGCTGCCGCCCTCGGGCACGTCGCCCGGATCGGCCTTGGTGAACAGCTTGTCGTAAATGCGGATTTCCGCCGAGATGGCGTGCGCGGCCGAGACCCAGTGCATGGTTGACTTCACCTTGCGCCCATCGGGCGAATTGCCGCCGCGGCTGGCCGGATCGTACGTACAGTGCACTTCGACCACGTTGCCTGCCGCGTCTTTCACCACGCTCTTTGCCGTCACAAAGTACGCGTTGCGCAGGCGAACTTCCTTGCCCGGCGAAAGCCGATAGTACTTCGGCGGAGGAACCTCGCGGAAGTCGTCCTGCTCGATATAAATCGTTCCTGAGAAGGGGACCTGGCGTGTGCCGGCCGAGGGGTCTTCGGGGTTGTTGACCACTTCGACAAATTCCTCTTTTCCGGCTGGGTAGTTGTCGATGACCAGCTTCAGCGGATGCAGCACGGCCATGGCGCGCGAGGCGCGATGGTTCAGGTCGTCGCGCTGAAAGTGCTCGAGCATTTCAATGTCTGTGGAGCCGTTGGTGCGCGTGGCGCCGATTGATGCGCAGAAGGCGCGCAGGGCTTCCGGAGTAAACCCGCGCCGGCGGATGCCGCAGAGCGAAGGCATGCGCGGATCGTCCCATCCGTTGACATACTTTTCCTGCACGAGCTGCAACAGCTTGCGCTTGCTGAGCAGGGTGTAGGTCAGGTTGAGCCGGTCGAATTCAAACTGCTGCGAGGGGAAGATGCCGAGTTGCTCGATGTACCAGCGGTAGAGCGGCTGGTGGTCAGTGAACTCGAGCGTGCACATGGAGTGCGTGACTTGCTCGATGGAATCCGACTGGCCGTGCGCGTAGTCGTACATCGGGTAGATGCACCACTCGTCGCCGGTGCGGTGGTGCGTGGCGTGCAGAATGCGATACATCACCGGGTCGCGCATGTTGAGATTTGGCGACGCCATGTCGATCTTGGCGCGCAACACGCGGCTGCCGTCGGGGAACTCGCTGTTCTTCATACGGACAAAGAGATCGAGATTTTCCTCAATCGTCCGGTTGCGATAAGGGCTGTCCGTGCCGGGCTCGGTCAGTGTGCCGCGGTGCTGGCGAATCTCGTCGGCGGAGAGGTCATCCACATATGCCTTGCCTTCTTTCACCAGCTTCAAGGCCCACTGGTAGAGCTGGCCAAAGTAGTCCGAGGCGTAGCAGAGCCGTTCCCAATCGAAGCCGAGCCAGTGGACGTCTTCCATGATGGAGTCGACGTACTCCTGCTCTTCCTTCTCGGGATTGGTGTCGTCGAAGCGCAGATTGGTCTTGCCGCCGAACTCGTCGGCGAGGCCGAAGTCGATGCAGATGGCCTTGGCGTGGCCGATGTGCAGGTAGCCGTTGGGCTCGGGAGGAAAGCGCGTCTGAATCTGAGCGTCGCCGTACTTCTTGGTGCGCACATCCTCTGCGATCTGGTCGGCGAGGAAGTTGGTGGAAGTGCGAGCGTCTTGAATTGAAGCGTCTTGGCTTTCCGGATTCGAGTTGGTCATAGCGGCATTTCCTTATCGACGAGAGAAGCTGTGCTCAAGCGAGCGATTGAAGGTTGGCTACGGCCTGACGGATACGGGCGAGACAAACCTCGCGGCCGAGGACAACCAGGGTTTCAAACAGCGGCGGCGCGTTCTTGCGTCCGCACACGGCAACCCGGATAGGCTGGAACATGGACCCTGCCTTGAGAGCGAGCGAATCGGCGGCTGCGCGCAGTGCCTGGTCGAGCGAATCGTGGTCGAATTCCGTTGCTGCGAGAACCTCCTGCGCGAGTTGCAAAACGCGCAGCGCGAGGGCGGCATCGCCTTTCTTGGGGATCAGCTCGGCCGGGTCGTAGGCGGCCAGCTCGGGCAGAAAAAAGAAGTCGGCGGCCGAGGCGGCCTCGCTCAACAGCTTGATGCGCTCGCGGATGAGCGGCGTTACCTCCAGCAGTTTTTCCGGCGAAGCCTGAAGTCCGGCCTTCTCGAAAAATGGTTGAAGAAGCGGGCTGAGCTCCTCGACCGGCAGGGCGCGGATGTGTTCGGCGTTCAGCCAGACCGCCTTGGGATCGAACGGATCTTCCTCCGTAAAATTGATAACAGCGTTGGCGCGGTTGACGCCCTCGAGAGTAAAAGCCTCGGTCAGCTCGTCCAGAGTGAGAAACTCGCGGTCGTTCTTGGGCGACCAGCCGAGCAGGCATAGAAAGTTGACGAACCCCAGCGGTAGAAAGCCGGCGTCGCGATACGTCGTTACGCTGACGACCGGGCCGTGTTTGCGCTTGGAAAGTTTGGCGCCATCCGGAGCGACCAGCAGCGGCAGATGCGCGAACTGCGGCGATTCGACGCCGAGGCCCTCGAAGATGAGCAGATGCTTGAAGGTGTTGGTCAGGTGATCTTGGCCGCGGATAATGTTGCTGATGTGGAGATCGGCGTCGTCCACGCACGAGGCGAGATGATAGGTCGGCATCCCGTCCGAGCGCAGCAGGGCGAAGTCTTCCACCTCGTCGGCCAGCTTAGACTGCGCACCATAAACGCCGTCAACAAAACGCAGGGTGCGGTCTTCGCCGCGCGGCACGCGATAGCGGAGGGCAAACGGCTCGCCTGCGGCGGCGCGGCGGTCGCTTTCCTCGCGGCTTAGCTCGCGCATGCCGGGGTTCGAGAGCCACGCGCCCTGCGACGACTGGTTATCGTCGCCTGCGTGCGCTGGCGTAAAGTCGCGATAGGCAAGGCCCTTGGCGAAAAGGTCTTCGGCCTTCTGGCGGTGCAGAGCAAGGCGCTCGGATTGCTTGTACTCTTCGTCCCAGTCGAGACCCAGCCAGCGGAGCCCCTCAAAGATGGACAGGACACTGGCCTCGGTGTTGCGCTCGACATCGGTGTCGTCCAGGCGCAGCACCACGGTCCCGTGGTTGTGGCGGGCGTAGAGCCAGTTGAGAATAAAGGTGCGTGCGCTGCCAACGTGCAGGTAGCCGGTGGGCGAAGGAGCAAATCGAACGCGTGGTTTCTTGGGCGAGGAGGGAGCTGAATCAGGCATCGTATGAATAATTTTCCTCTTACGATGCTAGCATTGCCTTCCCGCAGCCGTCGCCGATGCCTTTCTTACCCCTGCGGAGGAACGGGCGGCTGTTGCCACATCGCCTGCGGGGCCGGAATCACCTGCCAGTCAGAGAAGGCGAGCACGTAAATCAGGACCAGGTTGCCCAGCGGAATCACGTTCAAAAGAGAGAGCCAGGGTGAGAAGCCAGCCTTCTTGCAGATGAACCAGAAAGGAATGACGACGATGGCGAGTACCACCAGAATGATGATCGGAAGCACCGCCATCATGACCATGACCATGTGCCGGATGGCCTGTGGGTCTGGCCCTAACTGCAAAATCAACGCAAGGCTGTACATAGAGAACGCTCCAAAGTGGGATGAAAGCTCGGAGCCAAGGTAAAGCCAAACCCGTGAAACCGCAATGGGAAAACTGGACAGGGAGAAAAAAGTTTGCAGGTCAGGGAGTTGTGGGGCGATGGACACTCCAAAGTCAACTTGACCAACTTGACCAATACCTAAACAAAGACCATAATCGAAGGTATTGAGGATAAGGTGGAGGCGCCCATGGCAAGCACACAAGTGAATCTCTATGAGGCGAAGACCCAGCTTTCCAGTTTGGTGGACAGGGTTGCCAAGGGCGAGGAGATCGTGATTGCCAAGGCGGGCAAGCCGATGGCGAAACTGTCTCCAGTGGCGCCGGAGAAGAAGGCGTCCGCGCCGGACCCTCTGCCGTTCGGGAAAAACCTGCTTGGGATCACTTACGTCGCCGACGACTTCGACGCGCCGCTACCAGAAGATGTACTCAAGGATTTCGGCGTGTGATTTTGATCGCTTTTCAGCTTGACCAACTTGACCAATAAGGTAAATAGGCACACAATCGTCGCGTTCTGGATTTGGAGGAAATCTTATGGAGGGCAAACAGGTGAATCTCTACGAGGCGAAGACCCAGCTCTCCAGCCTGGTGGAACGTGCGTCCAGGGGGGAAGTAATTGTGATTGCCAAGGCGGGCAAACCGATGGCGCGGTTGTCGGCGGTAACGGCCGAGGAACAGGCTTCCAAACCATTGCCTTGGGGGCAGAACCTGTTGGGGCTTTCCAAACTTCCCGAGTCGTTCTACGAAGATATTCCGCTCGAGTATTTTCTGGGAGACGAAGACGATCCACTTCGTGAGGTATTGCGTTGAGTCGTGCCGGGTACCTTCTGGACTCTCATATTTTGCTCTGGATTGATGGCGAGCCCCAGCGCCTGGATGGGACACTGCTCCAGCATCTATTGCTCCGATCCAGCGTTTATGTAAGCGTGGTCACAGCTTGGGAACTGTCAATCAAACTCGCTTCCAACAAGCTGGATTTGAGAGTACCGGTAAGCAAGATGACCGTTGCTTACGGCTTCACGGAGCTTCAAATCACCTTCCAGCATGTGGAACTTGCTGCCGCGCTGCCCTTTCATCACAGGGACCCTTTTGATCGGCTGCTCGTTGCGCAGGCGATTGCGGAGGGCCTGGTCTTGGTGACGAGCGACAAGAAGTTGGCGGACTACGGGATTCCGATTCTTCAGGTTTAAACCGCCGCTCCAGCGGCAGCCGACAGCCCGCCCAGCGAGACGGGCGGATCGGTCCACTGCTCCGAAACTGATTAGGGACAACAACCGCCTACGTAATGTCCTCTGTGTCGTAGACCGGCGCGATGCGCTTTTTCGGCACGCCATGCACTGAACTCAACAGGTCTTCCACCACGTCTTCAAGCTGGCGCTGGCTTTCGATCACCGCGCTCATGCTCTTCAGGTCGTCGGGCTCGATTACCCGCTCCACCAGCGCTATGGCATGGCATTGGGCTGTGTGGTCAAGGTTCAGTCCCTCGGGAGTCTTGGCTTTAATGCTCACCTGGTCGATGTCGATGCCCAGCAGATCAGCGACGCGGGCGCGCATCTCCCCGGAGACGGGGCCAATTTTGGGCGCGGTCAAAATCAGCGTCGTGTCGATGTTCACAACGCGGTAGCCAGCGTTTTGCAGCTCTTCCATGGCCAGATTCAGGAAGATGGCCGAGTCGGCGTCTTTCCAGCGCGGATCGCCCGGCGGGAAGAAGCTGCCAATGTCGCCGGCAGCTACTGCGCCCAGCAGCGCGTCGGTAATGGCGTGCAGCAGCACGTCTCCGTCCGAGTGGCCGGCAAGGCCCTCGGGATGGTCCAGCGTCAGTCCGCCAATGCGCAGCGGCACGCCCGGCTTGAATGCGTGCGAGTCGTAACCAAATCCGATGCGTGTATCCATAGTTTCTGTGGGTCTCCGTGACCGTTCTGTGGACCCCTGTGGCGATCTTCGAGATCTCTGTTCCTGAATCGCGCCCTGCCTACCGCGCGCGCTGGCGCAGATAAAACTCCGCCAACTCCAGATCGCCTGGCTGCGTAATCTTCAGATTAACCTGAGAACCGTGCACCACGGCTACCGGATTTCCGGCCCTTTCCACAACGGAAGCTTCATCGGTACCTACAAAGCCATCCTCCGTAGCCTCGGCAAACGAGCGTTGCAGCAGCCCGTAGCGGAAGCCCTGCGGGGTCTGCGCCAGCACCACGAACTCGCGCGGAATGGTCGAGGTAATCAGCGCTCCGTGGGCGGTCCGCTCCACCTGCTTGATGGTGTCGACAGCCGGCAGGCCGACAATGGCCGCGCCGTGCTCGACGACCGCATCGATCGTGCGGTCGATAGTGGCCGCGTCAATCAGCGGCCGCACCGCGTCGTGCACCAGCACAATGTCGTCGGCCTCGGCTGGTAGAGCGGCCAGGGCGTGAGAAACCGATTCCTGCCGATTGTCGCCGCCTTCGACCACTCGTACGCGGTCAGCGAAGCCGAATTCGGCAACCTGTGCCTCAACGCGCTCCATCTCGGGCTTGCGCACAGCTACGTAAATTGCCGTTACCCGCGGCACCGCCGCGAACGCGCGCAGCGAATGGATGAGAATGGGCACTCCGTCGAGCGCCAGGAACTGCTTGGGCTGGGGTCCGGCCATCCGTGTACCGAGTCCCGCAGCGGGGAGAATTACAAATACCTGCATAATTTGTGGAGTATACATCTGCGGACGCTAAGAGCGGCAGTCCCCGCGTCCAGTGTTTCCCGGCAGAGTGCCACATTATCCGCTTATCATTTTGAGATGCGACCGCTTGGGACACATCAGCCGATTCCGGTAAAACCGCCCGCGAAGCCGCCGGCCCAACTGTCTCTCGACATGTCGCTGCTCAAGCCGGGCCTGCGCGTGGCCGTCGGCCTCTCTGGCGGTGCGGATTCGGTGGCCCTGCTGCGCGCGCTGGCGGCACAGAGCGCGGAGCTCGGCCTGGTTCTGCACGCCGCCCACTTGCACCACGGACTGCGCGGCGAGGAGGCCGATGCGGACTTGGCTTTTGCCCGCGAGCTTGCGGCCTCGCTTGGCCTGCCGTTCCACGAGGCCCGCGTCGACGTCGCCGCCGAAGCGCAAGCCAAACCCGGCAAGCACGCCGAATCTCCCAAGCCACGCGAAACGATTGAAGAGGCCGCGCGCCGCCTGCGCTACCAGTGGTTCCGCAAGTTGATGGCTTCGGGCGAAGTCGATGCCGTCGCCACCGCCCACACCCTCGACGACCAGGCTGAGACCGTCCTGGCCAAGTTTCTGCGCGGCGCCTGGACCGAGGGCCTGGCAGGCATCGCTCCAAGACTTGAAACCCCGGAAGGGGCCATCCTGCGCCCCCTGCTGGCCACCACCCGCGCCGAAATCGAGTCCTATCTTGGCGAGCTGGGCCAAAGCTGGTGCGAAGACTCGTCCAACCGCCACCTCACGTTCACGCGCAACCGCATCCGCCACGAGCTGCTGCCCCTTCTTGAAGGCTGGAACCCCCGCCTCCGCGAGCATCTGGTCCAAATGGCAGCGCTGGCCCGCGCCGAAGAGGCCTGGTGGCAGGCGGAACTGGCGCGTCTCGCCCCGCAAATCCTGCTTCCCGGCCGGCCTGTTCGTGGCGGAGGCCGCGCTGCGGGAGATGGCGCTCCCTCGCTTTCGATCGACGTCACTCGCCTGGCTACCCTTGCGCCGGCTCTCCAGCGCCGCCTGCTCCGCTACGCCGCCCTGCAACTGGGCGCCGCGCCCGATTTTCCCGCCACTGAGGGTCTGCTGACTCTCGCGCTCTCCGGCCGCGCCGGCCAAAAGCTGGAATTGGCCCAGGGCCTGCGCGCCGAGCGCACCCACCGCGAACTCCGCCTCGCCGCCGGGCTGGCGTCCCAGGATGAAGCCGCCGCGCCGCTCCCCCAATACACGGCCACCGTGCCCTGTGAAATCGACGCCCCGGCCTTCGCTCTCCGCCTGAAGATCGAATTCAGCCCATCGGAATCAGCGCGGCAAGGGCAGGGAGCCGGTGCCGCCCAAACGGTCGCACTCCGCAACTGGAAGCCCGGCGACCGGGTTACTCTCCGCCACTCCAGCGGCCCCCGCAAAGTCAAGGAAGTGCTGGAACGTCTGCGAGTTACGGGAACCAGCCGGGCTCTTTGGCCGGTGCTTGAGCTGGACGGCCGCATCGTCTGGATGAAGGGCGTTGAGTTGGAGTCTCAGCCGGGAATCGCCGTCCGCGTCACCTTCCCCTGTACAGACTGAGCCCACCCTGCTCCGGCCGCCCCAATTGTCCCTCTTCCCCCGTGCCCGATCCCGCCCATTCCGCTGCAACTTCTGCGGTATTCCGAAGGCTTTTCCAGGCGCTTATATCGCTGTAACTCTCAGCGTCCAGAGAGTACAATTTGGGTTACTGCTCATTCAGGCGGCAGGGGAGTTGTGTCTGCCGTCCGGGTGTTGTGTACTTTCTGACACTTTCAGCAAGGTACCGGCGTCTAAAGAATGTTGCATGGTTCCACGGAGGTCCTGCCGACGGCATCTTCCCCCGGTGGGCAAGAGGAGTTCTGGTGAATTCAAGCGTTAAAACAGTCATGTTCTGGGTCTTCATTCTCATCTGCCTCTTGATGTTGTGGACGGTGGTCCAGAAGAGCGCGAATATGAGCAAGGATGCGGAGATCAAGTACTCCGACCTCTTCGACAAGGTGCAGAATCAGCAGGTCATGGATGCCGAAATCCAGGGCAATGAGCTGCGCGGCCACCTCAAGTCCTCGCCCAAGGACCAGTTCCACACCACGATTCCCGGCAACTACGAAGATCTTGAGAAGGCCATGCTCGCCTCCAAGATCAACTTCTCCATCAAGGAGCCGCAGAACAACATCCTGCTGCCGCTCCTGTTCAACATTGGTCCCTTCGTGCTGCTCGGCGCCATCTGGTTCTTCATGCTTCGCCAGATGCAGTCCGGCGGCAACAAGGCGCTGTCGTTCGGCAAGAGCCGCGCGCGCCTGCTCTCCATGCAGCAGAAGAAGATCACCTTCAAGGATGTGGCCGGCGTCGACGAGGCCAAGGAAGAGCTGAAGGAGATCATCGAATATCTGCGCGAGCCGCAGAAGTTCCAAAAGCTCGGTGGCCGCATCCCCAAGGGCGTGCTACTGGTCGGGCCTCCGGGAACCGGCAAAACCTTGCTCGCCCGTGCTGTGGCTGGCGAAGCCAACGTGCCGTTCTTCTCCATCTCCGGTTCGGACTTTGTTGAGATGTTTGTCGGCGTCGGCGCAAGCCGCGTCCGAGACCTCTTCGAGCAGGGCAAAAAGAACGCCCCTTGCATCATCTTCATCGACGAAATCGACGCGGTCGGCCGCCATCGCGGCGCGGGCCTGGGTGGCGGACACGATGAGCGCGAGCAGACGCTGAATCAGTTGCTCGTCGAAATGGACGGCTTCGAATCGAACGACGGCGTCATCCTTGTCGCCGCCACCAACCGGCCCGACGTGCTTGACCCCGCGCTGCTGCGCCCCGGCCGTTTCGATCGCCGCGTAGTGGTGGGCCTGCCCGATGTGCGTGGCCGCGAAGAAATTCTCCGTGTCCACGTCAAGAAGGTTCCGGTTTCAGAAGACACCAACCTCAACGTGCTGGCCCGCGGAACACCGGGCTTTAGCGGCGCCGATCTGGCCAATATGGTCAATGAGGCCGCGCTCAACGCTGCTCGCGTCAACCGCAAGCAGGTCACCATGTACGACTTCGAGCTGGCCAAGGACAAGGTGCTCATGG
>CAYQOQ010000108.1:0-16367 GCA_964419175.1 uncultured Occallatibacter sp. | reverse complement strand
ATGTTGAGGGCCTTGCGGAGCGCGGCGTCCATCTTGGCGAAGACGTCCTTGTTTTCCTTGAGGAAGGCGCGGGTGTTTTCGCGTCCCTGGCCGATGCGCTCGCCGTCGTAGCTATACCATGCGCCGGATTTCTCGACGATGTTGTTGGCGACGGCCTGATCGAGGACATCGCCCTCTTTGCTGATGCCTTCTCCGTAGAGGATGTCGAACTCGGCTTCGCGGAAGGGTGCGGCGACCTTGTTTTTAACGATCTTGACCTTGGTGCGGTTTCCGGTGACAGCGTCGCCTTCCTTGATGGCGGCGATGCGGCGGATGTCGATGCGGACCGAGGAGTAGAACTTGAGGGCGCGGCCGCCGGTGGTGGTTTCCGGGTTGCCGAACATGACGCCGATCTTCTCGCGGATCTGGTTGATGAAGATGAGGGCGGTGCGGGACTTGGAGACGCTGCCGGTGAGCTTGCGGAGGGCCTGGGACATGAGGCGTGCCTGGAGGCCCATGTGGGAATCGCCCATTTCTCCGTCGAGTTCGGCTTTGGGAACGAGGGCGGCAACGGAGTCGACGACCAAGACGTCAATGGCGCCGGACTTGACCAGGGCCTCGGTGATCTCGAGGGCCTGCTCGCCGGAGTCGGGCTGAGAGACGAGGAGGTTGTCGACATCGACGCCGAGCTTTTTGGCGTAGCCGGGGTCGAGGGCGTGCTCGGCGTCGACAAAAGCCGCGAGGCCGCCATGTTTCTGAGCTTCGGCGATGATCTGGAGGGTGATGGTGGTTTTGCCCGAGGACTCAGGGCCGTAGATTTCGGTGACGCGGCCGCGGGGGACGCCTCCGACGCCGAGAGCGGCGTCAAAACTGATGGAGCCAGTGGAGATGACGGCGATGGGCAGCAAGGCTTCGCGCGAGCCGAGGCGGACGATGGACCCTTTTCCAAACTGTTTTTCGATTTGAGCAAGGGCGAGTTCAACGGCTTTGGCGCGGTCGTCTGCGATGGCCATGGGGGGCTCCTAAAAAGTCGCCGGCGCGATTCCCATTTTGGTGCCGGGAAAGGGCTTGGGCTTGAATTGGATTTCGAAGGGATTGTAGCAGGGCTGGAGCGACAAAGACAGGGAAAAATGGCGAAGAGATGGAGAAGACCGATTTGTGGCAGAGAATGGCTTGAATTTGCGCGGTGGGGGGGAGGGGGAAATCGGGGGATCGGTGAGGAATTTTGGAGGGAATTTGGGGCTTTGCCTGATAAGTCGCCAAAACGGGTTTCTTGGCCAAAAAGTCGGGCGGCTGGTCAAAGAGTCTCGAGTCAGACCCTCCAGCCGGTGGATTGATGGGGGAGTAAATATTGATGAAATGGTAACTTCCGGGTTGGCGGTGATACACCCAGAGCTCGGGAATCTGAGGACTTTTCCGTCGCTCTTGCTGGGCGCACTGGTGGAATATTCTCTCAAAACGTTTGGCTGAGGAACTTCGGTTAGTATGGCATGTGAATCAATCTGTCGAGGAAGAAGCATGTTTCTGAAGTCTACGCTTCTGGTCGCGCTCACTCTGATTGCTGTCTCTTGGCCTGCTGCGCTAGCTCTCTCTCAATGCAAAAACCAGAGTACGCCCCTTCCACTCCCCCCGATGAAGGCCGCGAGTAAACCTCGGAACTTCGTCCGTTTCAGATACTCCCTGTCCGCCTCCGAATCACTCCTGATCCGGTCGCACGAGGACACCGAAACATCGATCGGCCCGTACGATCTTGGCTTCGCAATCGCACGGGATGGTAAGACGATGCAAAGCGTGACTCTGCGGAAATTGCCCGAGTTTCGGCATGAGGATTCTTTCTTTTCGGAGTCTTTCACGACGCTTTATGTCACCCGCGCCTGTGCGAATGGAGGGCCAATCTTCTTCGTTACGATGAAATACATGGGCGACGAAATCAGCCCGGCGCTTGTCTTCACATTGGTCCCCTCAATTCAGGGGTACGAAGTTGTCACGCTTCCCATGATCCGAGGTGGCGTTGTGGACGTTTCCGTGGCCGATCCGCTGCGCCTCAGGATTTGGGAAAACCTGGAAGAAAGCGGTTCTAACGCCGGCGAGACTCACTATCGGATCACTGAGTACGAGATTCGAGACGGTAAGCCTGTCCGAATTCAGCAGCACCGGACACGGCATCTCTACACTACCGGGGATTTCGATGACACACGTATCCGATTCGTACCGTGAAGGCATTTCGACGGATGGAGGGTCAGTGAGCATCCGCCGTGGTCCAAACGGCTGCATGAAAATGGCTGCACTGCTAGCTTTCAAGCAGCTCTGACTCGCGAGTGACGAAACAGAACGAGGCGCTCTTCGAGTGACGATCCGACCAACTTTACGGCGTTCCGGTTGTATCGTCGCCAATCCGGAAGTAACTTTCATGCTTGACTGTTTCGCGCCGCCCCTACGGGGCTGCGGGCATATTTTGCAGCTAACCCAGGACCGCGTTCGCTGACGCGAACTTGTCCTGGGCTAATATCCCATGGCCCCTACGGGGCCGGAAATGCAGCCCGTCGTGGCTTCCATTCGCCGACAAGGTTTGGATCCTGGGTGGATTGTCGCCAATTCGTCAGTAACTGTTGAGTTAATACATCCATGATGGCTGGGATCAGGAGGGAAGGCCCCGAAAGCATACCGCAGGGGCTGAACAGGTTGCGGAAAAAGGGTTGATTTTGATTTTTGGGCGAAGACGAGTTTTGCAGGGGCCGAAGAGGCTGCGGAAAAAGGCATGATTTGAAAGAAGAGCCCGAAAATCATCCCTCAGGGGCTAAAGCCCACGTTGATTTTGCGGCATTTGCGGCCCGTGACCCAGAGGGTACCCCGTCGTGCCCTGTTACAAAGCCTTGAGGATTTGCTCCAAATACGAGTTTTTCCGCAGCCTGTGAAGCCCGCACCCTGCGACGAAATCCAAGTTGCGAGGCAGGCGGTTCAGGCGGTGTAGGCGCCGATGCGGGTTTCGCGGCTGGTGAGGGAGTCGCAGGCGCGGTCGAGGACTTCGTAGTCCTGGTCGTGCTGCTTGCGGAAGGCGCGGAAGTCGTCTTCGCTGGCCCAGCGGTCGATGGTGAGGTAAGCGCCGGGGATGTAGGCGTCGCGGAGCAGCTCGGTGCCCTGGTATTGCGGCGAGGTGCGGAAGAGCTTTGCCCATGCGCCGTCGGGGCCGTATGCGGCCTCAAAGGCGGCGATTTTATCTTCGGCAATTTCAAACTGCCAGACTACGACAAACATATGAAGGTCCAATCCTGTGTTTATGGTAGCGCATGGGGCGAGGGATCGAGCAGGACGCGGGCAGGGATGTTCCATGGGAGTTATGAGAGGGGGGAGGCGATTACACGAAGCCGGCGTCGACGATGTAGCTCTGGTTGGTGATGGCGCTTGAGTCGTCGGCGGCGAGGAAGAGGACGAGGCGGGCGACTTCGTCGGGGTCGATCTGGCGCTTGAGGGCCTGGCGCTGGTGGATTTCGGCGAGGTACTCAGGGGTGTACCAGAGCTGCTTTTGGCGCTCGGTGGCGATTGCGCCGGGGAGGACGGCGTTGACGCGGATGTTGTGCGGGCCGAGCTCGTGGGCAAAGGTGCGAGTGAGTCCGACGATGGCGGCTTTGGCGGTGACGTAGAGGGGCTGGTTGGTGTTGGGAATGATCCAGGCGATGGAACTCATATTGACGATGGAGCCGCGGCCGGCGGCGCGCATGGCGGGGATGACAGCCTGGATGGCGAAGAACTGGGGGCGGAGGTTGGTGGCGATGGAGCGGTCCCAGTATTCGAGCGTGACTTCTTCGATGGAATGGCGCTGGTCGTTAGCGGCGTTGTTGACGAGGACGTCGATGGTGTTGTGGGTGGAGAGGACTTGTTCGACGGCGGATTTCAGGGCGGCCAAGTCGGTGAGGTCGCAGTGAATGTATTGGGGAGTGGGGCAGCCTTCGGCTGCGAGAGCCGCGGCCAGGGCGCGGGCGGGCTCATCCTGGATGTCGAGGAAGGCTACGCGGGAGCCCTGACGGGCGAAATGGGCGACGATGGATTGGCCGATGCCGGTGGCGCCGCCGGTGACGACTACGACGCGGCCTTTGAGGCTGGGATAGCGGGCGAAGTTGTTGCTGTCGTTCTGCATGACGAACTCCCGAGGATTTGCGGGTTGGATAGATGGTATCCCACTGGATATTCAAAGAGAATGGAGTGGTGGGGAAGGAGATCCGGGCGGAATCAGGTGGGCGGCGCATTGAATGTCATATATTGGTATGCAGTACTTTATCCTGATATACAGTGCGACAGCACGGGGTGCATACTTGTTAGTAAGCCGTTGTTCGAAGGCGCAGACTTCCCCATAAGTTTCCACGTCTTGATTTCGGCCATTACACTTGCAAGGTGAATCGTTTTGTACAGTCCTGAGACGAGGACTGGGAAAGCGATCGACAACAGGCGCGGCGCGTTGCGCACGGATGCGATTTGGCGTATTCGGGAGCTTGGTGCGCAAGGCGTTGCGATGAACTGAAGAACAGAGCTCACTGAGAGGGATCAATGGCATCTTCCGCACGTTTTCCTGGCATTCGAGTTACCGCGAACGGCAACCAACTGGTTTCGTACCACACCGAGACGCGGATTGCAGACGCCGGCGTGTTTTATCCGATTACGCCTTCGACGGAGGGCGGCGAGCTGTTTCAGCAGGCTTATGCCGAGGGCCATCTGAATGTGTTTGGGAAGAACACGATTGCGATTGAGACCGAAGGGGAACACGCGGCCCAGGGCGGGGCGATTGCGCACTCGGTTTGCGGCAAGCGGGTGGTGAATTTTACTTCGGGGCAGGGTGTTGTGTATGGCGTGGAGCAGTACTATCACGCGCCGGGCAAGGGATCGACGATGGTGCTGGAGGTGGGCGCGCGCGCGCTGACCAAGCACGCGCTGAATGTGCACTGCGGGCACGACGATATTTATGCGGCTCTCGATACGGGCTGGATCATGCTGTTTGGCAAGGACGCGCAGCAGGCGGCGGACCAGGCGCTGATTTTGCGGCGGGTGACGGAGTTGAGCCTGACGCCGGGCATCAACATCATGGACGGCTTTTTGACGACTCACCTGGAGCGGACTTTTTATAAGCACGAGTCGGAGTTGATTCGCGAGTACCTGGGCGCGCCGGACGACATTATTGACTGTCCGACGGAGGCGCAGCGGGTTCTGTTTGGGCCGACGCGGCGGCGGGTTCCGAAGATGATGGATCTGGAGAATCCGATTTTGCTGGGGCCGGTGCAGAACCAGGAACACTACATGAACGGCGTGGTGGCTCGGAGGAATAATTTTGCCGAACCGATTCTCGATTTTCTTGAGGCGGCGTACAAGGATTTTGGCGAACTGACGGGACGCAAGTACGGGCTGATCAGCAAGTACAAGACCGAGGATGCGGACACGGTGTTTGTTTCGCTGGGGTCGGCTGCGGAAAACATTGAAGCGGCGGTGGACTACCTGCGCGAGACGCGGGGCGTGAAGGTTGGGTCGATTCATGTGAATGTGATTCGGCCGTTCCCGGAAGCCGCGCTTGTGAACGCGCTGAAGGGCAAGAAGAACGTGATTATTCTGGAGCGCACGGATGAGGCGCTTTCGCCCGACAATCCGTTGGGCAAGGATATTCGCACGGCGTTTTCAAAGGCGATCAAGACAGATGGGCGGCCAGGAACCGAGGGATTGCCCGAGATCAGCATGCAGGACGTGCCGCGTATTTTTGGCGGGACGTATGGGTTGGGGTCGAGGGATTTTCGTCCCGAGCACATTATCGGCGCGTATGAGTTTGCGACGGCGGGACGTGCACGCAAGGACGGCAAGACGGCGGCGGACGGAGTTTCGTTCATGGTGCTGGGCATTGACCATCCTTACTCGGTAGTGGCCGATGAGACGCCTTCGCTGTTGCCGAAGGGCGCGGTGGCGGTGCGGTTCCACTCGATTGGCGGATGGGGCGCGATTACGACGGGCAAGAACCTGGGCGCGATCCTGGGCGACTTGAACGATCTGATTTACGAGCGCGATGGGCTGAAGGACGAGCTGGGGAATCCGAAGGAAGTGATTCACGTCAGCGCCAATCCGAAGTACGGATCGGAAAAGAAGGGCGCGCCGACGAGCTACTTTATGGTGGCGGCGAAGGACAGGATTCGCGTGAATTGCGATTTGCGCCACGTGACGGTGGTTCTGTGTTGCGATCCGAAGGCGTTTACGCATACCAATCCGCTGGATGGAATGGCAGAGGGCGGAAGCCTGGTGTGGGAGTCGGACGTGGACGGCGAGCACGCGTGGGAGCGGCTGCCGCTGTGGGCGCGCAAACAGATTATCGACAAGAAGATTCGCGTGTTTACGCTGCCGGGATTTGCGATTGCGCAGAAGGCGACGGATCGCGCGGATTTGCAATTGCGCATGCAGGGTAATGCGTTTCTGGGCGCGTTCTTTGCCGTGAGTACGCTGTTGCAGGAGTTCGGAATTACGCAGGAACAGTATCGCGACGTGGTGCGCAAGCAATATGTGAAGAAGTTCGGCAAGTTGGGCGAAGCGGTTGTCGAGTCCAACATGGAAGTAATGATGCAGGGCTACGACCAGGTGAAGGAGATTGGGATTGGCGCGCTGAGCGCGGCCGACCACTCGACACTGCGCGGTCAGGCGCTGATGCCGATTCTGGAATTGGCGACGGCGGGCGGATCGTGCGGGACGGGCTGCCGCTCGACACCGATGCCGGCGGGGCAGGCGAAGCGCGCACCGATTGATACCCTTGCGACGTTCGATGCGGAGTTCCGCTCGAACTATGGATATGATCAGCCGGCGACGCCGTTGTCGGCGGTTGGGATGATTGCGGCGGCGACGGGCGACACGGCGTCGAAGTATGTGGCGCGGCGCGAGACGCCGCTCTACATTGCGGAGAATTGCACGCAGTGCATGGAGTGCATTTCAGTTTGTCCGGATACGGCGCTGCCGAACTGCTCGCAGGATTTGAGCACGCTGCTGACAACGGCGATTTCGTACTACGTGGCCGATGGCGCGGAGCGGACGAAGATGCTGCGCGCGCTGCCGGAGATTGAAAAGAAGGCACGCGAGCGGATGTTGTCGGAGATCAAGACGGGTACGGCGCTGCCGAAGATTTTGCGCGAGGTTACGGAGCAGGTGGACGGCTTTAGTGCGGCGTCGAAGGAACAGTTTTTTGCAATTTTAGAAAAGGTTCCGATGGCTTACCAGAAGGTGAACGCGATCTTCTCGTCGCCGGAACGGAAGGCTCCGGGGACGGGAGGCATCTTCTCGATATTTGTGAGCGACCTTTGCAAAGGGTGCGCGGCTTGCGTAACGGCGTGCGGCGATCACAACGCGCTGAAGATGGTGGCGGAGACCGAGGAAGTGAATGCCGAGCACGAGACGGGCACGCAGTTCCTGGATCTGCTGCCGGACACTTCGCAGAAGTTCCTGGGGTTGTATAACGGGGCGAATCCTGCGGACTCGAAGACGGCGACGCTGCGCAACATGCTGATGGTGCGGACCAACTACGACGCGCTGGTGGCGGGCGACGGAGCGTGTGCGGGGTGCGGCGAAAAGAGCGTTCTGCGCTCGATTGCGGCAGTGACCGAGGCTTACATGCGTCCGGTGTTCCACGCGAAGAGCGATCGCATTTTGGCGAAGGCCGGCGAGTTGGAGAAGACGGGCGCGGCGAAGCTGGCTGCGCTGAAGGCGAGCAACCCGGCAGAGTACGCGCTGCTGCGGCAGGCGATTCTGCATCTTGTGATGGGCCTGGGCGGCGAAGACGTAAAGGACACCAAGGGGCGCATTGCGGCGTACGAGGCCGAGCACGGCGAAGTGACGGACGCGCAGCTTGTGGAAGCGATTGCGGCGGTGCTGCTGACCGAGGCCTTCAACCACAAGAATCTGCAAGCGGTGGATGGACGGATTGCGAATGGCATGAGCGTGATGGCAATGGCTGCGCACACGGGCTGCAACACGGTGTATGGGTCGTCCGCGCCGAACAATCCGCATCCTTATCCGTGGATGAACTCGCTGTTTCAGGACGGCGTGACGGTGGGCTGGCTGATGGGCGAGAGCTTTATCGTTGACCACGCGCGCAGGTCAGTGTTGCCGGAGCGGCTGGCGGATATTCTGCTGACAAGGGAAACGAATGTGATCAGCGAGGAAGAGTACTACCACTTCACGCACTTCACGGATGCGCTGATGACGGACCAGGAGATTGTGGAGCTGCCCAAGGTTTGGGTGGTGGGCGGCGATGGCGGCATCGGCGATATCGGGTACCAGAATACGTCGAAGGTGATGCTGCAGAACCGGCCCAACGTGAAGGTGCTGATGCTGGATACGCAGGTGTATTCGAACACCGGCGGACAGAACTCCGATTCGACACCGATGCTGGGCGGCGGCGATATGAACACCTACGGCTCCGCGACGCAAGGCAAGAACACGGAGAAGAAGACGGTGGCGGAGACGTTCCTCGCGGGACATGGATCGCCGTTCGTGGCGCAGGTTTCAATGGCGAATGCACCAAAGCTTTACCGCGCGATTCTGGATGGACTGGAATATCGCGGGACGATGTTCCTGCAGGCGTTTACCACTTGCCAGCCGGAGCACGGCGTGGCCGACGACATGGCGCTCTACCAAGCGCAGCGGGTGCGCGACTCGCGTGGAGCACCGGAGTTTGTGTTCAATCCGCGGCTGGGCGAGACGTACCAGGAAACGCTGGACATCAAGGGCAATCCATCGATCGATCTGGATTGGTATGAGACCAAGTCGAAGACGACGGGCGAGACTTCTCGGTATACGGTGGCGCACTGGTGCACGACCGAGGCGCGGTTCCGCAACCACCTGAAGAAGATCAAGCCGGAAGCTGCGGAGAAGCTGATTCCGCTGGACAACATGCTGGTGCGAATTACGCAGCAGGATGTGGTTTACCGCTACTATGTGAAGCTGGGACACCGGGCGTTCATTCCTGATTTTGGGGTGTACATCAAGCAGGAGCAGGACGGTAAGACGGTGTATTACGCGTTGAGCCGGCAACTGGTGATGTTCTGCGTGGAGCGGCGGAAGGCGTGGCGGATGCTGCAGTCGAAGGCGGGGATTGTGAACCGCGAGTACCAGGCGCAGAAGGCGATTCTGGCGGATGTGGAGGCTGGGAAGCTATCGCTGGAGGAGTTGTTTGCGCGTGGACATGAGCTGGTGACGGAACGGCTGGCTGGCGCGGTTGCGGCTAAGGCGTAGTTTTCAACTTGAGTGGTAGAAACAAAAAACGCGGACCGCAAGGTCCGCGTTTTTTGTCTCTACTGGCGCGTGTGCGAATTCATATCTTTCGGCTTGAGGTTGCGCTCAAATGTCTTTGAGAATTTCCTCTTTAGTTACATTCTTATGCGAGGCAATAGCGCCCAGGATTGCATTGAGAGTTCCTATTCTGAGAGCCGTGTGCTCCGGGACGGCGATCCGGTGGGGTGAGGGCCGCTCAGTTTGCAGAATGACGTGACTTCCTACCTGATGGACTCGCTGGAATTCCCAATGCTTGCAGAGGTGCTTCACCAGTTCATCACCGCTTAAATCGCGCGGCAGCTTCATGCGACGGCCAGCACTTCGTCGCGGACCAGGCGCAGGCGGATCGAAGCTGGAGGAACGGAGTCGAAGTAGAACGCTTGTACAGCTTCTCGAACATTGGCGCGGAGTTCGTTCCAATTGTCGGCTTCTGTGAAGATGCTCTCGCCGATGGCTTCTGCCGTGAATCCGCCGTCGGCCTCTTGCAGGACTTCAAAGACGATTTCCTTCATAGCGTTTACGCCTCCGCCCATCGGCTCCGGTGGCAAAGCTTCCTATTCAGAAAATACCACCATTGGTGTCCAAAGAGATGGCCAAGATTCAAAATGGCTGTTTTGGTCCCGAAGGTGTCATAGGTTTCAGCCGCGGGACATCGCTCATTTAATCTGTTCGACGAGACGTTCGTGCAACTTTTAGAGCGGCTTCGATTCAAGTGCTGCCATTTGAAGATCATGCGAGGTGGCATTTTCTTGAGAAAAATGCCACTTCGCGTCTACGTTTCTGTAAACAGCAGAATCGAAACCGCTGTAACGCGTTGATTTTGAAATGCACGACAGGGAAGGGCTTTTGATGCGGCGAATTTTCTTACTGGCTTTGGTTTGTTGTTGCACTGTAGCTGTGGCGGCGCAGGGGCAGGCTTCGGTTACGGAGAAGATTGAGTGGACTTGGACGGATCGGCCGGAGACGCCGGTGGCGGGGCTGCCGAATGTGCTGCTGGTAGGGGACTCGATTACGCGGGGATATTATCCGGCGACGGCGAAGGAGTTGAGCGGGGTTGCGAATGTTTATCTGTTTGCGACATCGGCCGGGAGCGGGGACGAGCGGCTGCCGGGACAACTGCATGACTACTTCAGCATGATGGGGCTGAAGTTTGCGGTGGTCCACTTCAACAACGGGATGCATGGATGGGGCTATACAGAGCAGCAGTATGCGGGCGGACTGCCGGGGATGATCAAGGCTCTGCGGGACGGTGCGCCGGGTGCGGCGCTGGTGTGGGCGAGTACGACGCCGGTGCTGCACGACTCGACAAAGGGTGAGTCGACGAATGCGCGGATTGACGAGCGGAACTTGCTGGCGGGGGCGCGGATGAAGGGCGAAGGGATTGCCGTGGACGATCAACATGCGCTGATGGTGAAGCATCCGGAGTTGCATGATGGGGATGTGCACTTTACCGCGGCGGGGAGTGCGCTGCAGGCGGTCGAGGTGGCGGATTCGATACGGAAGGCGTTGGGTAAGGGGTAGTGCGTACGATTCACCCTAGCCGCGGTGAGGCTGCGGAAAAAGGTGCGATTTTGTATGAAAGGCCCGAAAAGCATACCTCAGGGGCTAAAGCCCTCGTTGCTTTGATTGGTCTTATACCGGGGATAAATCCCCGGCCTACCACCCGAATGAGTTTTTCCGCAGCCTGTAAAGCCCGCTTGCTTCCTGCTGTCTTTTCAGGGGGCTGAAGGCTCCTGCTCCCTCCGTTTGATCGCGCCGCTCTACACCAATCTACGAACCGCTCTAGAATTGGACACCTGCGATTTTGTGGCTTGACGGTTTCGCGACCGGGGCTGGTGGTGCGACAATCGTCGGGTTGGGCCTGGTTTGGACGAAGAGGGGCCCAGCGCTAAGGAGATCACTATGAACCGTCGAGTTTTTCTGGCTGCGGCATTGATGGCTGCGACCCCGCTGTTAGCTCAGACTGCGCCGAAGAAAGCGCCGGCGAGCCCGGCTGCCACCGCGTCGGCAACGATTGGCGGCAAGGCGATCACGATCACGTACAACTCGCCGGGCGTGAAGGGACGCGAGGGTAAGATTTTTGGCAAGGGTGGGCTGATCAGCACGAATCCGCACTATCCGGTGTGGCGCGCGGGGGCAAACGGCGCTACGACGCTCAAGACCGATGGCGCCCTGATGATCGGCGATGTGATGGCGCCGGCGGGGACGTATACGCTGTTTGTCGATATCTCAGATCCGGATCAGTGGACGCTGATTGTGAGCAAAGCAACCGGTGAGTGGGGCCTGGCGTACGACAGCGCGCAGGACCTGGGCAAGGTGAAGATGACGATGACGAAGCCGGCGGCGCTGGTGGAGAATCTGGTGTACACCATTACCGATAACGGTGGCGGCAATGGAACGCTGACGCTGGCGTGGGAGGATCATAGCGCTTCGGTTGCGATTATGGTGCATTGAGGTCGAGAGACTGAGCAGGATTGGCCGATACGGCAGAAGGCCGGTGGCATACGCGTGGGGGAATGGCGCGTGTGACGCCGGTTTTCTGCGTTTCAGGGGAGGCATTTTTTTTGTTTAGGTCATGGTTCCCTCTGAAGAAGTATTCCCTCTGGGGCTAAAGCCCAACTGCATTTTGCAGGGTTTATGTACGGGCTGAAGCCCGTACCCTTCATGAATAGCCGGCACCCTTTATTCATAGCCCGTACCCTTCAAATTGCCCCATTTTTGGCTGTTTGCAGGCAATTGTGGATTTGCCAGTACAATAGAGGTAGTGGTTGATGTCTTCCTGGAGGGGAAAAAGCTTGCCTCTATATGCTTATCGCTGTACCAAGTGCGGTCATAAATTTGAAAAGATCCAAAGTTTCAGTTCCAAGCAGGAGCTTGAGTGCCCGAAATGCCACGGGCTGCTGGAGCGTCCGTTGACCGCTCCGGGGCTGAGTTTCAAGGGCTCGGGCTGGTATGTGAACGACTACGGGGGCGGGAGCAGTGTGTCGGCCAGCGAAACGGCAAAGCCCGCGGAAAAAGCGGCGACTCCCTGCGGCGGAAGCTGCGGCGCGGCTTGTCCGGCGGTTGCGGCGGCGACACCCGCGGCGACTACGACGAATTAGTTTTGTGAAGCGCGGCATGTAGACCGGGCCTCCCCGGCCCGGTGACCGGTGTGCAGGAGTGGGCTCGGTCCATGCATAATGGAAGCCTTGGACAAACAAGACACATCTTTGCGGGATAAAGCTGTGCCTCGCGACTTGCGAACGGGCAGCGTGGCCGTGCGCGCGCTTTCTGTGGTGGCGATGTTGCTGTTTGCGGCGGGGTTGCTGGCCGGGCTGCTGCATACGCGGGCGGAAGTTGGTGTTGCGCTGCGGTGGGGCGGGTTCGGGCTGTTTGTGCCCTTTGCGTGGCGGCGGCGGTCGCTGCTGGTGTGGACTTTTTTTGCGATGCTGGCCGGGGCGGAACTGGGCGTGGATGCGCCGCAGTTTGCGGGACAGATGCATTTCATCGGCGACATTTTTCTGCGGCTGATTCGCATGATTGTTGCGCCGTTGATTTTTGGCGGGATTGTTACGGGGATTGCAGGGCACGGGGAACTGAAAGGCGTGGGGCGCGTTGCGCTGAAGTCGATTGTGTTCTTTGAAGCGGTGACGACGCTGGGGCTGATTCTGGGCGCGGTTGCGATCAACCTTACGAAAGCTGGAGTTGGCGTGGTGCTGCCTGCGGCGGTGCAGGCGGTGGGGCCGATTGCGCACGAGGCTGGTTGGCAGCAAGTGCTGCTGAATATTTTTCCAGAGAACATTGCACAGGCGGTGGCGCAGGGGCAGATTTTGCAGGTGGCGGTGTTTGCGCTGCTGTTTGGAACGGCGCTGGCTACGCTGCCCGAGGCCAGGCGCGCACCGCTGGTGAGCGTGCTGCAGTCGCTGACGGAGACGATGTTCCGGCTGACAAAGATCGTTATGTACATGGCGCCGGTGGCGGCGGCCGCGGCGCTAGCCTACACGGTGGGCAGCATGGGGTTGGCGACGATGCTGCCGCTGCTGAAGCTGGCCGGGACTTGCTATGCGACGCTGGTGATTTTTGTGGTGTTTGTGCTGGCGCCGATTTTGATGGCGGCGCGAGTTCCGGTGGGGAAGTTTGCCGTGGCGGTGGCGGAGCCGGCGGCGATCGGGTTTGCTACGACATCGTCGGAGGCCGCACTGCCGTTGGCGATGGAACGCATGGAAGAGTTTGGCGTGCCGCGGTGGATTGTTTCGTTTGTGATTCCGACGGGGTATAGCTTCAATCTGACGGGGTCGACGCTTTATCTGGCGATGGCGGCGCTGTTTGCGGCGCAGGCGGGCGGGTTGCACTTGAGTGTGGTGCAACAGATTGTGCTGCTGGCTACGCTGGCGTTGTCGAGCAAAGGCATTGCGGGCGTGCCGCGGGCGACGCTGGTGGTGTTGCTTGGGGTTGCCGGATCGTTTCAGATTCCTACGGCGGCGGTGTTTATGCTGCTCGGCGTGGATACGCTGATGGATATGGGGCGGACGGGGCTGAATGTTGTGGGGAACTGCATGGCGGCGGCGGTGGTGGCAAGGTGGGAAGGCGTGCAGGGGATGGGGAAACAGGGAATAGAAAAGCTGCCTGGTTGAGTGTTTTGATCTCCCACCCAAACCGCAAAGAGTGCGGTTTGGATGGGGCACACAGCGTTGTGTTGCTTTAATGGGTTGGGCACCGCCAAGGCCTTTGCTATCCCAGGTGCCCAAAAGCGAGGCACCTGGGGCACCCATCTTTAGAGGTTGTGCTCACATCACCCGGCACCTGGGCCACCCGCCCAGGGGATGGGGAACGGGGCCCTAGAAAAGCAGGCTGGTTGAGTGTTTTGATCTCCCACCCAAACCGCAAAGTGCGCGGTTTGGATGGGGCACCCGACTTTGTCGAGAGGGATGATGCAGCCGCCCAGTACTTCCTCCGCAACCGCGAACGACAACTATTGAACTAAGGAACGCAGGAGCTTGTTGTGCACGGCGCAAGTTGAACGCTGCGATAATTGCTCTATATGAGCTTGCTTGATCCAATTCCGTCTGTGGTGGTGAACGCTGATTATGCGGCGCTTGAGTGGGAGCCGCTGCTTGGGCTTGTTGCCGGCTACGCCGCGTCGCCGGTGGGGCGGCAGGCGATTCTGGATCTGCGGCCTTCTACGGATGAGGAGTGGATTCGGCGGCAGCATCTGCTGACGGGCGAGGTAAGGCTGGCGCTCGAGGAGCAGGTTTCGATTCCGCTGGGCGGGCTGTTCGATCCGACACAACTGGCGGCCAAGGCGCAGATTGCGGGGGCGGCTCTTGAGGCTGACGAGTTGCAGGCAGTGGCGCGGCTGGCCAACGATGTGGCTTCGTGGCAGGCGCTGTTGCAATCGCCGCCGGCGCGCCTGGTGGGCAGGTTGCCTGGGCTGTCGGGATTGTCTTCCGCATTGACGACGAGTTTGCAGCCGCTGGCGGAGACAATTGAGCGGACGATTCAGCCGGATGGATCGCTGGCCGATAACGCATCGCCGGAGTTGGGGCGGATCAGGCGCGAGCAGGAGAGACAGCAAAGGCAGATTGAAGAGAGTTTGCGGGCGGCGCTGAGGAAGCTGGCGAGCGATGGCGCGACGCAGGAAGACCTGATCACGATTCGCGGGGATCGGTTTGTGATTCCGGTGCGCGCGGAGTTGAAGCGGCGCATCTCGGGCGTGGTTCACGGGGCGAGCTCGTCGGGGCAGACGGTGTATGTGGAGCCGCTGGAGACGATTGAGCAGAACAACGAACTGGTGCGGCTGATCGAAGAAGAGCAGGCGGAGATTCATCGCATCTTTGTAGCGCTGACGCGGCAGGTGGGCGGCTATGCGCAGGGGCTGGTGGAAGGGGCTCGGGTGCTGGCGCTGGTGGATGGCTTGCAGGCGCGGGCTCGGTTTGCGCGTGAGTACGACTGCGTGGGGCCGAAGATTACACCGGAGTTGATGAGTCTGAATGGGGGACGGCATCCGCTGCTGGAGAAAAGGCTGCGCGCTACGGGTGGAAAGATTGTGCCGCTGACGCTGGAGTTGACGGCGGCGGAACGGCAGATGATTATCAGCGGGCCGAATACGGGCGGCAAGACGGTGACCCTCAAGACCACAGCCCTGCTGGCGATGATGGCGCAGGCAGGAGTGCCAATTCCGGCGGCGGCGGCGAGCTTTCCGGTGTTCACGGCGTTTCTGGCGGACATTGGCGATGCACAGTCGATTGAGGCGGCGCTGTCGACATTCTCGGCGCACATTACGAATCTTGATCGCCTCTCGCGGCTGGCGGATGCACGGTCGATGGTGCTGCTGGATGAGTTGGGTTCGTCGACAGATCCGGAAGAGGGCGCGGCGCTGGCGGTTGCGGTGGCGAGTCATTTTCTGACTGCGGGCGCGTGGTCGCTGATCTCGACGCATCACACTTCGCTGAAGGTGTATGCGGCGAATACGGACGGAGTGCTGAATGCGGCGGCGGGCGTGGACGAGGTGACGCTGGCGCCTAATTATCAACTGCGGCTGGGAGTGCCGGGAGCTTCGGCGGGCATTCAGACGGCGGAACGGTTGGGGCTGAATCACGAAATCATTACGGCGGCGCGGGCGCGGCTGGGATCGCAGCAGGTGGACATTGCGCGGTTCCTGGACAAGATGCACTCGGAGCTTACGCAACTGGAAGAGGAGCGGAAAGCAGCGCGGGAGCAGCAGTATGCGCTGAACCAGGAACGGGCGAAGCTGGCACGCGAGGGCGATGTGGAGTTGCGCAACCGGACGCGGGAACTGGAAGCGAAGCTTGCGTCGCTGGTGAAGGATTTTGAATTTCAGATGCGCGAGACGGTGCGGGCGATTGAGGATCGCGCGGCGCAGCAGAAACTTTCAAAGGAAGCGGAGCGGCGGATTTCGCGGCTGCGGCGCGAGTTTCAGGAGAGTTTTAATCAGACGGTTGTGGCGCATCGGACGGGCGCGGACCAGGGGGATGCGAACGCGCAGCCGCATGTGCTGAAGCATATTGCGGCGGGCGACCAGGTGCTGATCAAGTCGATGGGCAAGGTGGCCGTGGTGCAGCGCGAGGTGGAGAAGGATGTGTTTGAAGTGGCGCTGGGGCCGATCA
>CAYQOQ010000107.1:0-16419 GCA_964419175.1 uncultured Occallatibacter sp. | reverse complement strand
GTAGGAATCGAACCTACAACCTGTCGGTTAAGAGCCGAATGCTCTGCCAGTTGAACTAAACGTCCAAGCTATGAAGGAAAACCACGCAGCGCAGGGATTCGCGCGTGATTTCAGCGGGCAAAATTTTACTCGCACCTTGAAAAATGTGGCACAAATCCCATGCAGATTCCAAAGGGCTTGAAGAGGGGAGAATGCACTCCCAGGTCCCGATTTTGGGACCTGGGAATGAACAACCCCTCATCCCGCCCTCTGCACCTCGGCCGCAATCTTCTTCAGCTCCGGCAGCACCTTGCCCAACGCGACTGGCGTTGCATCCTTGTGCCCCAAAGCAAAGTACACATCCCGATAAAGCTGGTACAACCGCTCGTACACCGCAGCGGCCCTCGCATCCGGCTCGACCGTCCGCAGCGGCAAACACACCGCCGCCTGCGCCTCTTCAATCGTCTTGTAAGCACCAGCCGCCAGCAGCGCAAAAATTCCCGACCCCAAACTCGTCGGAATCCCCGCCGGCACCAGCACCGGCTTGTTCAGTACGTTGGCATAAATGCGGTTCAGCACTTCATTCTTCTGCGGAATCCCGCCCGCATTGATCACCCGATCGATGCGCACGCCGTGTTCCGCCATCCGCTCCAGAATGATCCGCGTATGAAACGCCGTTCCTTCAATCGCCGCAAACAGCTCGTCCTGTGCCGTGTGCACCAGGTTCCAACCCAGCGTCACGCCGCCCAGTTCCGGATTCACCAGCACTGTCCGGTCGCCGTTATCCCAACTCAGCCGCAATAGCCCTGTTTGTCCGGCCTTGTAAGCTTCCAGTCCTTCCGACAGCGCACCCACCGAAGTGCCCGCGCGCTTGGCAATTGCTTCAAAAATATCGCCCACCGCCGACAAGCCTGCCTCGATGCCCGTGTACTGCGGATGCACGCTTCCCGGAACCACGCCGCAGACGCCCGGAACCAGTTGCGCCTCGCGCGCCATCGCAATGATGCACGTTGACGTGCCCACAACGTTCACCGCATCGCCCTCGCGGATGTTCGATCCAATCGCATCCCAGTGCGCATCGAACGCGCCCACCGGAATCGGAATCCCCGCCTTCAGCCCCAGCGCCTCGGCCCACTTCGGCGAAAGATGCCCGGCCAGGTGATCGCTGGTCAGATACTCTCCGCCGAGCTTCGCCCGCACACCCTTCAGCAGCGGGTCCACCGCCACCAGAAATTCCTCCGGCGGCAGCCCGCCCCACTTCGGATTCCACATCCACTTGTGGCCCATCGCGCACACACTGCGCTTCAGTTGGCTCACGTCCGTGACGCCGCACAAAGTCGCCGCCACCATATCGCAATGTTCCAGCGCCGTGACAAACTTCGCGCGCTTGTCGGGATTGTGCCGCAGCCAGTGCAACAGCTTCGAGAAGCCCCACTCGTGCGAGTACACGCCGCCGCACCACTCAATCCCCTCGAACCCCAGCTCATGCGCCTTCTGCGTAATCTCCTGCGCTTCGGCAAACGCCCGATGATCGCACCACAGGTAGTACTCGTCCAGCGGCTCGAAGTTCTCGCCGACCGGAATCACGCTCGATCCTGTAGTATCGAGTGCAATTGCAGCAACCATTCCTCCATCAACACCCGTCGTCTTCAGCACATCGCGCGTCGCAGCAGCCAGCGCCGCCATCTGGTCCGCGTGGGCCTGGGTCGCATAATTCGGATCCTCATGCTTGCGATGCAGTGGATAGGAGGCCGATGCCGTCCCAATCGGCCCCTTCCCGCTATCCACAAGAGTTACACGAACACTCAGTGTTCCAAAGTCGACACCGGCAACAATCGTCATGGAAACCTCTCCTCTGGTAAACGCTTTCTTACTCGCTGACCAGACTACAACATTCCTCTGCCGCGCGTCTCGAATCCTGTCTTCCCTTGTTCCTCCACCCACCGCTGCGACCCTATTTCTTCTTGCCCGGAATCATGCTCATGAGCTTGCCCATCAGCCCCGGCTTGGCCGCCGGAGTCCCCGCTGGAGGCTTGGACGGAACTGGCGCACTCGCCACTGGCTTCGCTGCCTGCCCCGCGGCCGCTGGCGGCGCGCTTTGCTTGCCATCGCTCTTTGCGGCCTTGGGAGTCTCCGTAGCCGGAGTTCCATCCACGACCTTGGCATTCGCGATGTTCGGCGGCAGCGCTCCATCGCTTCCATTCTTCACCAGAATCGAAATCCTCCGGTTTGACGGATCGTATGGATTGTTTTTCACGCGCAGAAACTGGTCGGCATACCCGCGCACCTGCGTCACCTGATCGGAACGCACGCCGCCCTGTTGCAGCAGTCTCCGTGCGGAGTTGGCGCGGTCCGCCGAGAGCTCCCAGTTGCTGTAGTTGGCGTCGGTGGAATATTGTGTCGCGTCGGTGTGCCCCTCGATCAGTAGAGAATTAGGCAAGGTCTTCAATTCTGCCGCCAGAAGATTCAGCAAGGTCTGCCCGTTCGGACTCAGATGCGCGCTGCCGCTCTCATAAAACGTGCCGTTCTTATCTTCCAGAAGCTCAACGCGCAGCCCTTCTGCCGTGATCGTGATCTCAATCTGCTTTGAAAGCTTTTCCAGTTCCTTTTTTGCCTTAATCTCCGCTTCGAGTTTATCTTTCAACCCTTGCAGTTTGTCGTTCGTCGCCACCGATATCGTTTCGCCGGTGCCGGTCATCGTCGTGCCCAACATGCTGCCGGTTCCCTTGGGATCGTTGAAATAGCCGGCCACAGCTTTCTTCACTTTCGTACTCGATCCCATCAGCCACAGCACAATAAAGAGCGACATCATCGCCGTAACAAAATCAGCATATGCCACCTTCCATGCGCCGCCATGATGGCCGCCGTGTCCGACTACCTTCTTGATGACGATGATCGGTGCTGTTTTCGATGCCATTGCGCCCCGCTTCTTCGCTTCTGTTCGCCCGCCCTAGGCCGCAGCCGCCGGCGCCTCTGTACCCTCGACTTTGTTCTTGCAGTTCTTCTCCATCTCGTCGAAGCTCGGCCGCACATGCGCCGGTATGGCGCGACGCCCCATCTCAATGGCAATCATTGGCGCCGAGCCTTTCAGAAAAGACAACACCAGAACCCGCAGCACATGCAGGTATTCGTTATGTTCGTCGGCGGCCTTGCTCATGTTCGAGCTGAGAGGTCCCACAAACCCGTAGCAAAGCAGAATGCCAAGGAAGGTCCCTACCAGCGCCGCCGCCACCTTTTCGCCGATCTCCTCCGGCGGCCCGCCCAGCGCGCCCATCGTAATCACCACGCCCAGCACCGCCGCCACAATGCCCAGGCCCGGCAAGGCATCGGCCACCGTCGAAAGCGCATTGATCGGTGCCATCGCGGCGTGATGATGGACCTCCATGTCGAGTTCCATCATCTGGTCCATGTCGAACGGCTCCACGCCGCCGGTAATGGCCGTGCGCAGCGTGTCGCATAAGAAATCCATCGCATGATGGTCCTTCAAAAACTCTGGATAGTTTTTGAAGATCGCGCTCTCCTTGGGCTTCTCAACGTCCATCTCCACGGCCAGAAGCCCCTCTTTGCGCACCTTGTTCAAGAACTGATACATCATCTTGAGCGTGCTCAGATAGCGCTGCTTGTTGAATGCCGACCCCTTGAAGACACCGGCCAGTCCGGCAGCGACTCCCTTGATGATGTGGAGAGGATTGGCCACCAACAGCGTGCCCGTTGCCGCACCAGCGATGATCAGCAGTTCGGCCGGCTGCACAAGCACTGCTATGTGCCCCTTCTCCATCAAAAACCCGCCGATGACCGCCCCAAACACCAGGACAATCCCTATGATGGCAAACATTGTGGCCTCCCCGGCGCGGACGTTATGCAGTTGCCGCCCGCACGGACGCTGGATTCCATAGCTTTCTGCGCGCGTTCCAGCAGATGTGGCAGCCCCTCGTCCTGATCGTGACTGGCCTGCGCCGCGCCAATGCTCACCGTCAGCGAAACCCGGTCGCCCCACCAGCGGAAGTCCGCCGTCCTTGCCAGCCCCGCAAGTGCCTGAGCGTGCGCGGCAAGCATCTCCGGAGTGCGCTCGTGCGATATGATCAAAAACTCATCGTCGCCCCAGCGTCCCACTTCCTCTGCCGGCCGTAACCCCTGTGCCAGCGCCCTTTGCACCTTATCCAACATTGCCGCACATGCACCGGAACCGTGCGTCTTGCGCAACCCCTGCGCCTGGTCCACGCTGATCCACAACACGCCAAACGGCATCCCCTCGCGTACGAGATCCTCAAACTCCGTCTGCAGCCGGTCCTCGATATCTGCCTGGCTCGCCTCTACGGATTTGTCTTCGCCGCTGGCGCCATGGGGCAGCGCATCCAGACTTGCCGCCGGATGAAACACCGCGGCGGTGCCTATTCGTTCTCCCAGCCCATCGCGCAATGCCAGAATGCGCGTAATCGTCTGTACCTCGTGGCCCAGCTTGTGACGCGCCTTCACCATCACTCCGCGGCCCGCTTGCGGCTCCGCACCGGGCAACAAATCGTCCTGGCGCAGCCCCTCCGGCTGCAACAACTTCAGCGTTTCAGGAGCAGACCGGCCCAGCAGTTCCATCCTCGGATAACCCGAGATGGCCTCCGCAGCACGATTCCAGAAAACCACTTCGCCCTTCATACCAAAGAGTGCGATTCCCTCCGGAAGCGCGTTCAGCGCGGATTCAAGCAGTTCCGTCCGATCTCCCATCCACGCTCCCTCCGGGCAGCTACCCTGCCGCTCGCCCGTGCCCGCCCGTTCCGGCCGCAACGCCGCTTCAGACTAAAAACTCCAGCTTTCCCCTACACCGTTCATCGGCATAGGGCTCCCCAACTTCACGGCCCTGTGCCGTAATGCGGGTGTTGAAATCTTGGAGGAAATCGATGCAGCACAGAAGCGGAAAAGGCCCGGAAGTAAACCGGGCCTGGACAGGATATGTGGAGAGAATTAAAAGTGCAGATGCGAAATCGAGAGAACGGCGAAGAGCCGTCCTCCCAAGGCTGAAATCGATCACCGGGAAAAAAGTTAGAAGCTCCTAACCCACTCCAGTATCGACCGCACCGCAATCCCGCTTGGACCCTTGGCAATGTACGGACGCGCATCCTCCACCCAAGCCATCCCGGCAATATCCAGATGAATCCACGGCGTTTCTTCAGCGAACACCTTCAGAAACTCGGCTGCCGTGCTCGCCCCGCCCCACCGGCCGCCCGTGTTCTTGATGTCGCCAATGTCGCTCTTGATCATCTCGGCGTACTCCTCGCCCAGAGGCAAGCGCCAGAACTTTTCTCCCGAGACCTCCAGCGCCGACTCGAACTTCCCGTACGTCTCGTCGTCGTTCGAGAACACCCCGGCATTCACCTTCCCCAGCGCCACCACGCATGCGCCGGTCAGAGTTGCGGCATCGATCAGATGCGTCGCGCCCAACTGCCGCGCATATGCCAGCCCGTCGGCCAGCACCAGTCGGCCCTCCGCATCCGTGTTGATAATCTCGATCGTCTTGCCCGACATCGCCGTCTGCACGTCCCCAGGCTTCTGCGCCTTACCGTCCGGCATGTTCTCCGCCGCGCACACCACGGCGATCACCCTCAGCTTCGGCTTCAGCAGCGCAATGGCGCGCATCGCGCCCAACATCACCGCGCCGCCGGCCATGTCGTACTTCATCTTGTCCATGTCGGCCGAGGGCTTGATCGAGATGCCGCCTGAATCGAACGTGATCCCTTTGCCGACGAGACCAAGCACTGGTCCGTCTTGAAGGCCCTCCGGTTCGTAGCGCACCACAATCAGCGCCGGCGGCTCCGCAGAACCCTGCGCAACGCTCCAGAAAGCACCCATCTTCAGCTCATGCAGCTTCTCGGTCGAGTAGACCTCCGCCTTCAGCCCAACCTCGGCAGCCATCGCCGCAGCCCTCTGGCCCAGAATCGTCGGAGTCAATTTGTTGCCCGGCTCGTTCACCAGCGAGCGCGTGAAGTTCTGGCTCTCGCCGACGATCACACCCTCGGCAAACGCAGCCTCTACCGCCTTCTTGTCCGCCTTGGCTGGAACGGCCAGCATGAACTCCTGCACGCTCTGATCCTTGCGGTCGCTGCGATAGGTATCCGCATCGAAGTCACCTACAATCGCGCCTTCTACTGCCACCCGAGCGGCGCTAGCCGCGCTAGGCAATGTTTCGGAGTCGTTTTCAGGCAAAGCAAAGGTCAGCTGCCGAATCCCGCGCGGCTTTGTAAACCGGACAGCCGTTCCAGCCGCACTCCGCACGCTGTGCACCGTCACCTTGGCCAGCTTGCCCACGCCCACAAGCAACAACCGCTTGGCCGCGAGCCCAGCCGGCGCATGAAGCAGCAGCGTCTCGTTGGCTCCCGCCTTGTACTCTCCGCTCGCGAGGACTCCAGCCACAGCCGCCATCACCGCTGCATCGGCGCTCAGCAGCATAGGTTGCGGTTTGGCTTCGGGCCCTTTGCCGGCTTGTGCGTCGGCGGCCAAGACGGCCAGCAGTTCAGTTTCGATTCCAGATAGATTCGCAAAACTCAGTTCAGTCCGCATAGAGCCTATTCTTTCATCGAACCCGCCGCCTTTGCCAAATGCCCCCTGTCCAGCCAATGCAGACTCTGGCCATCGTCTCAACCTGGGCCGTTCGTCAGGCGCTCCACCAGCGAATCTGTTCGCGGTGTCAAAAATTGTCAAAATCTGGACCTTAAAGGGGCTTTGGATGTCAGTTATTGGCAAGAAAATCGCCAAAAATGCGCGAAAAATGATGTCATGTTTACTACTTATATACTGGACTTCTCTTGTATTGCATTGATTATGAATGAGTTATTTTTACAGTGCACCATAATCGGTGCAATTGACGGGGAGGGGGGGTGGGGGTAACAGGGGGGTACGGACCGGGCACATCCCTGACAGATTGAACCGGAGACCTACCTGACACTGCACAAGCCTGGATACATTTGATAGAACTCCCATGTGTTTATTGTGCACTTTGGGGGGGTAATTATCGGCAAAGGGAAAAGGCTGGAACGTAGGGACTCGAAAAGCGATGGAGTAATTTTCTGTCCTGCACTTTCCGTAGCTGTTCAAGAGCAGGAATCGCGGGAACGAAGAGAAGGAGAGCCCTGAGCCGGTCACCGATTTGTCATCATTATAGTTAATTGACAATCGATGCAATAATGTCACTATACGTGTAGGTGACATTATGAAAACTCCTACCTCCAGCCCTCGCTCCTTCAACGCCAAAATCAATGAAAACGGCCGCATCGTCATCCCCATGGCTGTCCGCCAGCAGTTGGGCCTCAAGCCAGGAGAGGCCGTAATCATGAAGATCGACGACGGCGTCCTGCAGCTTGAGTCCCACCACGCCCACATCTGCAGAATTCAGCAGGAGTTCAGCAAGCCCACAGAGCCAGGCCAAATGCTAGCCTCCGAACAGCTCATCGAAGACCGCCAGGAAGAGGCAACCCGGGAAATGGAGGAGTGGCTTGGGTAAGCCCATCGTCCTCGACGCATCCGCCGTACTCGCCGTTCTCTTCAACGAACCGGGCGCTGGCAAGGTCATCGACCTGCTGCCTGGCAGCTTGGTCAGCACCGTAAGCCTGGCCGAGATCCACAGCCGCCTGCTCATGGACGGCCGACCCGCCGCCCTGGCCTGGGACCGTGTTCTAAGTATGGGCTTTGAAGCCGTATTCTTCAGCAACGAACACGCCCGCCTTGCCGGCGAACTCATCGGAAAGACCGGCTCGGGCCTCTCCCTCGGCGAACGCGCCTGTCTTGCCCTCGCCATCGAGCGCAATGGTACCGTCTACACCACCAGCCGTGCCTGGAAAAACCTGCCCGGCATGGCGGCAAACCTGGATGTAGTCGTAATTGCCTGATCGGCTAGACGGCGGCCACTCCGCAGCCTACCGAAGTGGAAGCAAGTGTGGTGAGTCAGAAGTTCGTGGCATAAATCGGACAACCGAACCGCAGATCTTTCGACTTCGATTGGCGCAAAAAGCGCGCCAATCTTCGCTCAAGATGACAGTCGTTTTGATATGAATTTCTGGGACAAGACACGAGGAGCCTCTTTTTCTAGCGGCCCATCTTGTGTTTGTTGGCATTTATGGCCGCCCGGGTCTCACGGTCGGCCTCACGGCGCTTTTCCGTCTCGCGTTTATCCCAGTCCTGCTTGCCCTTGGCGACCGCCAACTCGCATTTCACCCGTCCGTTACGGAAATAAAGCCGCGTGGGAATGAGCGTGTGCCCCTTGATCTGCGTCTTCTGGAGTAGCTTGCGAACCTCATCCCGATGCAGCAGCAGTTTGCGGGTGCGGGTGGCGTCATGGTTGGCGATGTTCCCGTGAGAATAAGGACCGATATGCACGTTGAGCAAAAACGCTTCGCCATTCTGAATGAGTCCGTAGGAGTCCTTCAGGTTGGCCTGGCCCTCGCGGATGGACTTTACCTCGGTGCCGCGCAGCGCCACGCCTGCTTCAAACTTCTCCAACAGAAAGTAGTTGTGGCTGGCCATGCGATTGTGCGCAGCATCGCGCTCTCCGCTGGCCACGGGGTCGCGCGGCTTCGCGGGCTTTTTCGGCCCGTCGGCGTCTTTGGCGACAATCTGGTGGCTGGTTTGGCGCGGCATAGCGAAACATCCTCGAATCTTCATCCTAGCATTGGCGATGCTTTTGTCCGCGCTACTGTGGGGCTTTGCTAAAATGAGGCAGCGTTGGTCGAAGAGAATCGCCGTCAAAGATTGTGTAAGGTTGTGCGTCCGGGGCAGCCAAGGCCGCCCGCAAGAACCCGCCGGTGAATCAAAGCCGGCCAAGACGCCTGGGAGTTCGATGAACCGCCGCACTCAAGCTCCGGTTTCAACCGGATCCGTTCTTTTTAAGGCACTTTTCCGGTTTGTGCTCATTGCCGTGCTGGCTATTTTTGGCCTCGCCGGCGTCCGGCTTCATGCCCAATCGGCTGGCTCTCTCTTCAAGAGCGGCCAGAACGCCGAGGCCCGCCAGGACTTTGACGCCGCCTTGGACTTCTACCAGAAGGCCAACGCCAAGAATCCCAAAGAACTCACTTACCGCACCGCGCTCTACCGCGTCCGGCTCTCGACCTCCGCCATGCACGTCAGCAAAGGCCGAAAGCTGCTTCAGTCCGGCGACGAGCAAGGCGCACTGACCGAGTTTCTCCACGCCGCCGAAATCGATCCCGCCAATGAAGCCGCGCTGCAGGAGATCGCCCACCTTCGCCTCAAAAGCGGCCAAGCCCCGACCGCGCCGGTGGCCGACATGGCCGAGCCGACCGGAGAACGGAGTCAGATTGATTCCATCGGCGCACCGACCACACTCAAGCCGGTCTCCAATGAGCCGCTCACCCTGCACATGACCGAGGACGCCAAGGTCGTTTACCAGGCAATCGGCAAGGCCGCTGGCGTCAACGTGCTGTTCGATCCCGACTACAACTCGAAGCGCATCCAGGTTGACCTGAACAACGTTTCTCTCATGGACGCCCTGCGCATTGTCGGCACCATGTCCGGCACCTTCTGGAAGCCGGTCACCGCCAATACGCTCTTTGTCGCCCAGAACTCCCGCATCAAGCGGACAGAGCTCGATCAGCAGGCGGTCCAGACCTTCTACCTGACTAACGCCTGGCAGCAGAACGACCTCAACGACGTGCAAACCGCTCTACGCAACGTGCTCACCACCGCCAAAATTTACGGCGTCGCCAGCCAGAATGCCATCGTGATGCGCGGAACCCCCGACGAGCTTTTGCTGGCTCAGAAGCTGATCAACGATCTCGACAAGGCCCGCGCCGAGGTAGTGGTTGACATCGCGGTCATGGAGGTCAACAAGAACTGGGAACGGACCCTCGGCATCGCCTGGCCGAGCAGCGTGGCGGTTGCCCTGCAGTCGCCATCGACGACCACCACTTCAAGCACCACCACCACGGTCACTCCAACCATCTACGACCTTGCTCACCTCAACGCAAGCGACTTCGCCGTGACCGTCGGCTCGGCCACCTTGAATCTGCTGCTCTCCGACTCGAACACCAAGGTTCTGCAGAGCCCGCGCATCCGCGCTACCGGTGACCAGAAAGCGACCATGAAGATCGGTTCGCGCATCCCCATCGCCACCGGCTCCTATCAAACCGGCGCGGCCACCGCCGTCGTCAGCTCACTGGTCAACACCCAGTTCCAGTACCAGGACGTAGGCGTCAATATAGAGATGACGCCTACCATCCACTTCGACCACGACGTAACGCTCAAGATCAAAATCGAGGTCACTTCGCAGAGCGGCTCTGTCACCATCAGCGGTGTCACCGAGCCCATCATCAGCCAGCGCGTCGTCGATCAGGTCATCCGCCTCCGCGAAGGCGAGGCCAGCATCCTCGGCGGCATCCAGGATAACCAGACCCTGCAAACCTGGACAGGCATCCCCGGTTTGAGCTCAATTCCCATCCTCAAATACCTCTTCGGTTCCAAGGACAATACGATCAAGAACGACGAGATCGTATTTGTGGTGCTGCCCCACATCGTTCGTTCGCAGGAACTGAATCAGGCCAATTTGCGTGCCATCGATACCGGTTCCGGCACGTCGATCGATCTGCGCCACAATGATGAGCAGCGCTCGAGTTCCGCGCCCGCCGCCGCGCCCGTGGCCCAGCCAGCCGCGCTTCAACGGCCCACGATGGGTACAGTGGCCAGCCCAAGCGCCGAGGCCGCCGCGCCGGCATTGATGGCGCAATTGAGCGCCGCCGCTCAGAACCCGCCCCCCGTAGCGCCGGCCGCTCCGCCTTCCGCGCCCGGGCCGGCTTCCGGAGCCAGTTTCTCTCTCACGCCGCCCGCCTCCTCGCTTGCTCCGGGAACCAGCTTCCAGATACCGGTCGTGCTCAACGGCGCGACGGACCTCGCTTCGGTTCCCATCCAGCTCAAGTACGATCCAGCCAAGCTTGACCTCGTCAACGTGGCAGCCGGCAATTTGTTGAACCGGGACGGCCAGGCAGCTGCGCTCATCTTTCGCGACGACCCGCCGGGCAACCTCACTGTTGTGACTTCGCGGCCTCCCGGCACGACGGGCATAAGCGGATCGGGCGTTGTATGCGTCCTTACATTTCAGGCCAAGGCCGCCGGCGAAACCACGCTGACCATGACCAGGGCGAACGCGGTCAACACTGCGCAACAGCAAATACCGGCGACCGCCGCGCATATTAATCTTGTGGTCAAGTAGGAGCAGTCCGCATGAGGCCAACGCCGACGATCTTCGCAGCGCCAAGCAAGATGCGCCGGTGCGAGCAAGGCCTCACGCTTGTTGAATTGATCGTAACTGTTGCAATTCTGTCTATCCTCGCTTCCGCGGCTGTCCCCATTGCGCGCTTTCAGGTGAAGCGCCAAAACGAGCGCGAACTGCGCCGCGACCTGTGGATGATGCGCGACGCTATCGACCATTACAAAGACGCGGCCGACAAAGGCGCCTTCCAGACCAAGGTAGACAGCCAGAACTATCCGCCCGATCTCGATACACTCGTCAACGGCGTTGACGTGCAAGGCAAGAAGTTGAAGTTTCTCCGCCGCATCCCGGTGGATCCGATGACCGGCAAGGCTGAGTGGGGCCTGCACTCGATGCAGGACGATCCCACCTCGGACTCCTATGGCGGCCAAAGCGTCTTCGACGTATATTCAAAGTCTCAGGGAACGGCCCTGGACGGCACTAAATACTCCACCTGGTAACCCAGGCGATTGTGCTCAAAAGGAACTCTGTGCGCGGCATTCGCAAACAAGACGAAGGCTTCACGATGATCGAGCTGATGATCGTCATGGCCATCATCGGCATCCTGGCCACGCTCGCCATCCCCAGCTATGTCACCGCCGTCAAGCACGCCCGCGAGGCTGTCCTCAAGGAAGACCTCCACATCATGCGCGCCGCGATCGACTCCTACACCATGGACAAGCAGAAGGCCCCTCAGTCGCTCGACGACCTGGTGCAGGACGGCTACCTGAAAGTCGTTCCTGAAGACCCCATGACCCACACCAAAGACACCTGGGTCACCGTAACCAGCGACGCCATGTACTCGCTGGACCAGAGCGAACCCGGCGTCAACGATGTCCACTCCGGCTCTGAAGACACCTCCTCCGACGGTCAGCCCTATTCTTCCTGGTAGGTCCATGGCATACCATGGCAAAGTAAGAATAGGTTTCGTCGGAAAGTGGTGTTGCTTTGCTCTGCCCGCTGCACACGCGCTCCTTGCTTACACGTTCCCTGACCATGAGCGCCTTGCTGGCCGTCATGGTGGCGGCTGCGCTTTGCTTGCCCCTCCGCGCACAAACGACCAATGCCATCACCATCCTGATGCTCGACGGCAAAACGGGAAAGCCCGTCATCCCCTCCAATTTCCTGGTCCGCATCGATCACCTTGACGCGATTCACAATGACGCGGTCCGGATCAACGACGAAGGATTGGGCACCGCAGTTGTCCCTGCCAACGCTTCTTTCTTTTCCGTTCAGGCCACTTACGGCGAATCGATGGATTATTACGTCAACTGCGATGCCGCCATGCAGAAGGATGTGCGCACGATCCATTGGTACTCAATCGCTGACATTCTCGCGACAGGCGTGAACGCGCCCAACGAATGCTATAAGGGCAAGTACGACGACGCCACGCGCCTCGCCGCCAAGCCCGGCGTGTTTGTCTTCTATGTCAGGAAAACCAACTGGCACGAAATGCCGGCGGATTAAAGAATTGGCGATCGAAGCTCTATCCCCGTCCACTCTCGCCTTCATCGCGCAGGTGGAACAGACCTATGCGAGCCTGATGCACTCCGCCTCTGCTTACGGCGAGTCGCATCTGGGCGGCAAGTTGCTCTATGCCGGCGAACTTGACGAGCCAGGCCGCATGCTTGCCATTGCAGGCAACATCGCGGGAGCCGCCACCCTGGCCGCATCCGCGGACGCCGCCGCGCTGCGCCTGGCCCAGCGAAACGGAGTCATTGACTTCCTCGTCAACTCGCTGGACGAAGCCCTGCGCATCCTCAAGAACGAAATCCGCAAACGCGAACCCGTAGCCGTGGCTGTCTCCGTCGCGCCGGCGGCAATCGTGGCCGAGATGGTCGAGCGCGGCGTTCTGCCGGATCTGCTGCCGGCGCACACTCGACCGGACTCCGAAGGCTTCCTCGCGCAGGGAGCGCAGCGCATTGCGGCACCGCCAGCGCGGCCGGGCTCACGATTCCTCATCTGGCCGATTCCTGCCGAGTACGCGCAGCGGCCTGCCGCCTTCGACGAGCTTCTGCTGGAACATCTCCCGGAAGAAGACCAGTTGGCCCGCCGCTGGCTGCGCCTCTCTCCTCGCTACCTCGGCCCGCAGTTCCGCCGGCTGCGCTCGCTCAGATGCGATGACGAGGTTGCTTCTAAGTTGATCGAAGTCTTGGGAAGCCCGCTCCAGAGCTAGAGCAGATTCGGAAATGGTGTAGACCGATGAGCTTTCCCTCAGGGGCTAAAGCCCGTTGATTTTATTGGTGTTTTGCGGCACGGCTAAAGCCGTGCCCTTTCAAAACCGGTCTACACCAAATGCAAAAAATGCTCTAAGTCTGGTTTTTACGGAATCGTGGTTTGCTGACGGTTTGGGGGCGACGAGGCTAATTTATTGGGCATATTTCTTCGAAAATCCGCATTCGGCTCCGGGGGCTTTATTTATATTTAAGTCTTTTTATTTGTGTAGATTAAGTGCTTGAATCGGGGCAGGCGCCCGTAACTAGATGGTAATGGGTCTTATGGGCGTAAGTGGTTTATTTTCTGTTTATTGCTTGAGATGTCACAGTTTCACAGGATATAGGGGGAGGGGTAAGGCAGGGATCAGGGATCAGGGAACAGGGATCAGAAAGGCTGCGCGGGTGGGCGGCGACGATTTGGATGGAACTTCCCATGTGTTGAGTATGCGCTTTTTGGGGGTAATTCTCGGCAGACGGCGGGGAATGGAAAAACTGTCCGGTTGAGTGTTTTTCTATCCCACCCAAACCGCAAAGGACGCGGTTTGGATGGGGCACTTGGCACCTGGGCAACCGCAGCCAAAATACCGCATGCGGGCGAGGACGCCCGCAGGACAGCCGGTCTGGAGACCGGCGCTACTTAATTACGGATAAGTTTTTATAGGGACTCAGCCTTCGGCCGACTCGATGCGCGCCCAAAGCTCCTTGACTCCGTAGCCTGTCTTCGCCGAAACCGGCAGAACCTCATCCAGTTCCAGACCCTTCTTGAGGGCCAGCAGATTGCGCGTCCGCTCATTGCCGCTGAGCCGGTCGATCTTGGTCGCTACCACGACAAACTGCCGCTCCGCGCCACGGAGCCAGTCGAATAACTGGGCGTCGCTCTGCTGCGGCGGGACATTCGAGTCCACCAGGCACACGCAGAGTTTGAGCGGCGAGCGGATGGCGAGGTACGGATCGATGAACTCCGCCCACCCGGCGGAGATCGACTTTGAAATCTTCGCGTAGCCGTACCCCGGCAAATCGGCGAAGATCAGCTTCCGCCTCTGATTCTGGTCAAGCAGCGCAAAGAAATTGATGGCCCGCGTGCGCCCGGGCGTCGACGACACCTTGGCCGCCTTATCGCCCACGAGCGTGTTGAGCAGACTGGATTTGCCGACATTCGAACGGCCGAGAAAGGCAATCTCCGGCAGGTCCGTCGCGGGAAACTGCGTGGCCGCCATTGCCGAGAGTAAAAACTGTGCCGTATAGCGCATTATTGCCGCGCCGGGACGTTCGCCGCGATCTCTGTCGGCGGCACGGAGGCCAGCCCTTCGGTCTCCGGGTGCGCGATGCCAGGCAACGGGCTCTCCAGAGCCAGCGCCAGCACCTCGTCCATCGAGTCCACAAAGTGCAGCTTCATGGAGTTCTTGATGTTGTCGGGCAATTCCGCAATATCCTTCTCGTTGGCCCGCGGCAGGACGGCCTCGAAGATGCCCGCACGCAGCGCGGCCAGCAGCTTCTCTTTCAATCCGCCGATGGGCAGTACCTTGCCCCGCAGCGTGATTTCGCCGGTCATGGCGATGTCGCGCCGCACAGGAATCTTGGCAAGAGCACTGGCGAGAGCCGTCGCCATGGTGATGCCCGCCGAGGGGCCGTCCTTGGGAATTGCGCCCTCGGGCACATGGAGATGAATGTCGACGTTGCGATAGAACTCTCGGCTCAAGCCTAGCAACTGCGCCTTGCCGCGAATGTAGCTGAGCGCCGCCTGCGCCGACTCCTGCATGACGTCGCCCAACTGGCCGGTGATGGTGAGTTTGCCCTTGCCGTCGAGCACCTGCACTTCGGTGGTCATAATGCAGCCGCCCACCTCTGTCCAAGCGAGGCCCGTCACTAGGCCAATTTCGCTCTTCTCATGCATCTCGGAGTCGCGGAACTTGGCCACGCCCAGGTACTCGTGCACGTTCTCAGCCGTGATTTCTTCCTTGTGCTTGGCGCCGGCCTTGACTACCTTGCGCGCGACCTTGCGGCAGATGTTGCCGATCTCGCGCTCGAGGTTGCGTACCCCCGCCTCGCGCGTGTAATTGCGGATGACCTCGGTGATGGCGTCGTCTTTGAAGACGATGTTCTTCTCGCTGAGGCCGGTCTGCTGCCGCTGCTTCTTGACGAGATACTGCCGCGCAATCTCCAGCTTTTCCTGCTCTGTGTACCCCTGCAGGCGAAGCACTTCCATGCGGTCTTGCAACGCCGCAGGAATGGTGTGCATGACGTTGGCCGTAGCCACAAACAGCACCTGCGACAAGTCGTAGTCCACGTCGAGGTAGTGGTCCTGGAAGGTCGTGTTCTGCTCCGGGTCCAGCACCTCAAGCAAGGCCGAGGCCGGATCGCCACGGAAGTCGGACGAAATTTTGTCCACCTCATCGAGCAGGAAGACGGGGTTCTTGGTTCCCGCGCGCTTCATGTGCTGAATGATCTGCCCCGGCAGCGCGCCGATGTAGGTGCGGCGGTGGCCGCGAATCTCCGCCTCGTCACGCACGCCGCCGAGCGAGAGCCGCACAAACTTGCGGCCTGTGGCCTTGGCGATGGACATGCCGAGCGAGGTTTTGCCCACACCCGGAGGTCCGGCAAAACAGAGAATGGAACCCTTGGGATTTTTGACCAACTGGCGCACGGCGAGAAACTCTAGAATGCGCTCCTTGATTTTTTCCAGGCCGTAGTGGTCCGTGTTCAGCACCTTTTCGGCGTAGTCGATGGAGCGCGTCTCCTTCGATTTTTTCTTCCACGGCACGGCCAGCAGCCAGTCAATATAGTTGCGGCTCACGGTGGACTCGGCCGACATGGGCGGCATGGCTTCCAGCTTCTTGAGCTCCTGGATCGCCTTGTCGAGCACTTCCTTCGGCATTCCGGCGGCTTCAATTTTCTTGCGCAGCTCGTCGAATTCGCTCTTCTCGCCGCGGCCCAGTTCCTTCTGGATGGCCTTGATCTTTTCGTTGAGGTAGTACTCTTTCT
>CAYQOQ010000106.1:0-16421 GCA_964419175.1 uncultured Occallatibacter sp. | reverse complement strand
GCCCCGGCAACTCTGCGGGAGCATGATCATGACTCCAAAAACTGTTCATGGGTTTTTTCCTTCCTTGATATTCCCGCATGGTATTGCAGCCATACCAATCTGTCAAGACAGTCTCTCTTCCCCCCCTCCTCTTATCCCCATTCTCGGGATAATTTACAAATGTTCCTTGACACATTGGCACGACCACTGTACCGTTGCTGTCTAGGTAAAATACAGCGTTCAAATTGACCGCGAGTTTGACGCCTTTTCTGCGCTTTCAGAGCGAAGCTACCGCGCAGTGGAAACAGAACGGGAGACGGATCGAGACCACCACTCCGACGACTGGAGACTGGATTGCGCGAGGGTAGCCAGCCATCGATTTGTGAGCGGCGGGGCACAACCGTCAGGTGGCCACCGATACCGATATTGGCATCACCACCACAAGGAGAAATAGAAAACAATGAAGCGACTTACTAACATCTTAGGGCTCTTGGCTGTAGGATTCCTTACGCTAGGGGCTCTGCGTGCTCAGGCTCCAAACACCCTCACCAAAGAGGAAACCGCCGCCGGTTGGAAACTTTTGTTCGACGGTTCTACCCTGAATGGCTGGGAGGCTCACCCGGCTTCCGCCACCGAACCCGCAGCCACGGCGTGGCGCATAGAAGACGGCGCCATCGTCTGCGACGGAGATCACCGTGGCTGGCTTGGCTCTAACGACATGTTCGGCGACTTCCACTTGAAGATTCAATTCCGAGTCGGGGCGAAAACCAATAGTGGCGTTTTTCTCCGCTCCCAGAAAACGGGGGGAATCCCCGCTGTGACCGGGTATGAATTGCAGATTTGGGACTTCCGGCCGACTTACAAGACCGGTGCCCTGGTAAATGCCATTGAAGCCGAACCGACTAAGATCCTGGCGGATCAATGGAACAGTTACGAAGTCACTGCGGAGGGAACCCACTTCGTCGTCGTACTCAACGGTAAAAAGTTGCTGGACGGCACGGACGCCAAGCACTCCTCAGGAGTGATTGGCCTGCAATACAATACTGGCGGCGGCAAGGTCGAGTTCCGCGATATCAAAATCCAGCCGATCCAACACTGACAGACGGTTGGGGCCTTCGTCGAAGCGCGGTAATCTAGCGCGGATTATTACAAACGGGAAAACCCCCGGCTCTGCCGGGGCGACAGTCGATGTTTGACAGTTTCGGGCGTCCATCCCAGAAACTCCAAACGTGAGCCGGCAAAGCACACGGAAGGAGTTTCAGGATGGACGAGTATGACAGCTTAAGCCACTCGAAATGGGAGTGCAAGTACCACGTAGTCATTATCCCCAAGTACCGGCGCAAGAAGTTGTACAAGGAACTGCGTCAGCATTTGGGCGAAGTGTTCCGACGTCTGGCCGAGCAGAAAGAGTGCCATGTCGTGGAAGGTCATCTCCAACCCGGCCATGTTCACATTCTGCTGTCGCTTCACCATCCGCTTGCTTACAACCTGATTGAGTGCTGACTCGACAAAGCCGGAAGCGATTCTTTCCCCTCCTCAACACCCTTCAGAAGTTTTCTGGCGGTTTCGCTCTTGGACTTGAACGTCGTCGCGTCCAGGTCCATTTCCAAGCCCGGCATCGTCGAGAAACCGCCGCATAGCGTCCGTCATGAGCGCGAGATACTCGATCGGCATATTCCGCCTGTGCGAGTCCAGCCTCTCCAGATAATCCCGGGGCCCGGCACAGTCTTCCGGCGACGCAGCCCAACTTCCGCCTTTGCATACCGAAATGGCTCGTTTCGCATTCCAGAGAAGAATCCGCTTCTACCGAAAATCTAGCTCCCAACCTGCCGCGAAGTTATATTCATACCGGAATCGCTCACCGTCATGCAGCTGAAACCGAGAAAGCGGGACATGCCGGGCATCCTCATTAAAGGCAATGCCGCCATACTGCGACACCCACAGTCCCGTGCGTAAATATGGAAAAGGCGGAGATGCTCACTGCTCGAGGCGAAGGCCAGCGGAAGAAATTCATGGAGTTGGGCGAGGTTGGTTCGCAGCTAATCAGGCGCTGCCAAACAGGCGGACTCATATCCAGAAGCGCGACTCGAAGTTGATAAAGTTATGCCATCCGAGCAGCTTACCGGACATTCCTCGCCATTAATTAAAAGGAAGACCGTGCGCTTACTTCAACCCCACAGAGCTGAGGAGGCAATTGTTCTGGCGCCTTCAGATCCGAGGGCCAAAATATTTCTTCAGCCTTCTTGACATATTGGTAAGACCGCTCTACCATTATCTGTGATTCAAAAACTCTACCGTTGTTCCGCATCAAATCGAACTCGCTTTGATGCGGTTGATGAATCTAGCGTGAGATATCACGTTGGGGATGTGACTCGTCGGCAAATGCTTTCGAGCCTCAAATAACTGAATTTTCGAGGAGGCACTTCATGTCATTGCTATCTAAAGCCGCAAGCCTGGTGTTGTTCATGCTTGTGGCTCTAAGCGTTGTTCAAGCACAAATCGAGACTGGAACGATCGTCGGAGTAGTCCAGGACAGTACGGGCGGGGTTGTCTCGGGCGCCACAGTGACCATTACTAACCTCGCCACGGGCGTAATTCGCGAGACGCCCACGAATGACCAAGGTGCGTTCAATGCGCAATTCATACCGCTGGGAACGTACTCCATAAAGGCGGCGGCACCGGGCTTCCAGGCCAAAATCATCACGGGAATCACTCTGCAGGTCGACCAGACGGCTAATCTGACTATCTCGTTGGCGGTGGGGTCGGTCAGTCAAACAGTCGAAGTCACCGGTGCAGCTCCGCTCGTGGATACGACCACATCTTCTATAGGGCAGGTGATCGACAACACTGAGGTTCTGAGCATGCCTCTGAACGGCCGCAATGCCTTCGCTCTCGCCGGCTTGACTGGAAATACAGCTCCGGTGTATGGGTTGGCGACCAATCTGCCCTTCACTGGTGGAAGCGGTCGATTCACCACCATGGACGTCTCGCTCGACGGCATTGACGACAACACCTATGCGACTGCCGGAGCTGTCGGGCGCCAAGGCTATGCGATCGTCCCTTCAGTCGACGCCGTCGAAGAATTCAAGGTCATGACGAGCAATTTCGCCGCGGAATACGGCCATGCCGCGGGCGCAATCATCTCCGCTACACTCAAGGGCGGCACCAACCGATTCCACGGTGTACTCTTTGAGTTCGTGCGAAATGACGATTTCGATGCCAACAACTTCTTCACCAATCGCGCCGGACTGCCCAGATCGCCCTTCCACCAAAACCAGTTTGGCGGCACCCTAGGCGGTCCCATCCTGCACAATCGTATCTTCTTCTTTGCCGACTACCAGGGAACGCGGCAGACCACCAAATCTGGCAGTTCCATTGAGAGCGTTCCACCGGCGGCGTGGCGAACTGGCGATTTTTCTTCGAGTTCAACGGTCCTTTATGATCCAACAACGCGTCACATTGGACCGCACGGAACGGTAGTTGCGACGTCCTTCCTGGCTGAAACAGGGTTCAATAAAATTCCCTCCAATTTGATCAACCCTACGGCTACCGCAATTATGAGCCTGGTTCCAACGCCGAATTACGGCGCCGCCGGCGTCGCCAACTCCAACTACTTCTATGCGCCTGGGGCGTTCTCAAATACGGACCAGGGCGATATTCGGGTCGATGCAACGGTTACTGAAAAGAACCATATCTTTGGGACCTATTCCATGAGCAACAACAATCAGCCAGCCGTAGGTGTGTTCCCCGGATGGATAGGAGGCGGCTCCGCCTCAATGGATAATAACGACCAAATTACAGTGTCCGATGTCCACATCTTCACTCCAACTATGGTCAACGAACTCAGGGCAGGCTACATTTACAATAACGGCACCCAACCGGGCAGCGCCCAGCAAGGCGCGAACTTCGGCGCACAGGCTGGACTCGCCCTTCTCCCTTCAAATCCCTTAGGGTTTCCCAATATCGATTTCTTCTATTCTGGTCAGCCATCGCAGGGAACCCAGGAGTTTACAGCCTTTGGTGGCGGCAACCTGAACCTCAACGTGCAACAAACGCGACAATTGGCCGACAATGTTAGTTGGACACACGGCCGTCACTCCGTAAAGTGGGGCGTGGATATTCGCGATACGCACTTCGACGTACTTGAGGGCAACCCGTTTTTTGGAGCGACCGTCTATGGCGCCACCTTCTCCTCCAGTACTGATGCGTCGGGTTCCGGTCTTCCATTCGCCGACTTCCTGATGGGATTTCCCAGCTCCATGAATGGTCAGGCCATGATCGCCAAGGGGCGCCAGCGCACTGCCTATTTCGGTGGCTATATCCAGGACGATTGGAAGTATTCCAGCAAATTGACACTCAATGCCGGCATTCGCTACGAGCTATACACGCAGCCTATCGATGCAAATAACCTGGGTTCCGTGTTCGACATAACAACAGGCGCATTTGCCATTCCAGGCAATACACCCTACAGCCGTGCGGTCGTGCAAGGAGACCACAACGACTGGGGTCCACGGTTTGGCTTCGCTTATCAGGCTTCTCCGAAGTTGGTGGCACGCGGCGGATACGGAGTTTTCTATGCCATGCGCGACCAGAACCAAGCCACCAGCATGCTCTCCGGGGATACTCCAAATATTCCCACGATCCAATTGCCGACTATTACCGCGGCTAATACCGTAGCACCGCCATACACCATGAACACCCCGGTCCATCAGGTTCCTGCAACCGATTCGCTCGCGAGCTTCACGGCAGCGGCGCCATATGGCATCGAGGCCCATGGCGAAAGCTTGCAAAACGAGCAGATGCCCAGGTTAATGCAATACAACTTCAATCTTGAGTATCAGCAGAGCCCCACTCGTCTCTTCGTGGTATCTTACAGCGGCGCTCGTGGATCCCACTTTACGGGAGCCTTCCTCGATGAAAACCAGGAGCCGTTTTCGGATGCGTTGAACGGTACGGCCATTCAGGCAAATCGCCCGTTCCCCTATATGGGTTCAAATATAATCACAACCTTCGCTAATTCCAGGCAGCACTACAATGCGTTAAACGTGAAGGCGCAACAACAGTTAGCGCATGGCTTGCAGTTTCTTGTGAATTTTACGTGGCAGAAGAACATGGAAACGAATGGAGACGGCACCGGCGCCTATAACCAGACCGGATCAGCCGTAGCCATGATTACCTCTGAGCCGCAAAGAGAGAATGGCCTCGCTCCTATCAATATTGGTAAAACAGTTAGCGCCAGCGTGCTCTATAACTTACCCTTCGGGTCTGGGAGGCGATTTCTAAATGTCCATGGGCCGGCCGATTATATTGTTGGAGGTTGGGTGGTCAATGGCATTCTATCGATGCGGACTGGCTTTCCATCTCTTGTCGGTACAAATGTGCTTCCTCCCGTTTTTTCAAGTTATAACGTTGCAGATTGCGTTGCTGGCGTACCCACCCGGCTCTCCAACCCTGGCGTAGACGGGTACTTCAATCCCGCCGCATTTACTGTACCCCAGGACGCGACAAGCATAACGGGAGGCAAAGTAGTAGAGTATGGCAACTGCGGACATTTCCCGCTTACCGGACCTTCATCAACCAACCTCGATTCATCACTCTTTAAGAATTTTTACTTTTCGGAGTCCCGGCTAGTTTATTTGCAGTTCCGGGTCGAGGCGTTCAATACCACCAATACCCCGACGTTCGAGCTTCCGAGCGCAAAGGACCCAACCCTCACCTGCGAAGGTGCACCGGGATCTGTTTGCAATTCGGGCAATCCAAACTTCGGCAAATTAGTGAATGGCTCTGCGACGGGCAGACAAATGCAATTCGCAGCCAAACTTTACTTTTAAAGCGTCGCGTTCTCTGCGGATGACCTCTGATGAGGCCATCCGCAGAGAGCGGCTAAGTTGATATTGCAAGAAGCGCGTGTCTTTATCAGGATACTTACACACCGTATCCGTGACAGAAGGATACCGAATATAAGCCTGACTCCGTACACTAAATCCGTGTTTTGTTCTGCCAGGAGCCACAAATGGATAGTACAAGAAGAACATTTCTAAAACAGACTGCGGTCCTCTCCGCGACTTGCCTTGTAGGATTCGAAGGTCAACCGGGTGCGGCAGCCGCCTTGAACTCCAGCGCAGCAAATGATTCCGGCGCTAAGAAAACAGGATGGTACGAGCGGCCGATGCGCTGGGCTCAATTGAGCTTTGTCGAGAACGATCCTGGAAACTACGATCAGCAATTCTGGTTGGACTACTTCAAGAGGATTCACGCAGACGCAACGATCCTTAACGCGGGCGGATGCGTGGCGTTCTATCCCACACAGGTTCCGTTCCATTATCGAAGCAAGTGGCTTGGCGATATGGACACGTTTGGGGATCTCATGAAGGGCTGCAGAAACCTTGGCATGAACGTGGTTGCGCGCACTGATCCCCATGCTTGTCATCACGATGTGTACGACACGCATCCTGACTGGCTGGCGGTGGATGAGAACGGGAAAAAGAGGCAACATGCATCCGATCCCGACTTTTGGCTGACCTGCGCGCTGGGACCTTACAACTTTGAATTCATGACCGCAGTCCACGCCGAGATCATGACCAAGTACATGCCGGACGGAATCTTCACCAACCGATGGGCCGGCAACGGCATGTGTTACTGCGAACACTGCCAAAGCAACTTTCATGCCTTTTCAGGCATGGATCTGCCTCGGACCAGCAACCCCCAGAACCCGGCTCGTCGCGAATATATTGTTTGGCACCAAAAGCGGCTGTTTGAGTTATGGCATATCTGGAATGACAAGATTCAGTCCATCAATCCCAATGCGAGTTTTCTCGCCAATGGCGGTGGCGGGGCGCTGAGTGATCTCGACATGAAAACATTCGGTTCCCTGGCGCCAACTGCCTGTGCAGATCGGCAAGGCAGAGCTGGGCTAGCGGTCCCGTGGGATGCTGGAAAGAGCGCCAAAGAGTTCCGCTCCACGATGGGACAGAAAGCCATCGCGGGGATTTGCAGCGTTGGGCTAGAAGATAAATACCGTTGGAAAGACTCCGTTCAGAACGGCGACGAAATACGCCTCTGGATGGCCGATGGGATTGCGCAGGGCTTTCGTCCGGCATTCACAAAATTCAACGCAAAGCCTTTGGATAAGCGCTGGTTCCCGGTTGTGGAAGAAATCTTCCAGTGGCACCATGCGAACGAGAATTACTTTCGGAACGAAAGGTCGTGCGCGCGAGTCGGCATGGTTTACTCGCAGCAAACGGCGCAGTTTTATGGTGGCCCGGATGCGGAGGCCAAGGTAAATGAACCTGGGCTCGGTATCTACCAGGCATTGGTGGAAGCGAGAATCCCATTTGAAATGGTCCATGATGGTTTGCTGGATCGCGAGCATGTGGAACAGTTCCGTACGCTGATTCTTCCCAATATCGCGGCACTTTCAAATGGGCAGTGCAATCAAATTCGGGAGTTTGTCGAGCGCGGTGGAAGTGTGATCGCGACCTATGAGACTTCCCTATACGACGAGTGGGGTGTCCAGCGTAAGGATTTCGGACTCGCTTCGCTCTTTGGAGCCTCCTATGCAGGCAGCAAGGAAGGCCCCATGCTCAACTCGTATCTCACATTGGAGAAAGATCCCGCATCCGGCCAATATCATCCGTTCCTGGCTGGACTTGAGGATGCAGGGCGGATCATCAACGGTATCCATAGGGTTCATGTAGTTCCGGCGGACAGTGACGCATACTCGCCCCTCGTAGTGATTCCGACCTACCCTGACCTGCCTATGGAAGAGTGCTTTCCACCGCCCGAGAAGACGCACGACGCCGGAGTTTTTGCGCGTCAGGTGGGCCAAGGCCGAGTTGTCTATTTCCCATGGGATATTGACCGAACATTTTGGGAGGTGCTGAATGGGGACCACGCAACGCTGTTACGCAATGCGATACTCTGGGCTACTAACGAGCCTGCTCCGCTGTCGGTTGAAGGCAAAGGTGTCCTTGACATCTCCATCTGGGGACAGAAGAACTCAATGACGGTGCACCTGGTAAACCTCACGAATCCTATGATGATGAAGGGACCATTACGCGAGGTGATTCCCATTTCCAGGCAACTGGTGCGCATTCGTACTCCTAAAGGGGGACGACGCATCACAAAGGCGCGATTGCTCGTGGGCGGCCATGACATTCCTTACCGTGAGGAGGGCGATACGATTGTAGTTGAAGTACCAACGATCGGAATACATGAGGTGATTGCGCTCGATCTTGCATAGTGAACGCGCCCCGAACTGTTTCCGGCCTTGGACAGACCGATAACTCAAAGAGGGTGACAAACACATGCATTTCAATACAGTGCTGTTGTACCTGCCGCGGATTGAACAAAGTAACCTGGCCAGGGCAATCGCATTTGGAGTTTCCACGCCCTGAGCCGCCGCCCGTGATGTGGATTTCGGAGGCTGTGGTTCGATTTGCGTCGCAAAAAGCTGGTTCGGTGGGGCGATTTTCCGCTGGTAACGGACGAACATGAGCTTTACAGCCGAATCGGATGTAACAGGAATTCCAAATGCTATTCCTTTGGATAACTTGGCTCTCTTGACGAATATGGTAGGACCTATCTACCATCATAATCGAAATTGATCTTCCTGACGATAACTATCCGCGCCCTTCGCGTGTAGAGCGGAGGAGCACAACTTGTTACGGCTTCTGCGGATGCTTTCTTCGTAGTTCGTGGACAGCGCGCTATTCCGGCTACTCGTGGTACAACTGTCAACTCTAGGGGGGGGCGGGAGAAGTTCGGGACGACTCGTGCAGGATGGTGTACGCGCGGTCCGGCAGATTGCGCTTACCGGTGGACAGCCGAGAGTGCCGCGAGGTGCAATGCTTTGTGCTTCAGGAGATCTTGATGATATCAGTAGGCCAGTTGCATTGGATAGAACCGAATGAGTGAGAACCAAACACTTCGCCAGCTCCGAGCTGATGCCGAAGCGATTTTTTGGGCGGGAATAGAAGCCGTAGATGCACAGAAGGTTGTCGCTCGCCATCTGTCGATGGACGTTGACAATAAAGTTCTGCGAGTCGGCGCAGACATCTGTGTGCCGCTTTCGCAGTTCAAACGAGTTTTCATAATTGGCGCCGGCAAAGCAGCAGCGCCTATGGCCGCAGCCGTTGAAGAAGTTATTTCCCCGGCCTTCTTACCTGAGGGCGTGGTGAACGTAAAGTACAGACACACTTCACCGCTCCCTCGTTTCGTCTCGCTCAACGAGTGCGGCCATCCCCTGCCGGACAACGCCGGCGTTACGGGTGCCAGAAAGATCGAAAGCATTCTCGCCCAACTTACCGAGAGGGACCTTTTGTTCGTGTTGGTCTCCGGTGGGGCTTCAGCATTATTGCCATCGCCCGCCGATGGGATCAGCCTGGGAGAGAAACAGAACACGACAGAGTTATTGCTCCGCGCAGGAGCGGATATTTATGAAATGAACGCCGTTCGAAAGCACCTGTCTACGCTGAAGGGCGGCCAATTGGCGATGCGAGCCGGTCGAGCCACCGTCCTCGCACTTCTCCTTTCCGATGTGATTGGCGACAGGCTCGACGTGATCGGTTCGGGCCTGACAGTACCAGATCCTTCCACGTTCAGTGATGCTTTGAAAGTACTTGAGAAGTACGATCTGGTTCGACGTGTACCTGCGTCTGTAATGATGAGACTGACACAAGGAGCACGCGGCGAAATACCAGAGACGCCCAAAACGAGCAGCTCCATTTCCGCTGTCGTGCATAACGTAGTGGTTGGCGGTAACCGGCTGGCAATCCAAAGTGCGGCACAGGCTGCACGCGCATTGGGCTATCAGACAATCATTCTTTCAAGCACCATGCAGGGGGAGACACGCGAGGTTGCACGGGTCCACGCTGAGATATTGCGCGAGGTTGTTTCCAGTGGAAACCCTGTACAGCCTCCGGCGTGTCTGTTGTCAGGTGGCGAGACCACAGTTACGGTCCGCGGCGCCGGAAAGGGCGGCCGCAATCAAGAGTTTGCACTCGCCGCTGCAATCGCGGCGGCGGAATTACCGAATGCCGTAATTCTGGCGGCGGGCACTGACGGCACGGATGGGCCGACGGACGCAGCTGGAGCTATGATCGACGGAACGACACTAGCCCGCGCCACCGCGATGGGGCTTTCGCCAATCGACCATCTCAATCGCAATGACTCCTATGCAATTCTGGACGCGCTCGGCGAATTATTCAAAACGGGTTCGACAGGAACCAATGTAATGGATTTGAATATCATGCTGGCAGGTGGCAAGTAGTGGTCATAGGACTCGCGCATAGTCTGGCCGGATTGGCGACAGGGTTCGGGCGGGGCGGGAGAGCTGTGCACCATACGGTAGTGGGATGGGCGTTTTGAGCCGGAAATGGATGCCGGCGAACGCGCGGCGCGGGGCTGAGTGTAGCAGCGGTTTGCATTCCTGTTGGGGTAAAGGGGCAGAAGCCGCGGGCCCAAGGCTGTGAAGAACCCATGAAGAGAGGCGACGCGCGCCCTCTCAGTGGCTTGAGTAGTGGTCAAATAGTTGCATAATCCAGATATGGCTTTCCCCCAGTTTGCAGCATGAGTTAATCTGGGACGTATCGTATTTCAAGGAGCGTCGCAAGATGGGATCTACTTTAAGATCTGTCACCCCTGTACTGCGAACCAAACTGACGGCCTCAGTATTTGAACAGCTTTTGTCTTACGTAGTGAGCGGAAGCTGGAAGGCCGGTGATCGTATTCCGCCGGAGCGCGAGTTGTGCCAGCAACTGGGCATTGCACGTACCTCTCTCCGCGAGGCGCTGAAAGCAATGGAACTGGTCGGCATGCTGGACAGCCGCGTGGGGGATGGCACCTTTGTATGTCCTCGCTCAGAGTTCCTAAGCCGCCCCTTGCTTTGGGCTTTCACTGGGACCGATCAAGAAGAGCTCCAGGAGGTCATGGAGGCTCGAACGATCATCGAAGAGAATTTGGCGGGTTTAGCCGCGCAGCGCGCATCGAGCGAGCAGATCGAGGAAATTGGCCGCGCCGTGCAACTCATGCGAGATAGCTTAGCAAGAGGCGATTCGATCCTGGATGCCGATATGGCCTTCCACCTGGCCGTCTCCGCTGCGGCGCAAAATGGGGTGTTGCGGAATGCGGTGCAGCTATTACGCAACCTGATGCGGCAATGGCTTCTCTACAAGCTACGCATTCCCCAAGTTCCGCAGTCTGTTTTGAAGCGTCATGTCGCAATCTATCGGGCCATCGCAGGGCGAAAGCCGAATGCGGCGCGCAGCGCCATGCGTGCCCATCTGGAGGAGACTACCAAACTGGTTACCCACATAGTTGAAGAGCGCAAGACAGAAATACAGGTCAGTTCCAGGCGAAGGCCTGCAAGCGACAGGCAATCATCCTAGCCTGGTTACAACCTGCTGCACGGAGAGCAGTAAAAACGTGTCGGGGGAACAGAGCGCTGTTCACCCCAGAACCAGTCGCAGGCCTTACTAGACCGAGACTCTGCGGGCGTGGAAGAACGACCAATGGCGATTCGGGGCCCGCATATCCGCAGCCATGTGGCGGACGATCCGCAGCCATAGAGCCGCAACCGCAGCAGTCTCGGATCAACGTTCCTGATCTCACTGCCTGGGCAAATCCACCACTTCCAGAGCATTTTCACTTCACATGTTGCCGTTGCGTCATCGCGCAAGGTGGCTTTTACTGCCACCCTGGCGACGGAACCCCGTCGCTGGGGACCCCGGCTAGAAATAAGTCACTCGGCGAGCCTAATTTACGAATAGAGCAGAGGTAAAAATGTTGTACGAGCCAAGCAGAACCTTCATTCCGGTGTATCCGCTCCCTATTCCTTCCAGCCTGCGCCCGTAGATATCCGGATGCTTCCGGAGAAAGGGCGCGAATATTCTTGACGTGATTGGCAAGACCACTGCGCCATTTAAGCGTTCGAAAAAAGTATACCGTCAACCCCGGCTAGATCTGACGCGGTCGTCGGTATGGAGAAACCTCTAGCGTGAGAAATCGAGCGGAGATATGAGTCGTCGGCAATGCTGCCGAGCCGAATAGACCAAAACTCAGAGGCGGCTACATGAGGCACCAGATGTCGTGGATATCGAAACTCGCCCGTCTTATGCTCTTCGCTTTATTGGCTTTGAGCATTTTTTGGGCGCAAGTTTCTACCGGCACTATTGTAGGAGTCGTCAAGGACAGCACAGGCGGGGTGGTATCCGACGCCACTGTGACGCTCATGCATACGGCAACCGTCCAGGTTGCGCCAAGCGCGCACCAACGACCAAGGCGAGTCGTGTACCCGCGATTGTGATGATGGGAGGCACGCTGGTGGTTATTTGAACGAATGATTCTTCATGTTCAAAGCACAGCGATGCAGATCAGGGCTCCGTCTGTCTGAAGTATTGTTTATAGGCTTGGGATACTGGGCGGATGGGAATAGTCAGACGGGCGAGAATTTAGCTGTTGATTTGGCGCTGGCTCTTCTGCAACGTCCCGTCTCGCATCTGCGCGGTCTACTTGATCATCCTACTGGCGCGACAAGATTCAGATAGGCTTGACAGAATGGTATTACCTGTCTACCATTGGATACTCTCACGTGATAATGGTTAGGTTCGGGATGAATGGAGCGGACGCAATGTGGCACCAGACGTATACTCTCTTCGGACAAGGATTGGGTACCTCTGCGCTGCTAGCTTCCTTGCCGATTCTCACCATGCTTTTTCTTCTGGGCGTGCGCAGAAAGGCGTCCTGGATCGCCGGGACCGTGAGTCTTGCGGTCGCATTTGCGCTCGCGATCCTCGGTTATGGCATGCCTGCAAAAGTCGCCGTTAGCGCGGCGGTCTACGGAGGAGCCTTTGGGCTATTCCCGATATCGTGGATCATCTTCTGGGCCATTGCGCTGTTTCGTGTGACAGTGGAGACCGGAAAGTTCGAGATCATTCGCGACTCAATCGGCCGACTTACTCCCGATCCCAGACTTCAGGCTCTTCTGATCGCATTTTCCTTTGGAGCATTTTTGGAGGGAGGCGCCGGCTTTGGAACTCCGGTCGCAATTGCAGCGACGATGCTGATTGGGCTTGGATTTTCTCCTTTCAGTGCTTCCGCAATTTGCCTGCTTACAAACACCGCCCCAGTCGCGTTTGGTTCCATCGGAATTCCAGTGATCACACTAGCTGGAACGACTGGGCTACCCTTGAACAAATTGAGCGGCGCAGTGGCTCTTATGTGCTCACCGGTAGCGCTTATCATCCCAGTCTATTTGATCGTCGCGATGGGTGGTTTTGGAGCCATGTCTGGAGTCTGGCTGCCTGCCTTGGCGGTGGGCACCAGCTTTGCCATAGTCCAAATGCTGGTATCGAGCCTTATGGGTCCGCAACTTTCCGCGATTCTAGCCGCACTCGCATCCATGGCTGTGCTTATTGTGATTCTTCGCTTACGCCACTGTCAGGCGGCCAATGTCGCTTTTGCTGGAACTCCGGGCGCTGATATACGCATGGTAGGTTCGCATTCATCCCCGTCTGCGAACCAGGCGCCAATGGCAGAGACCGTATCGAAGCACACTCCTGGTCAGATTTTTTATGCATGGGTTCCCTATGCATTGTTGGTGACCTGTGTGATCTTGTGGGGCTTTGCTCCCATTCAAAAAATATTCAACCAGGGGAGCATGGTCTTCGCCTGGCCGTGGCTTCACGATGTTGTGCAGAAAATGCCTCCGGTCAGTTCAGCACCATCTCCGTATCACGCAGTCTTTACGCTCAATATCTTTTCTGCTGCCGGCACGGCGTGCATGGTCTCCACGTTTCTTGCTGCTATTTGTCTTAAAGTAAGCCTTCCGCGTTTTGGCCGAATTCTGCTTGCGGTAATGTGCCAAATGGCCCTTCCGATAGCGACCGTCTCCTTGGTTCTGGGGATAGGCTTTTTGATGAACTATTGTGGAGCGACCGCTACTTTGGGACTGGCTTTCGCCTCTACCGGAAAGATGTTTCCATTTTTCAGTCCGATACTGGGCCTATTGGGTGTCTTCCTGACAGGATCTGACACCTCTTCCAATGCGCTGTTCGGAAACCTGCAGGTGGTAACGGCCGGGCGTCTGGGGCTCAACCCAGTCCTGATGGCGGGAGCGAACGCTGCCGGGGGTGTTATGGGAAAAATGATCAGTCTTCAAACCATCGCTGTCGCAGCGGCAGCTACGGGACTCTCTGTAAAGGAGCAATCGAGGCTCTTCCGCTTTACATTGAAACACAGTATTCTTCTTGTCTTTGTCATTGGATGCCTGGCGCTTTTTTACTCATACGTCTTGCACATTTAGATACATCTTCATGAGCGTTCACTCATTGAGATCGAGATACTTCTGAACGCAACCCAGGGAGCTGACGTGATAGCGACCTTCAGAAAGAAAGGAGAGTGGTTGAATGCCTAAATTTGCAGCAAACCTTTCGATGATGTTCACAGAGGTGCCTTTCTTGGACCGCTTTGCTGCCGCGTCAGATGCAGGGTTCTCCGCGGTGGAATTTCTCTTTCCGTATGAGCATTTGCCCGAAGTCGTGGAGCGCGTATCCAAGGCTGCCGGCGTCGAGGTGATTCTGTTCAACATGCCTGCCGGCAACTGGAGCGCTGGCGAACGCGGAATCGCTTGCATCCCAGGGCGAGAGGAAGAGTTTCGTGCAGGGTTGGAGAAGGCACTGCCCTACGCCACGCTTTTGGGCACGAGCCGTCTGCATGCCATGGCTGGGATCGTTCCACAAGGCATCGATCCAGCGGCCTGCCGCACAACATTGATCGAGAATCTCAAATACGCGGCGGAAAAACTCGCGAAACACAACATCATGCTCCTGCTCGAAGCAATCAACACAAGAGACATGCCGGGCTTTTCCGTATCCACACAGATGGACTCGTACTCCATTTGCGAAGCAGTGAATGCCCCTAATCTAAAGATGCAAATGGATCTCTACCACATGCAAGTGATGGAAGGGGACTTGGCCACAAAGCTCAAGCACTATGCAGCTCACTGTGGTCACGTTCAAATCGCCGGATGCCCAGAGCGAAACGAACCGGACACCGGGGAAGTCCGCTACGAGTACCTATTCCGTTTGCTGGATGAGCTTGGTTACGATGAATGGCTGGGGTGCGAATATCGCCCGGCAGGCAAGACCGCCGACGGATTGGATTGGATGCAGTCTTTCGCCGCATCCAGAGTAGCTTAACAGTATTCTACAAACGAAGAGAGGAAAAGGACATGTTGAAGATTGGATTTATCGGTCTTGGTATCATGGGCAAGCCAATGTTGCGTAACCTGAGAAATGCTGGTTACGAGATAGTTGCTTATGATATTGTCCCGGCGCTGTTGGACGCAGTCGTTGGAGATGGAGTGGAGCGCGGCAATTCCTGCAAAGATGTTGCAAGCCGCACAGACATTCTCTTCACCATGCTTCCGGATGGCCCAGAAGTCGAACAGGCTGTCTTTGGGCCGGCAGGCGTTCTAGAAGGAGCTCACACGGGGCTCGTAATAGTGGATATGAGTTCGATCAGCCCAGTAGTCTCACAAAAGGTAGCGGCGGCTTGCTCGGAAAAGGGAGTAGGTTTCCTGGACGCGCCAGTCAGCGGTGGGGAGCCGAAGGCGGTGGACGGAACACTCGCCATCATGGTAGGCGGCGACCAGTTAACGTTTGACAAGATAACTCCGCTGCTGCAACTTATGGGCTCCAGCGTGACACTTACGGGTAAAGTTGGAGCCGGCAATGTGACCAAACTTGCGAATCAGATCATTGTGGCATGCAATATAGCCGCGATGTCAGAGGCGCTCGTTCTTGCGGATCGATGCGGAGTCGATTCGGAAGTAGTTTTCAATGCGATCAAGGGCGGTTTGGCCGGCAGCACCGTGCTGAATGCAAAAGCCCCCATGGTAATTGCGCGCAACTTCAAGCCCGGCTTTCGTATTCGCCTGCACGAGAAGGATCTTCGCAATGCGCTGCTCACAGGCGAATCAAAGAAGGTGGCCCTGCCGCTAACCAGTCTGGTTCAACAGATGCTGATTGCGCTGATGAACCGGGGCCGGGGAGACCTCGACCACTCGGCGATTATAACCTTCATCGAAGAGATGGCGCCAAAACCTCAAGAAAAGGGTTGAGGGCTCAGGCGCCATCAGGAATGCGACACACCGCCCCGAAGAAGGCGTTGAACTTATAGCTCGACGCCTTTCTTCGTCGCAATGAGCTATTGCGTTACTTTCCAGGCACAGTGGGAACGCCAAAGTTGGCGCAGTTCGCTTGACCTCGAATACACTAGGTCTCTGACCGTGTGATTTCGTTTCTTTTGTAGTCGAACTTCTTGCGTGCCTTTGTGCGTGTGAACTGCCAGTTGATGGTGACACGGTCGCGATTCATTTTCCGGTTCCATTCAGGGCAAACGCATCTTATTTTCCCAGTAGGTGGAGCAGGTAGCCATTGTCC
>CAYQOQ010000105.1:12838-16678 GCA_964419175.1 uncultured Occallatibacter sp. | reverse complement strand
GCCGATTGCCGCTGCTTCTGCTGTAGGTCGGCATTGTCTACCGCCGTCCCAACCGCAGCCTTCGAGAGATTCGCGCCAGCCGCTCGCGTACCGGCCCCGATAGCGTTCTGCGCTCCCCCGGCGTTTCCGGTTCGAGCCTCATAAAGTCCGCCCTGCCCAACCGTAGCAGCCTGAGAGCCGCCCGCCGATTGCTGCCCTGCGGTATTCATCGAAGCCATCTGCGTAGGCGTGTAGCCTGACGGTGCTGAGGCTTGCGCCTGCAATGTAGGCTCAAGGCCGCCGTAGATACCAGCCGCGTTGCCAGTCAGCGTACTAGCCTGATTCTGTGCGGTTCCCGAATTGGCTAAATCCTGTTTTTCTACACCTTTTGGCATCTATGTCACCCTGTAAGCCTTCCAAGTAGGAACCCAACCAAACCGCTTCCGCATCGTGGCAATAAACCCACCACAGAACTTCGGCGAGACGAAGGCAAATGCTCCCTTTGGAAACTTCTCGCGCAGCGTCTCGTGCATGAGAGCGATAGCCCTCAACCTCACCAAAACATGAGGCTTCTGATCGCAAATCATCACGAGTTCGGGAACCATCTTCACTCCTGCCAACAGAAACGGCTTGTCTTGCTCATCCACAACAACAAAAGGCTGCTGCAAGTCCTTCGGGAAGCCATCATCAAATGCCAATTCCAGTTTATTGTATATCGCTTCCAGAATCGGTAAGTCTCTCTCTTCCAGTGGGCGTGTCCTCATGATCGCACCGGAGGCTTGCTGCCTGTGTAGGGAGTCGGCCCGTAGCCTGAAAGCCCCTGCCCCGGCTTCCCAGTGCCACTACCCCGCGACAATGCAGGCCGTGGGGTGCTTACCCCGCCCGTCACTGCCTGGGGCGTTGTCCCGCCGTGGTATACCTGCGTTGTGTTGCCGCTGTTCGGGTAGGACGCGAACGCCTGAAAGTAGAGTTTGTGGCTTCCGGTCGCAAGGTCAATCTCTCGCGCTGGGCCGGTGTAAGCCGGAAATGGGTTGGTAAAGTGTGGATTGTCCGCAGATTCAACGTGATATGTCGCCCCACGGTAGTAATCGCCCTCATGGTTGATCGAAACGTGATGTCCAACCGAGGTAGGCGTTACCGTCATGGACTGCAAAGCTGGAGGTGGCGCTGGGTTGCCGTTCATGTTGGAGTTGGTCTGCTGCTCCATCGTATTCATTCCCTTAGCCAAGTCTGTGATGATTTCGTGCAGTCGCGCCCCGGCATCCGGCACCCCGTCTATCTGGAGGCCGCGCAGCCATGCGAGATTGCGGACGTTGACAGGCATTATCGAGCGGCCCCCCGTACCAACATCTTTGCATCCTTGATGAACGCCGTGAGCCGGGTCAAAACAAACCCATTGTTCGTCCCGGTAACTGGCGACGATCCGATCTTGATGAAGATTCTATCTCCCGTGCATTGACCGCCCCCTGCTTCGCGGTCGAAGAACACAGAAGTCAAGTTGCGAACCGTTGTCAAGGGCCATAAATTCGATAGTGAATCTGGATAGTAACTAAACGTAACTTGTCCAGTTCCTTGGATATATGCTTTCAGGTAGGCTAGAAGTATCCTCTGCCCCTTCAACTGAAGTGCCTGTGCTTTCTCTGGATCGAGGAAAGCGTAAGTGACGTAGTACGGCACAATCAGGCCGTAAGTGTCATCCGTGAGCTTCGACGGATTCAGCGTGTAGACGTTGCACACCCCGGACGCTCCCGGAGTAGTTCCGTTGCCCCCAAACAGTACCAGCGTCAACGCGCCAGCCTCTCGGTACATCCGCGCCGCGTTGTTGATCGTCATGTTCCACGGTGCCCACTTCCGGCTGTTGTCAGTGGCAATCAACTTCCCGGCAAACGAAGGATGGAACGGCGGCGAGCCTGCAATCGCACTGGCCGAGTTGAGGTTGCGGTAGTTCAGCACATAGACTTTACTCGGACTGGTAGCCGAACCAATCGGAAGTCCAAACATGAGAAGCCTTTGCACTGGATCATTGATGCCCCAAACCGTAGTAGCCGCCGCCATATTGATCTGAATGGCCGTATTTGATCGCGTTGGGTCGTACCAATTCGGCTGAATCTCCTGGCTAATTTTCTCCGGCAAACCGCCACCAAAGATCGAAGCGCCCCCCTGCGTCGGCCATGCCATCCAGTTATCTCCACCGGATGCGGTTGTATTGTCCGCCTGGGAGTGTGTCAGCCCAAAAGCCGAGAGAACTCCACAGTCTGCCGCAACCTCGTTGACCTGCCACCCGGAAGGCTCCGTTACCCCGCTGCCAGTCGTCTCATGCAGTCTTCCCGATGGTGCGCGAGTCAGCAGATAGAGCGTGTCGCGCAGAATGCCGAAGTCCATGATCTGTGCGGTATCGTCTACCGGCCCAAACTGCCCCGTCACGCCGTCGATACCTTCCGGGTTATCAATGTAGCTGCCCAACGCCAGCGTGTCCGTGTAGGGCTTCCTAGCGTTGATTATGAAGCCTTCTGCTATCGTGACCGTCCCGGCATTGCACTGGATGGTGTAAAGCATGTCTGTGGGGATCGTTCCGGGCGTCGGGAGGGTGAAATTGGCCTCGTACCATCCCGTTTGCGAGAAAACAATCTGCGCGGTAGACGAAAACGATGTAGACGCGCTGGAAATGGTCGCCAGAAACACCCCTGCCCCAGTCAGATAATAGCGAATTGTGTACGGGGTATTCACTTCGGCAATAGGATCGCCGTAGCAGTCCTGATAGAACGATTGCGAGATTGCCCCACTGCCTACCGATCTGTTGATCTGGTATGCCTGCCCGCCGAAGCGACCAGCGACCAGACTCCCCCCTGTAGCCATGGAAGTCCAGCCTGCCGGGAGTGTCGAAGCAGATGGCAACGCTCCGCCGCCAAAGCCCATGTTGAGCATATTGTTGATGATGTTTCTCTGCCCATTCGTCAGTAGCCGGGATTGGTACGCTCCGAAACCCAAAGCGCCATCCATGACGTTCTGCTCGACCAGGTTGTTTCCGGGGATGCTGATCCCCAACGCCGCATAAAGCGTGTTGTCTGAGAAGTCCAGCACAATCGAGGTCGTCGTGTTGTCATTGATCTGCGTTGCAGTGCCGACGATCTGGCCCTCCACTTGTGGCGTCGATGGGATGTAGAAGAACGGTGGGAGTTCGCCGGGGACGTTCGGCTGTGCGCCCGTGAACGCCAAGATTCTCCCAGTCACATACGACGGCCCGATGGGGATGTTTGAAACCGACGTGTACTGCCCGCCGTTCGAGATGATCGTCACAAAGGGCGACGGCGCGGGGATTGCGCCCTGATCGGTCAGCCACAAGACCTGCATCAAGTGAAGTCCGGGTGCCATCTGGCCGTAAGGGGTAACGGTGCCGATGGCCGCGGTTGAACCGTTCGGGCCGTACTGCTGATACTGAAATTGAGTTGCAGTCAGAACTTTTGTCACATAGAAAGTGCCTTCCCACGCAAACCCGACTGTCCCGGTTGACCAAGTTCCATCCGAATAGGAAATTGGGATGAGGAAGGTTGTGGGCGTGGGAGCCGATTGCACAAGGAAATATGTCGGTGTCGGAGTGTTGTCTGGGATAGGCCACGCAATCACGATAGCTCCGGTGTTCGCCGTCGCGTTTATCACATCTGGATCGGCTGCGGTGATCGGGGATTGCGTGTAAGTGATCTGATTCGGAGACGGAACGCTCAACACAGAAAACGTCCCGTCGAAACTGAATGTCGTGCCGCCCGTCGCTGTGGTAACAGAGCCAATCTGCACCACGCTTCCCGGATTCAGATTGTGAGAGGTAACAGTCGTGATCGTGGTTGTGCCAGAAGACCACTGCGC
>CAYQOQ010000105.1:0-12738 GCA_964419175.1 uncultured Occallatibacter sp. | reverse complement strand
TTCAAATTGTGGTTGGTCGCAGTGTTCGCCGTTACGATGTTCGCGTTCCGGCTGAGCGTGTTTGGCGAAGCAATCATCTGCGAAGGCGCGAGTGCAAGATTCGCCACTGTCGGCGGCGCACCCGGCCCGTCGCAGGTATACCGCCTCAGTAAAGTCCCGTCATACTGCAAAGGAACTTCTGATCCATGTAGCCCGTCAGAAATTGCGATGTACTCGCGTCCAAACTGCGTCAGAGACTTGCAATAACTTCCCGGCGTGGTTGTGAAAAGCACCGTGGCCGTGCCGGGTGAGTTGGTCAAGTCTTCGACGTAGAAGTTTCCCGTCGAACTGAGATACAGATTTTTGATGGCTCCCGTAGGTAAAACAAATGATTTCCCATAGACAATCGTGGCGTTCGTTTCCAGCGCGGGAGAAAAGATAACCTCAAGGCCGGGGCGCGAACCAACCTGCCCCGGCGCGTAAGATATGTCTTGGCAATCCGGCGAGATGTTCTCTGGCACGGATTCGGGCGCGACTTCTGTTACCCATGACCCAAAAACGGACAAGGGGCAAGATACAGCGCCGCTCGGACTGATTGCCATCTACTGCCCCAGCGGGAACCATGCTCTGAATTTGACCGTTGTGGTTGCGAACGTCGAGCCGTAGGCCCCCGCAGGGAACTGCGCTGCGGTGCCTCCCGTACCGGTGAACGTCGATGTAATTGTGGGAGCCTGCACACCGGTAATGCCCGCAGCGCCAGTCGCTTGGGTCAGCGCCCCGCCGTTGGTAGCGATAACGGCTGTCACGCTCGCATTCGTTCCGGTGGTGATCGTCGGGGCGGTCGAAGTCGAGACAATCGTTCCTGTCCCGGCCCCCGGTGTGAATATCTGCACCTTGCCATTCGCCTGAGTCGTGCCTTTGGCGAAGACGAATGTGGCACCTGTCGCCGTCTGCGTTGCGGCAAGCGGCTCCTCGTAAATCTCCACGCGGTTTGGGGCTGAACGTGACTGGATTTTGTTCGACCCTGCGAAGGAAAGCGTATCGCCGTTCGCGGGGTAGTTGCCGGAGAAGGTGAGTACGCCCTGCACAAACTCTTCCCGCTCGGTTACATCAGGAACGCCTTGTAGACTGTCAACTGCCAATGCAACGCTCATCACTTCCTCCTAGAAAACTCCGTAAGATACACGATGCGATGAATAGCACCGTCTTGAAACTGGCCGTCTTTGCTTCATGGAAACCTCGCGGTTGAAGATCATCCTTGCCGCTTGGTCGCCCTTCAAATTGAATGGTTCCGCGTCTACGTCGTCTCTGCCCAACGCAGCTTCAGCGCAGAAATAGTATGCAAGCGAATCCAGCGCCCGCATGATCGGAACAGGTTGTGCGCCGATAACCGATCCATCTTCGTTCGCGGCGAAATCTGAGAGATAGGCTGCATACTCGAATCGCAAGTCCATCGCGTAGATAGACCCCGGCATGTAGAGCGTGTCATTCTCCCAGTACCAGAACGAATTGTATGGGCCTTTCCTCGCGTCCGGCAACGCTTCCACGCACTGCTCCATCGAAACGAACTGAGCATTGCTCCCCGACTGCCGCTCCCAGACTTTCAGCGGGAGAATCCAGTCTTGCGGAAGAACCGGGGCCGCTGGCGGAGTCAAATAGCCGCTTCCGTTGAAATAATTGCTCCAGGTCAACGCTGTCCATGAGGCGGGATCGTTGCTTGCGACCGCTGGAATCCCCGTCAAAACCAGCGGCTTCTTCATCCGCGAATAGCCGAGATTCGCAAGATACGCCTGCAACTTCCGCCATGCGCCAATCACCATCGTCTGCGTGAATGGCTGAGTGTCAGTCAGCACGTCACCGTCGATAGACTGGATCGCATCGTCCATCCGCACCCTTGCCAACTGAAGGACGGCCTCCAGTTGGTCGTAGGGCGCGGTGATGATAGGCGGAAGAGGCAATTACTTGCTCGCTTTCGGCTGCGTTGCGGCCTTGATGGTTTCCTGTCGGAGCATTGCGGCCATGTAGACATCTTCGTTGATGATGTGACCCTGCTTGCACATTGCCACGTCGGGATCTACGATCTCGCCGCACATCTCGCACTTCTTGCGTCCTTTCGGAGCCGCCGAAGTCATCCACGGAGAATCCACGGGGTTGTCGAGATTCAGATAGTGCGCGGCAACAAAATGAACTTTGGGGCGCACAATCAGCGAGAATGCCTTGCGGTCGGTATTGTAAATGTCAGCGATCTGCCGCACAACACCCTCGCAGTAAGCGCGAAGCAGCCCATGAGCCTGCTCAAGTTCCTGCGCGGTGGGCTTGTCACCCTCTGCCACGAAGACGCCTTGATGAGTCAGCGCGTTCCCCGGTGCCTGCCCACGGCCCAGACCGATCATCGACCGCGCAAAGTCCTTGCCGCGCTCCTGAAGACGCCGGTACTCATCCTCAGACTGCGGATAAAGTTCGTCCATGATGTAGCTGATTGGGGGAACCATGTTGCCGTTGCCGTCGCCCACCAGAAGTTCGACATACGGAGTCCCTTCGGGGCATCCGGGAATCGTATACGACCCGGTAGAGCCGGTGTTGACCAGCATTGGCCACGGCCCGACATTGAAGACGTGAACCTTCTTTTTCTTCAACTCCTCAATCTCTGCGAGGACGGGAGGGATCGCACGGCCACGCGCCACGGCAAGTTTGCGCTCGATATGATCGTCAGCGATGGTTCTGAATCCTGAGTGATTAGCTACTGGCATAATGTAGGTTCTCCGGTCGAATCTGTGTTGCTCCCCGCAGTGGCAGTCCCAATTCATTGGCCGTCTTGTCCACGGGAAGACTCTTCGTTTTCTTCACCATCCCACCGATGTTTGCCGCACGAATCCCGGCCACCGGCATCAGGTCTTTAATCTTGTCGTACCGCTTCTGCTGCTGCTCTTTCTCTTCGTACTCACGCGTTGCCCGAATTGCCCGAGCATTCTCGATTGGATCGTTCGTTTTGGCTTTCTTGACCAGCGCAATGATGGTGTCGATTCCACCATCTCCAGGCTGCGAAAACTCAAACGTGTGGCACTGAAAATACACTCCCCGCGAAGGATATGGCCCGGTCGATACCAGCCCGGTATAGGGATCGCGGAACTTCAAGTTATACTGCTCTTCCGTCATCAGCGTGTGGTCAAATCCTGAAATCCACTTCTCCATGATCCACTTATTGCCGATGTGCCGGTACGCCGGACGAACGCGATACCCGACATAGCCATCGGAGAACTCGCCGCCGCAAAGCATCTTGACGGACGGCGCAAAGACGATCCTGAAAAGCGGCTCGCCATAAGGGTTTTCACCAAAGCGTTTCATCACACTCGGAGACGGATTCCCAAGCCATTGTGTCGGCTTGGGAATCTCGCCCGGGAGTTGGAAGTTCTCAGCCAATTACGCCTGCCCCAGGATGCCGGACGGGATTGCAATGCCGGAGGCAAAGGCATTTTCTCGCGTTTGCGTCATTCCGAGTTGCATTTCCGTCAGCATGTAGAAGACGACTGCCGAAGCCTGACCGCCGCTTGCTCCGATGACGCCGAACAAAGTCTGTCCGGCAACGTCGTAGAAATCGTCAGCCTTGGTCTGAATCTGAAATGCGTTCTTCAGAGCCAGAAAGTCGATGTAGCCGGGAAGGGCGCGGGGGTTCGGAAGGAACTCGCGTCCGCCGATGGTTGAGGGAGTCTTGCGCTTGAGCATGTCCACGGACTCATCGCCCTTGAGTTGCGCCATGTCGATGTGTTGCACGAGAAGCGCGTTCTGCTCCCATGCGGCAAGCTCGGACGGGGTAGCGTGGGCCACCAAGTCCTCATCTTCAACGTCCATCCCCATTGAAAACTCCATCTGGGTCTGAAGTGCGCGAACGATCTGCGGGGTGAGAGCGCCATTCACCGCAACCGAGGGAGTATTGTACTTCCCAGGCCACGCCGAACGCTGTACGCCCATCCAGTTTCCGGTGTTGGTGCCAACCTGATAGTAGCGAAGGCCGAACATGCCGGAGTTGGCCTGCCCAGACGAACCGGAGACAAGCAACTTCTGCCCGATGGCAACAGTGCCGGTCGGAACAGGGTTTGCCAGCCAGATCGTGTTCGAGAGGATGTCCGAGTCCTGCACGGTCAGCGTCACCACGAAAGCGCCGGCGATGGCAGTCCAAACGTCGATGTCCTGATCGTCGAGGAAGAAGTTGGCGTTGTTCACGACCAGCCCAACCGTGTTGCCGCCCTCGGCTACCAGCGAAACGATGGTGTCGAGAGTGTTGGAGCCGTCGCCCTGAAGCGTGATGTCGAGGAAGTCGGCAAACAGCTTTGGAGCAATCGAGCGGGTGAGCGTGGCGAAGTTCTCAATCGCCTTCTCGTCCGAATCGGTTGCGTACTCGGCCTGCCGGGTGTAGCTGAAGGCATGGATGAAGCAGGTGGTGGTCAACTGACCAGGAACCTGAGTCGGACCCGATCCGATGCCCATATCCGCGCCGTTCATGTTGCCAACGCGAGGCTTGCCGCCGCGAGACGGCATGGTGGGGATTCGGCATGGGCGGTCGGAAACCGGCTTCACAGAAGTGTTCTTCTGGATGCGCTTGCGAAGTACCGACGCGCTCAGGCTCAAATCTTCAAGTTCCGGGCGCACATATTCCTGCTCGGACGCTAAGGCTTGCATGCTATTGGCGATGCCCATGAGAAAACCTCAATTTGAGATTCATCCTCATGCGCTCACCCTTCTGGGGTGTATGCCATGCTGGAAGCCCTGCCACGAAACGATGACTACACGATTTAGGAGATTCGGAACTCTGTCAACCGTTTCGCTCTGCTACACATCCGCATCATACCACTACTTCTGTCCCCAGGTTACGGGGTTTGCTCTACCAACAATATACGCCTGTCGCTTTACAAGCATCGACTGAGGCGTTCTGCCTAAATCAACCTTTAACTTCTGTGTTACCGGAGGCCCAGCAATGCGCTCGAACTTGAGGGTCGATTGCCCCTGCTGTGTCGCCGGTTTTACGACCGCGGAGTCTACTTTCTCCGCAACTTTTGGGGCTGTCTTGCGCCCAGCGATAATGTCGTCTACTGCCCGCTTCACCGCGCCGGGAATGATCTTCTTGTGTTCGGAATTGACGCGCTGGAGGTAGGCATTGCGGTTTCCAGCCTTCAGGTACGCCTTGATCGCGCTCTGATAGCCCTGATTCACCATCACGCGAGAATTGATCTCTTCCTTCACCTTCAACTTGATGGAATTGATCTCATCCTGCGTCAGTTTGCCTTTGCCAAGGACTTTCTGCGCTTCCGTGACCATCAAACTGTTGCTTGTGGCCGCAACGTCGCGGTTCCACTCAATGTCCTTGACGCGCATCTCCCGATCTTCCAGCGATGCGGTATCTCCCGGCTTTGCGGCCTCTTCTTTCGCCTTCGGAGTGGCAAGAGGCTTTGCGGCCATTGCGGAAAGACCATCCAACGCCTTTTTGATGACTCCGTAGCCCTCAATCAACTGCTGCACGGCGGGATCTGTCGATTCGGTTGGGATAATCCGGTCGAGCAGCTTGATTTGCAGCGGAATGTCCTGATCCGCGAGGTACTGGCAGACCGCTTTCGAGACGATGGAGCTGTAGCCGTCCGGGTTGACTTCGGCAAACTTGTTGATCGCAGCCGGGATGAGCGCTTGGAAGCTCTCAGGGTTCGCCGTAGCCATCTGCTCAATCAAACTGGAGTCGCCGGACTGGAACTTCGTGTCGAAGTCGCGCCAGAAAGTCCTCTCCTGCAATGTCTCTTCAATCACCTGCTCAACAGGCATTGCATCGGGAGTCTCAGAGTCCGCAGAGAGCTTCTTCACCGACTCCAGTACCGCGTCAATGCCCTTCAATCCTTCGGGGTGGCGCTTCCCTATCTCAGACGCATCGAAGAGCGCCCTACGCACCTGCGCAGTCGTCTTGGCGTCCTTGCCAACGAAGGAATCCTTGATCGCCTTCCACAGTGGCGCCCCGGAAAGGGGCTCGCCGCCAGATTCCACGCCTTCGGTTGACTCTGCGCCCTCAACGGATTCCGCTCCTTCTATCGGCTCGGCTGCTTCTTCAACTACCGCTTCAACTACTGCGTCATCTGCCATTTTATTCTCCCTTTAGAGGATTCAAACTGTTGCGGTTCCCGGTGTTCCCGGTGCGGCTGCTGCCTTTGAGACTCCCGGCTGCGCCTCCGGTGCTGCATCCTTGATTCCAGCCTGAGCATTCATTTGCGCGCGGTCGGCTGGCGGCTCATCCTTGAAGTTGATACTCTCACTCGGCGGCTTCATCTGCTGTTGTGCCGCCGCCGCCGCTTGCTGCTGTTGTGCCATCATCTGATCGTGAACTGCTTTATGCAGTCTAACATTCTGGACGCCCAGTTTCGCTTGCTCAATCGCAGATGCTTCGCCAACATTCTGGCGAATCCAGCAATCCTCGCTCGATAGATATTCCTGGCACTTCGCCGACTCCCATTGGTGATAGTCGTCCATCTCCGGCATGAGGCTGGTAATCATCGGCGGCGGCGGCTGATAGGGAAGATCGGGCATTCCTCCAGCGCGAGCCTGTAGCGTCTGTGCGGCGTGTTGCAAGTTGTATTGTGCTACCGCTGGATTCGGTACTGGCGGCTCGCGCAACAGAATCTCCAACTCCCGCGTCTGCTTCTTGTATGCAATCGCCGGAATCAGCTTCAAATCAGGGTTGCCGTTCAATTCCAAGAACTCTTCCCAGTTGTCCGGCGACTCGAATAATGTCTGCCCAATTGGAGACTTCGCCGCCATTGTAATCAAGGTTGTCAGGTTCGCCCGCTTCGACGCAGTAGACTCAGGGAAACTCGATTCGCTGGTATGCGCGTGGAACTTGCCCTTCGTCAATTTCTCCAGTTTCAGCGTTACATTTTTGCCGTCGCCAGAGGTCACAACAATCTCCGAACCATGATCGGGATTCTTCGACGCCAGCAATGCGGCCTTGGTATAGATTCCGCAGAATATCTTTTGCATGTTCGCCCACGCAGGGCCAAGCATCCCCATCGCCTGAGAGCGATCCATCGCTTGCCCAGATGCCGTCTGGTCTGCCTTCGACTGACCTTCCAGTGCAGGCAGCGCGCCAACAAGCTCTTGACTCAGCCCGCGCAACTCTTCAATCGCCTCATCGAATCCGGCAGGGGAGAGTGCTTGCGGCTCGCGGTAGAACTTGTCTTCCAGCGGAGTATTCGGATCGGTCGATTTCAACAGGACGCAACTTCCGGGCTTGGATCGCTGATCTTGCATTGCATCCCAGTCCTGCTCGTCACCGTTGAAATAGGTGAAACTCCACCCCTTCTCATAGTTCTCGCGCTTGGCGTTCATGTAATCGTTGAACGCATCCTGCACAACCTTGTCCGGCTCCATCAACGCGCCGCCCGTCATGCCGTCCCGCTCAACAGGGAACCCAACATCAAGCGCATCGTCTGGACATTCGTTCCACGACTCTGAATAGGTCTTCCCGATGTACTTGACGTGCGCCCCATCGGGGAACAGCATCTCCATCATCTCTTGAATTGTCTTCGTTCCGCCCGACATGCTGCCATCGGGCATCTCGCCGGTGTACGGTTCATCCATCGACTTGTCAGTAAACCCACCGGGCCGCAGAAAGCAGTTCATCTCAGTGGTCAGATACGACAATGCCATGCCGGTCAGGTAATACGATTTCTTCGCTTGCCGTGCCCCGATTCTGGCGTATCGCTCCCAGTCGGACTCGCCCAACCCTGCTTCGCCGGGTGCAATCTCATCCTTGATCCAGTCATTCTCCGCTTTTGCGGTGAGAGCGTCGAGGTCGTCATACAGAAAACAGTAGAGTGCATTCGGCATGAACGCATCGCAGACGATAGGGACTTTGCTCTCAAGCGTCCCGTAAATCTTCGCCGTTTCCATCGACCGCGCGCCATTGTCATCCTTGCCAAACGATGCCTTCGACTTGAGAGTTTTCGTCCATGAAACACAGCGTCCCGATAGCTCGAACATCCGGGCAATGTTCTGCTGAATCTTCTTGATGTCGTTATTCTGGTCGAAGAGGTGCCTGAAACCCTCCGCCGTCTCCGCCGCTTCAATGTCCTCAGACTGTCCAGGCTGATCGGGAGTGAAGTCGATTCCAGGCTCGTTCTGTGTCAACACCGCATCGAGTGACCTGCGCCGGATGCGGAAGATGTTGTATGCGCCCATGAACTCAGGGCATTCAATCGACTTCCCATTGCCGACGTTGACATATCCGCCAGCCGTCCCAACCTGATAGACCCCAGTTCCCCAGTTCGGATAGACGTGCTGCACTCCATCATCATAGAAGCGCAGAATTCGATCCATCAGCACTTCGATGCGCCGGTCGTAAACGTCTCGCGCCTGAAACTTCTTTACCAGTCTGTCGAAAGCGTCTTGGAGCAAGTCGGGGAGGTCGCGGTTGTTCTTGCCGTAGGTCGGCGGCTCGTCAGATTGCGGAACATCATCCGGCGCAACTTCGTCGGCAAACTGTTCCTCTTCCTGCACGGGGCTAGTTGAGTCTGGCAATTTCCTGTATCCTCCGCGCCTTGTCCAGCCGGTCTACTGCATCCTGCGCTTGAAGAATAGCATTTACTGCCCTCTGTAGCGTTCCACAGCACACCGCCGCGCCCACTGGAACGACCGAGAGACAGTAAGGGCAGGAAAGTTCCCGCTCGCGCTTCTCACGCCACATTGTCTCCATCTGCTCGCGCACGAACCGCAGCTTTTCGTTCCCTTTTTCCAGTTCGGGATCGTTGACTGCGTTGATGGCATCGTTCAAGTCCATTAGTGCCTCATGCCAGCGTAGCCCTTCGCAGAACGTGCGTCCCGGCGAGTCTGAGGGTTGGACGAATCAAGCGCAGCGTCAATCCGAGTCGGCCCCAGTTTCTCGCCCTCTGGTACGCCAAGCTCACGATGAAGTCGGCCAGGGTGGGATGTCCACGACCCAGCAGAACCAAGATCAACCTTTTTCTTCGGTTCGTAGAGCTTACCGGCCATACAGTTTACCCTTCCGCTCCGGCAAGTCTTCGCGCTTCGTCGCCGCGAAGTCGTGAAGCTGCTCCCCCGACATCTTGAGCAGCCCACGATTCTTCTTGTAGAGCTTTCCCGGCTCATGCTCGGCAATCGCCATTGCCTCTTGCTGCGCCTTTGACTGCGCGGGCATTAGTACAGGACGACAGTGGTGGAGGCGTAGCTTGATGCCGCAGCCGCCGTGTAGCTCAGAGCTCCAGTAATGCCGCCACCGTTGAGAATGGTCACGTTCGCCGAAAGGCTCTTGTACCCAGTCACGAAGGTTGTGAAGCCAGAGTTTGTGGTGATCCCAGCCGCTTGCCAGAATTGACGGTCGCAATAAACCAATCCGCCGCCGTAGGCAAGAGCCGCCGTCGCCGCTTCCTGCAAACCGAAGTCGCCGGACTTCACGAGGTCGCCCGCGCCGTGGCCAAAGCCAAAGACAGCGGTGATGATGCAAGTGCCATACACCGTTGGCGTTGGGTTCGATACTCCAGTCGGAGTGACCGTCTCGGCGTTGATGCCCGATCCAATCGTGATCGGAATGCCAACGACGGGCGAAACCGGCTTGCCATCGGGTGTGTAGACGACGCCCAGTGCCAGCGTCACAGCATAGGTGCCAGCGGCGGCATTTCCAGAGATAACCTGAAATGCCGGGACATCGGGATTGATTCCGTAAGCGTAGTTGAAAGCGTTGAACTCAGCGGAAAACTTAGACAATGACATTGCAAGGCTCCTGTATTGCTGATTTTACATCCCGCCCAAAGGCGCTGATTCCTCTGATCCTGTTTCCTTCGGCTCCTGTGCCTCTTCGTCGAAAAACTGCTTCATGTGTTCGCCAAGCTCCTCAGCATCAGGATGCTGCTTCGTCTCCTCATGCTGGCCGTCCTCGTGGATAGCGTGGGATTCATGCTCGAAGCCGTCATGCTTGGCATGGAAGTGTTTTGACTCCGGCTCGTGGACGTGCGCCACATGGGTTGTCATGTGCAACAGGTCGGGATGCTCTTCCTGCTTGCCGTCCTTGATGGTGTGGAACGTGCCGTCGCCGTGATCGTGAATCTCCATCGGGGATTTGCCCTCTTCGTGCTCTTCGCCTTCCGGCTTCTTCTCGGCAGGTTCGCGCATCTTCGACATTGAATCCTGCATCTTGCCCATCGGATTCGCCAGCTTGTTCAGTCCCATTGCCATGTCAATTCTCCTGTGCTTTCTCCGCTGCGGCCATCGACCGTGCGACTTCCTGCTCAAACACTCTGCGAACATCGCCTGAATTGCGAACGTGAATAATGCCGTCATCCGACTTCGCGGCGCGGGCTTCCAACTTCGCTACAAGCGTATCATAGCTCGATTTCCACTTGTCTGAAATCTTTTGCTCGGCGTCGTATGCGGCCTGTCGGCCATCAGCCAGCTTCATCCATTGTTCGCATTGCATAGCGGAACTCAGCCAGTCGCGCCGGTACGACCATGCCGCATACCCAACTGCCAGAAGCAGGATGCCCAGAATTATTGTCGCGCTGACCATGACGACCTCCGCTGCTTATGCTCTGCATCGAATCTTAGCACAGCCATCCCCTTCGACTGCATGGAAACATCACCCAACGCCTCGAAAAACTCCTGGCGCTGCACCGCCAACGGTACGCTCGCTTGTTTCAACATCGACTTGCACAGATACCGCACCATGTCGCCAATGTCGTCCGCCTTCGTGGGCTGCTTCCAAACATCCTCAGCCTTGCCCGGATGCTTTGTGTCCCGTATCAGCATTGGGATCGACTCAATAACATCCGTGCAGCGCGAACAGATGAAAAGCAGTGGGGTATTCAGTGAGTAACCCCCGCCTTCCGTCTCAAAATCATCGTCCTTCCGCGTTGGATTCATCTTCCCAGCCATCACGTCGCCGGTCTTCTTCATCATCGCATACAGGTAGCGCCAGCCGCTAATCCGTATATTATCAGCATCTTCGGAGTATGGAAGACCGGCGCGGCGCAACTCTTCGTCGATGATGTCCTTCGTGTTGTGACCCCGTGAATCGTCCTCATCGGCTTCAGGACTCAGGAAATACCGCCTAGTCTGCTTCTTCTCATCCGCGCTCATCATCGCAACGCAGCGCCGGATCAACTCTCCCTGCTCAACTTCTTGCACGGCGTAGTCACGGTAGATCACCACCACGGGAACAGGCTCGGAAATCTGTACACCGAACACCTGCTCAAACAGCTTGGGTGCAACCTTGCCCGTTGTCGCCCAGCCAATCGCCGCATGATGCACAAACCCATCGTCGTGCGCCATCCATCGCGGCCACCATGGCTGTATCAACTGCGCCTCTTGTTGTGCGGTCAGAATCAGCTTCGATTCATCCCAAACACCGGCATAATACTGCCCCGCAAACGAATCAAACGACCCTAGTAGGTGCCCAGCCCGTAGACTCTGCGGCATAGCGTTGAGCTTGCGGCCCTCAGCGGTGCGCTCGGTAAACAGGTGGTATCGGCAACACATCGAATCCGCTGCCCCGTCGCCCTTGCACATACTCTCCATCGCGTAGAACTGCTTTGCGGTCAGTCCTATCCCGGTGAACCACACGAAGTTGTCCCAGCCAAACAGATGCACAAACGCATAGTCGCTCGGTCGCTCATTGCCGATGAATCGCTTTTGCGCAAAGATTCGCCGTAGGAACTCGGTCCCAACCCCGCCCGGATTGAAAAACAGGCCCGTCTTGCACTCGCCCAGCGGAGTGTCTGGCCAGCGGTTGCACGAATGGATGATTTGCAACTCGTACTCGCTGAACTGCTCTGCTTGGTCGATGAATATGTCGTAGAACTGCACCCCCCAGAACTTTCGGTCAACCTCTTGCTGATTCTCGGCGTAGGCAAAGACTATCCTGCTACCGTTGGGCAATCTGAACTCATGGTCGCCAGCCCGCCAGCAGCCGCGCAGTTCCGGCCATTGGCGCATGTACTCGTCAACATGGTTGCGCTTGACCTCATCCCATACGCGCCGCACAATACAGCCGTCTGTGCCAGGTCGCTGCATCCTACGGTCAAGCATGATGCGCTGTAGACCGCCGGACTTGCCGCCGGCCCGCGCTCCACCACCACCAATCCACGTTGCAGCCTCTGGGCCTTTGGCGTAGACCAGCTTACCAAGCTCAAGCTGTTTTGGCTGAAGTACCACAGTGATTTGTTTCATGCGACGCGCTCACCCGGCTTGCACTTGCCCTTGTGACCAGCTACCAACGCACAGCGGTATTGCTCGCCGTCATCAGCCCATTCCTTGTGAGAGCAGCGCTCCACAATATAGCAGAACTGTCTTACAGTTAGCTTACATGCCCAGTCAGCGTCAACGCGCCGCCCGCCGACTGACTCGCCAGCGTTGCCCAGTAGAACTTGAATCCTGCGGTGTCCTGATACACGCCATTGGCAGTGATCGCAGAGCCAAGCGCAACGCCGTTCTGTGGCCCCGCTGTGGTGGGCGCAGTGTTTGAGCCATAGATCACAAGCGATGCGGTTGGAGTCGTTGCCCAGTTGGCTTGAAACAGCACGGAACGCCGCTCAACTGCCCCAGAATCAAGCAGCGCGTACACGTTTGACGTTGCTGGTGCAGTCAAAATCTCAGCCGTAAACAACTGCATCGTGTCGCCAGGGCTTACCTGCACAGACAAAGGCCCGTATCCGTTGAATGTTGGCATATCAATCCTCCAGTATCGACTTCGTTACAAACTCCACCGGGCCACCATCT
>CAYQOQ010000104.1:0-16730 GCA_964419175.1 uncultured Occallatibacter sp. | reverse complement strand
TTCGCATCCGAGCTCGCCGCGGAAATCAAAAAGCCATCTGCGCCGTGGCCGCTTCCATCCTTACCACCGTCTATCACATGCTCAAAGACGGGACCTTCTACGAAGATCCCGGTCCTGACTACTTTGACAAACGCAACAAGGATCAACAGGCCAACAAACTTGTCAACCGCCTGCAAAACCTTGGCTTCAACGTCACAATACAACCCGCCGTCGCATAATCGAACTTGATTTGTTTCTTACGAGAGACTGCGCTCATCAAAGCGGGCCTGCTGAGCGCAAAGCGATGATCAATCCCGGCCACAAGTTGTCAGTTAGAGCATTTCTCTAATAGGTATACACTGTAATAGCTCTGGACTTCGCGGCATAAAAAGATGGCGAAGGCCTATTCGAATGATCTTCGATACAAGCTGTTGACGGCCTATGATCGCGGGCAGGGATCGTTGCGCGCACTGGCGGAGTTGTTTTCTGTCAGCTATGACTGGGCCAAGAAGATTTCCAGTCAGCGGTTGCGCAGCCAGCAAATGGGACGAGTGGCGCAAAGCCGCCATGGTGTGGTGAGCCGGATAACGCCAACCGTGGAAGCGGCGTTGCTGCGACAGTTGCATGAACAACCGGATCGCACTTTGGCCGAATTGCGGCAGGGACTCCAGCAGTCGCTCGGTCTTTGCATCAGCAGTCAGCATTTGTGGCGTGTATTAAAGCGGTTGGGAGTGCGTCTGAAAAAAAGTCGCTCCACGCCGTCGAGCGAGACACTGAAGCCAATCAAAAGCGACGGGCGGAGTTCCTTGAGAAAATCCAATCGACCCCGCTGGACAAGCTGATTTTCCTGGATGAAAGCGGTGTCACAACTTCGATGACGCGGCTCTACGCGCGTTGTTTGGGAGGCCCGCGCATCCACGAAGCAACGCCCGGAAGTCACTGGAAAATCCTGACCATTCTGGGCGCGATGAGCACACGCGGCATGATTGCCACCATGACCATCGAGGAGGCTACCGATACAGATATTTTTCTAGCCTATCTGGAGCATGTCCTGTGTCCTCAACTACGGCCTGGCGACCTGGTGGTGATGGACAATTTAAGTTCGCATAAGGTCAAAGGCGTGCGCGAAAGAATCGAGGCTGCAGGAGCTGAACTGCTCTACCTGCCACCCTATTCGCCGGACTTGAATCCCATCGAAAAGGCATGGTCCAAACTCAAACTGCTGCTCCGTTCGGCCAAAGCGCGAACCAGAGACGTCCTCGATCAGGCCATCTCGGACCTGCTTCCACAGATCACTCCCGACAATGCACGGGCTTGGTTCCGATTCTCCGGGTACGGTGTACACCTATGAGAAAAATGCTCTAGCAGGCAGGCGGGGTTGCTGGAGATCAGTCGCTCTACGATCTACTATCGTCCTCGCCCGATCTCCGACTCAGATCTGATGTTGATGCGGCGCATCGACGAGCTGCACCTGAACTATCCGTTCGCCGGCAGTCGCATGTTGCGCGACATGCTCAGTCAGCAGGGTCTTGAGGTGGGCCGCCGCCACGTGCGCACACTGATGCGGCGGATGGCCATCGAGACACTGTATCGCAAGCCCAACACCTCCAAACCCGCGCCAGGACACAAGATTTATCCATACCTGCTGCGCGGTCTCTCGATCACGCGGCCCAATCAGGCGTGGGCAATGGACATTACATATATTCCGATGGCGCGCGGCTTCGTCTATCTGGCTGCGGTCATCGACTGGTTCAGCCGCCGTGTGCTGGCTTGGCGGTTGTCGATCACCATGGACACATCGTTCTGCATCGAAGCACTGGAAGAGGCTCTCAGCCAGCATGGCAAGCCTGAGATCTTCAACACCGATCAAGGAAGTCAGTTCACCAGCGAAGCCTTCACCGGACGGCTCAAGGAAGAAGGCATCCAGATCAGCATGGATGGCAAGGGTCGCTGGGCCGACAATGTTTTCGTCGAGCGCCTCTGGCGTTCGCTCAAATACGAGCACGTCTACCTACATGCATACGAGTCGGTCGGCGAAGCCAGACGCAAGATCGGGTGTTACTTCGAGTTTTATAACTCCACTCGCCCGCACTCCAGCCTGGGGGCACAGACTCCCGACCGGGTATACTTTCACCGTCCGCCAGAAGCTCTGGCGGCCTAACGCGCGATGAAGCAGGCTGTGGAAATGCCGGTCTCATGGAAAGCGCGGAAAACGATAGAACTGTTTTCCGCCCTTCCCACAAGACCTTGAAAATCGATGAAACCGATTTTCACATTCCCACAGCCACGACGACAACTAGCTGAACAATTTTTCCACTTAAAAACCCGAATTACCTGTCCAAACAACCGGCGCCACCGTACATTTGCCAAACGAAGATTCGCGCCTTCCCTTCCTTGCACTAATAGGGTGAGCGAGGACAAGGATGCACGCAAAGCAGCCTCAGCTCGCGCTTCTGATATGGCGTGGGCACAACGAGGCACTGCAATTCTCGCAATCCATCCGACCCCTTCAGTCAGTTCGTCAAACCTTTGTTCGGGACTCTTGGGCGCTTTGTCAGATTTCCGTTCCCAGCACCCCTGAAGTCGAGGTACGGCGTTCCGTCTCGTTCTTTCGCTCAATCGATTCCGCGCGAGTTCTGCATTTGAGATCAATTTTATTGCCTGATCACGAAAAAGACTCTTGCGAAGGAACGTTACCGGTCCAAAGTCATATCGATCCTCGTTCTCAATTTGCAGCGCTACACACGGGATGTAATGCGTGTAGCAATGATGGCGTCGGCGTACGTAGCTGAGGCTCGTATCTACCCATGTGTCAATGAGGTCGCTCATCCGCCAGTCTCGATCAGAAAAGACATAAGAAAGGAACGTGTCGCGCAGACGGTCAATGAGTTCCGATGGTTCAAAATCCTCGGCATCAACCGTGCCTTCCAAAGCTATGGAAGCAATCTTGCGAAAACTCTTTAAACCTTTCCGGCCACAGTTGAATTCCCGCCCGCTTTCGGAGTGTTTTATCTTCGAGGCGACTTCAACGACCGAACCATAGCCCTCCCCAAATATCTCCTTGAATGGGGCTGGAGCCTGGAGGAGCTTATGAATCCGCTCCATCTCTGACAGAACTAACTCGGCTGCCTCAATACAGATCTGCCTATCGTGGTCGGTGAGCATGCCTCGATTATTGCAGGAGGCTATTCAACCAGTCGGTAATGAAAAGTCGGCAATGGTTTACCGATCTCCTTGGGCAACAACGCCAATCTGCGATAACAGGTCAATGCGCTCATTCAGCTTGGTTTATAGGCCAGCATCCGGATCGGTCCTGGAAAACGCCGTTGTAGGCGGGTGGACCACCATTTCGGTTTTTGAAAACTTCCCCAAGCCTCAACCGAGGGTGGGCTCGCACAAACCACGACCGTCGGATTTGTTGTTAGATTTCCCCACCATGGCCGGGTACCCATCCTATTGCCCTTTGCAGATAATTACCCTCCCCAGGCGCACAATCATTCCAGAATCGCTCTCACAGCCTATGCCGCCGAAGCGTCAATGCCCGCAGCGAAAGCCGAAGACTGAACATAACGAACTGAAAACTGCCTCTAACTCCTTTGTTTTCTAATTTCTGCAAATAACTCCTGTAGAATGAAATATTTGCGCCGCAACCCCCTCCGCATTCCGTTGAAACCAAAGAACTTCCTCCCAGATATAGGGGGGAGGGGTAGGAGATCACTCGAATGTTGCCGGAATGTCGTCACATCTTGGCGGGTGGCCCGCCCCTCCGTTTTTTTGAGAACTCACCCCAACCCCAACACTGCGGGTGCCCCATCCTTGCGGTTTCTTTCTGCTGTTCTTTCTACCGCAAGCGTGGGATGGCAAATCGCCCGGATTCCGAATCAATCAGCCGCGCCACCTCTTCCGGACTGAGTACAGTCGGCAGCTTCCTGGGGCGCTTGGGAAAAGGAATCTCATCGAGCAGGTACACAGCCAACAATGCCTGGGGAAAGCCCATGCAGCAGCGCCCGTCGCGCCAGCGACTTAGTTCAAACGCCGAAGGACCCCGGAATAAGTCGGTCTGCCGCCAATCTGCAAACCGCACCACTATCGGTGCAAACAGCAAAAGCGCTGCCCAAGGGCAGCGCTTTTGAAAGGAATCTCAAAAAACGGCCTACAACGTCGATTCGATCTCGAATCCCCAGGCCTCGAGGAGCGCCTCAGGAATATACTTGGAATTCTTGTTGCGCCGCGCCCATTCCCGAAGACGGGTGGACCGAATGTACTGGTCCGGGGGCAGCTTGAACTCCTTCACAATCTGTTCGAAGGAGGTTACAGTGGGCACAACCGGGCCGATGGGCTCAGGTTTGCCCCAATTAGGATTTCCACGACGCTTTGCCATCGATTTTTTGTCCTTAAGTGAGCAGTGATGTTGTCCGCGCATCCTTGGACAGTGAGTGGGGGATACTGTCAGTCCAGAGGAATCAATACCATTCCATTTTAAGGAATTTTTATTCAAAAATCAATAGAAAAATGCATTTACCCGCTAAGAAAGTCCCGCCATAAGACAAACCGAAGTAACGCTTCAACTAGATCATTTAAAAGTACTTACACGTACAGCATTCCCAGGGGTGCCCAATTATAGTGCAATTTTGCACACTTGACTGGCATCGGACCGGCCGCCGGTGACACTATACTACTATGACAACATTCATCCGTCTTTTTCCTGTCAGCCTGCCGCTTCTGGCGGGCGCACTGCTCCTTTGCTGTCCGGCCCGGTCCGGGGCCGTGGAAATGAAAGTGAGCCGCGACGCCATCCAGCGCACCCTGCAGCAGCAGCTTTTTGGCGGTCCTAACGGCCATTATTACCTGAAGGGCAACCCACAGTCTCCCTGCTCGATTTATGCCGAGGACGCGAAGCTCTCCTTTGTCCAGGACAGGATTGTGGCGCGGGTAAAGACCTATGGCCACCTGGGCAAGGCCGTGCGAGGAACCTGCCTGGGAGTGCCTGTGTCGGTTACGGCCGAGGTGTCGCTGGCGCCGGACGCCGAGGGCGAGACGATCGGCTTCCGCGACGCGCGCGTGGACCGGGTCTCCGACCAGAAGGAACTGAATTTTCTGCTCGCCCCCTTTCTCAGCCACCAGATTCCTTCAAACATGAAGGTGAACGCGGCCGATTTGCTGCGCAAGGCGCTGGAGGGGTCTACGGCGACCTCTGGCTACAAGGTCACACTGGACCGGCTGAAAATTCACTCGATCCAGATCAGCGGCGATACGCTGATTGTGGACGTAGACGCAGACATGAGCGTTAAGTAGCGCGCGCTACCCCTCGCACCAGGAGTTGAACTTCCCCGCGCGCACAGCCGCGGCCATGGCTTCAATGTCCGGCCCAAGCACCCGATCCGCCTGGAGCCGCGGGACCACGGCACGCACCGCGGCGTGGGCGCGGTCGATTTCCCGGCTAGGCTTCAGCGGCTGGCGGAACTCGACGCCCTGCGCCGCGCACATCAACTCGATGCCAACTATGCGCTCGGCATTCTCCACAATCTGGCGCAGCTTGAGAGCGCCGGTCATGCCCATCGAAACATGATCCTCCTTGCCGCCGCTGGTGGGAATACTGCCCGTCGAAGAGGGATGCGCGAGGACCTGGCACTCGTTGATGAGCGCCGCCGCCACAATCTGCGCAATCATGAATCCCGAGGAAAGCCCGGCATGGGACGAAAGAAACGGAGGCAGCCCCTCGTTGATGTCGGAATTGAGCAGCCGGTCGATGCGCCGCTCCATCATGCCGGCCAGATCGGCCAGCGCCAAGGCCGCGTAGTCGAACGCATACGCCAGCGGCGCTCCATGGAAATTCCCCCCCGAAAGCACTCCGTGCTCTTGCGTATTGGAGGAGTTCTTGGGGAAGACGAGGGGATTATCTGTAGCCGACCCCGCTTCGATCTCCAGCACCCCGACCACATGTTCCAGCACTCCCCGCACGGCCCCGTGCACCTGCGGCATGCAACGCAGACAATAGGCATCCTGCACACGCGAGTCGTGTTCGCGGTGCGCCTCGCGAATCTCCGACTGCTCCATCAGCCAGACCAGGTGCGCCGCCGCTGCAATCTGTCCGGCATGGGGGCGAGCCGCCTGAATGCGTGGATCGAAGGCCGCGGGCGTGCCCATCAGCGCCTCCAGCGACATGGCTCCCGCAAGATCCGCCAGCCGCACCACACGGCGAGCACGTGCCACCGCCAGCGCGCCAACGGCCGTCATTGCCTGGGTTCCGTTCAGCAGCGCCAAGCCCTCTTTGGCCGCCAGCGCCAAGGGCCTCAACCCCGCTCGCCGCAGCGCCTCGCCGCCGGCCATCCGCCCACCCTTGTACCAAGCCTCCCCTTCGCCGATGACGACCAGCGCCAAATGTGCAAGTGGCGCCAGATCGCCGCTCGCCCCTACGGAGCCTTTCTCTGGAATCACCGGGCTGACTCCCGCATTCAGCAGCGCCACCAGCAGTTCCGGCACCGCCGGCCGGCAGCCGCTCAGCCCCTTGGCCAGCACATTGGCCCGCAGCATCAACATCGCGCGCGACTCGCCCTCGGAAAGCGGCGCGCCCACCCCGCCCGCATGGCTGCGCACAAGGTTCGTCTGCAACTCCGCCAGGCTTTCATGCGGAATCCGCACGTCCGAGAGCTTGCCGAAGCCGGTATTGACGCCATACACGGTCTCGCCCGCTGCGAGAATCTCCTCAATCAGGACCCGGCTTTCGTTCATGCGCACTTGAGCTTCAGGGGCAATTGCCACTGGGCAACCGCGAAGGGAAACAGCTTCAATATCGGCCAGCGTCAGCGGCTGGCCGTTCAAAACTAGTGGGTTCATAGGCTTTATGCTAGGCGGCTGCCTCCTTCCAGTACATACAAAATGCCCGCATAAACCCGCTCTTCACAAATAAATCAACTACAATAATCACGACTTATGATGGATTCCACCACGCTACTTGATCTAAACGGACGAAAGCTTCTTGACGAGCTACAGAACAACGCGCGCCTCAGCGTGGCGGAGCTGGGCCGCCGCATCGGCCTTTCGCCCACGGCCACCGGCGAGCGCCTCCGGCAGATGGAAGAAGCAGGCATCCTGCATGGCTACACCGTCGAAATCGACCGCGAGGCCCTCGGACTCGAGGTGATGGCCTTCATCCGCATGAGCTGCGGCGGCCAGAACTACCATCGCCTGCTTGACTATGTGCAATCGCTCGAAGAGGTTCGCGAGTGCCATCACCTGACCGGCGGCGACGATTTTCTGTTGAAGGTGACAACCACCAGTATGGCCCACCTAGAGGCGCTGATTGAGGCGCTGCTGCCCTACGGCAACCCCGTCACCAGCCTGGTGCTGTCGTCGCCCGTCGAGCGGCGGCGCTACGCCGTCACCGGCAAGCTCACCACAATTACCCACAAGCCCACGATGCGCAGGCGACTCTAGCCTCCAGGCCTCCCCCTGCCCTTCCTACTGGTCAGACCACAAGCGTATAATCAGGAAAAGTCAAGCCTTCAGCAGTGATAAAATTCGTTTCTTGGAGAGCGTATGTCAGATCCAGTTTGTGATATCGGCCTGATCGGCCTTGCCGTCATGGGACAGAACCTTGTCCTCAATATGAACGACCACGGATTCAAGGTCGCTGTCTTCAACCGCACCGTCTCGAAAGTTGACGAATTCATCGCCAACGAAGCCAAGGGAACACAGGTTGTGGGCGCGCATTCCATCGAGGAACTTGCCAGCCTGCTCAAGAGCCCGCGCCGCATCATGCTGATGGTCAAGGCCGGCGACACGGTCGACAAGATGATCGACAGCATCGTGCCGCATCTTGCAGCCGGCGACATCATCATTGACGGCGGCAATTCGCTGTTTACCGACTCCAACCGCCGCACCAAAGCTCTGGCCGACAAGGGCATCCTGTTCATCGGCACCGGTGTCTCTGGTGGCGAAGAGGGCGCACGCCGCGGTCCCTCCATCATGCCGGGCGGCAACCCCGCCGCATGGCCGCATGTGAAGCCTATCTTCCAGGCCATCTCCGCCAAAGTGGAGGACGGAACTCCCTGCTGCGACTGGGTGGGCGAGAACGGCGCAGGCCACTTCGTCAAGATGGTGCACAACGGTATTGAGTACGGCGATATGCAGTTGATCTGCGAAGCCTACGATCTGCTGCAGCGCGGACTCGGCCTGACCGCCGACGAACTGCACGATGTCTTCGCCGAGTGGAACAAGGGCGAGCTCGACAGCTATCTGATTGAAATCTCCCGCGACATCTTCGGCAAGAAGGATGAAGACGGCCAGCCGCTGGTCGACAAGATTCTGGACACCGCCGGCCAAAAGGGCACAGGCAAGTGGACCGTCATCAGCGCGCTCGATAATGGCCAGCCGGTTACTTTGATCGGCGAGTCTGTGTTTGCGCGCTGCCTGTCGGCGCTCAAGGACGAGCGTGTTGCCGCCTCCAGTGTCCTCAAGGGACCCAAGGCGAAGCCCGCCGTGGGCGACCGCACCGCCTTCATTGAGAGCGTGCGCCGCGCGCTTTATTGCTCCAAGATCGTTTCCTACGCGCAGGGCTATATGCTGCTGCGGGCCGCCGCCAAGGAGAATGGCTGGAACCTGAACATGGGCGGCATCGCCCTGATGTGGCGCGGCGGATGCATCATCCGCAGCCAGTTCCTGGGCAACATCAAGGCTGCCTTCGACAAGAAGAAGAACATCGACAATCTGCTGCTCGACAAGTTCTTCTCGCGCGCGGTGAACAAGTACCAGGCATCGTGGCGCAAGGCCGTGATTGCCGCGGTCAAGCTGGGCGTGCCCACGCCGGCGTTCTCGACCGCGCTCGCGTTCTTCGATGGCTACCGCACGGCACGCCTGCCCCAGAACCTCCTCCAGGCGCAGCGCGACTACTTCGGCGCGCACACCTACGAGCGCGTCGACCGGCCGCGCGGCCAGTACTTCCACACCAACTGGACCGGCAAAGGTGGCCGCGTCGCCTCTTCCACCTACACCGTCTAGCGTCGGCCACAAGCACGCTCGCAAAACACCAGCGGCGATTTCCTCCAAGGGAAATCGCCGCTTTGGCGACGGGGCAAAACTGCATCCTCTGATTTGGTTCTCTAGTGCCCTTGTCCTTCGCCTTTCGGCACATAGCTATACGCGCGCTCATAGAGCTTCTTCTGCACCGGATCGAAGATCAGCTCGAACTGGCTCAACATGCTGTTGCCCACAACGCCGTCGCGAAACAGCAGCGCCTCGTTCTTCCCACTGAACAGCCGGTTGGGTTGTGAGTAAGATCCCGAACGCGGCACTACCAGCGGAATCTTGCCTTCAACCTTCGGATGCCCACCGTCGGCCTCAATCGCAGTGGCGTACGCTACGTCCCACGCATAGGCGCCGTTGACGCCGCGGCCCTGATTCTGCGCTTGTCCCTGCGGCTTTTTCTCAAGCCCAAGTTCGCCCCTGAGCCGTGGGCTCAGCAGGATGCTGTCGCTGCCCGTATCCACATGCAGTTTAAGCTTCATCGTTTGTTGATTGGCCAGCGTCACCGTCACCGGCAGCAGCAGTCCCTCTGGCAGCCACTCGACCGGCGGCGTGTAGAATCCCTCTTCGTTGGTTGCACAGTGGTCCGCGGCGCCGAGCGTCATCCGCTTCCCTTTGCTGTCCAGCCGCACGCACAAGTGCTGGAAAAAGTCCCACCCCAAAATTCCATCCGGCGCCGGCTGAACGCCCACGTCAAGAGTGTTGGAATCAAGCACCAGCGCCTCCACCCTGGCCAGCGACCGCTCTCCCGAACGCAGTTCCAGACTCGTATGTCCAGCCAGCTTGGCCTTCTTCCCTTGCCCGAAACCGTTGAACGTGTAGAACCGATCGCTGAAATGCCGGTCCACAGTCACCTTCGTAGCCGCTCGCGCCGACAGCAGCGTCTTCTCCGCTCCGGTATCGATCATCAACCGCAACTTGCCCAGCGCACGGTCTTCAAGGACAACGACCAGGTGCCCGTTAACGTTCTCCATCGGCAGCACAAGCGGCGCGGTGTCGGGTGGTGTGGTGTTCTGCGCGGCAGCCATGCAAGCTACCGCCGAGGTCAAAACCAGAAGAAATAGCCACAACGCGCAAAAGCGAGCCTTCATCGTGCTCCCATCAGTGAGCCTTGGATTTCTTCACCAGCATAGCGGGAACCGGCACGTCTGCGAACAGCAATCGAGACAACAATCGATATGCGTGTCAAAACGCAAAACGCCCCAGATCCTGACAATGACCTGGGGCGTCCGCGTTTCTATTCCCTGTTTCCTGCCTTTACAGCAGGTCCTTGATCGGAGCCGGGTCCATATCGCTATACACCTGGTTCTCGCCACCCATGCCCCAGCAGAAGCTGTACGCATGTGTAGCGACACCGGCGTGAATCGACCACAAGGGCGAAACCACAACATCCTTGTCGGCCATCACGATGTGCTTGGTCTGCTGCGGCTGGCCCATCATATGGAACATCCGCTCGTTCTCCGGCAGGTTGAAGTACATGTAGATCTCAGAGCGGCGCATGTGCGTATGCGGCGGGAACGAGTTCCACACGTTGCCCGGATGCAGGTGAGTTACGCCCATTACCAACTGGCAGCTCCGCGCGCCCTCCAGGTGAATGTACTTGCAGATGGTGCGCTTGTTGCAGCTCTCCTGGCTGCCCAGTTCCATCGGGTTCGCGTCTTCCTTGCGGACCAGAGCAACCGGGTAGGTCATGTGCGCCGGATAGCTCAGCAGATAGAAGATCGCCGGCGCCGCCTTGTCCTTCGACGCGAAGCTCACATTCCTGGTTCCCTTGCCAATGTAGAGCACGTCCAGGTTGTTCAGCTCGTAGGCCTTGCCTTCCACCGTCACCATGCCCGCGCCGCCGATGTTCAGAACGCCCAGTTCGCGCCGCTCCAGGAAGTACTCCGCGCGCAGCTCCGGAAATGTCGGCAGTTCAAGCGCGCTCTCAACTGGAGCCGCGTAGCCAACCACCGCCCGCTCAAGCTCCACATAGTTCACGAGCAGCTTGCCCGGCTGATAGAGCGTGTTCAGCAGAAACGCATCGCGGATCTCTTCGGTCGTCATGCGCGCATAGCGCACCGGGTCAGCCATAATCAATGTCTTCATCGTCTCTCCTATTTCTTCTTTAGGCCGCGTGCAAGGCCCTTGGGCCCACCTTACGGCAAACTCATCCACTTACCATTTTACTTCTTGGGCGTCTGAGTCGGGTCCCAGTTGTCGGCACCAAGAAGGAAAACCGCGGGCTCATACTGCTTTGCCTCGTCCGGAGTGAGAAAATGCGTGTGCGCGTCACGTTCCTTCGCGTGCGCGCCGGGGCCGGTCGAATCAAACTCCGCGTAGAAGACCGTGTCCAGTGAGTGCGTTTCGCCCGGATGCCATTCGCGCCAGCCCGCCGGATCGATCTTGTCTCCCATCTCCGTGTGCAGATAGACGACAGTCGCATACGGCCGCCAAGGACGCCCCAGAAACACATTGCCAGTTACGCCAGGGTCGGCAGTGAGCTTGCAATGGTTCAAAACAAAACCAGAGTCCTCGCCCGGATAGTGCTTCGACTGCGCGGTAATGTAGCCACCGCCGTGAGGAGTCGAGTGAATCTCGCAACGGTCAAACACCGCCTTGGCGTCGCCGAAGATGAAGTCGACATTGCCTGCGATGTAGCAATCGGAAAAATATTGCCGCGCCGGCGTGCAATTCTTTTCACCCGCTTCGCATCCACGGCTGCCCGCATACACCGTGTCCTGGTTGCCGAGCAGACGCACATTGTGAAACACTGCGCGGTCGCCGGTCACAAGCAAAGCCAGTGCCTGCGACCCGGCGGGAAGCTGCGGATGAGTCTGGTTGAAATCATTCTCAAACGTGATGTTCTCGGCAGAGAAGTTGTCCGCCGTCACGTTCACGGTGGCCGAGTGCAGTGTGCCGCCGTTCTGTCCGGCGCTGCGATCGCTGACTACCACCGTCTTGCTGGCATCGGGATTGTGGCTGCGGATGGTGATGTTCTTTTTGTCGACTGTCAGCACTTCGCGATACTCGCCCGGCGAAACCATCAGGACCTGTCCCTCCTTCGCCATATCGAGCGCGCGCTGGATGGAGTAGAAATCGCCCGTGCCATCGGCTGCAATGTAGAGGTTGTTATCCTCGGGCGGAACCTTGCCGGCCATCTCCGGCGCCATCGCCAGCGAAGGGAACGGCACAAAGCGCGCATCGCATTCCAGCGGCTTGCCCTCCGCGGAATCAGGCGTTCTTGTAATCGTCACATTGTCTCCCGCAGGCGAAAGATTGCCGCTCCCATGGCCGATCGTGATGTCCGCATCTTTGTCGTAGAAGAGCGAGCGTTGCTGATCGTCTGCGAATACGCTGTCGAGCTTTATTCCCAACTTATGGTCCGCATCCAATCCGAGAAACGTGAATGCGCCAGGCGTCAGCACGTGCACATTCTCAAGCGTGATGTCGTGATAGATCGGCAGCCGGTCGCCTTTGAAGGTTGTGTAATGCGGGGTAAAAACCAGCGGGTTCATCACATTGCGAATGCAAACGTTGCGATAGGTCACATCATGTACGAGGCCTCCGCGACTGGGGTCGCTCTTGATGCGGAGCCCGTTATCGGCGCCGTCGATCGTCAGGTCGTCCACCAGCAGGTGATCTACACCGCCATCAGTCCCGCTGCCGATCGACATGCCATGTCCTGCATAAAAGTGATTATGCAGAACCGACATATTCGAAACTCCGGTTCCGTGGACCGGCTTCAGACACACATCGTCGTCACCGGTGTTGATGCTGGAGTAGGCAATGGTAATGTTGCGCGAGGAACCGGGATCGATGCCGTCGGTATTGCGTGCCGTCCTGGGCGTCATGATCTTCACGCCCCACGCCGTAAAACCATCCGTCAAGCCGACAGAGACGTGAAAGCCTGGCGAGTTGCGCAGCGTGATCTTGTACATTGTGAAGCCGTCGGCGTTGCGCAGAACGATCATCGCCGGCACACTCTGCTGCCGGTCGGTCACCTTGGCTTCGTGCGCAAGATCCCACCAGGTTACATCCTGGCCGAGCAACTTTGCGCCGCCGCGCGCGTCGATTGAACCCTCGCCCATCAGGCCTGCGCTCTTGGCGCCATCGCCAGTGATGAACGGCTTGCACCCATGCCCTTTCTCGGCGACGATACCACAGGTTCCCGGCGCAAGATCGTAGAGTCGCGGATCGCGCGCAGCCACCAGCGCCGTGTTCTTGTCCACTACCAGCGTCACGCCAGTGCGCAGTGCAAGCGGTCCACTAATGAACACACTCTTCTTACCCTTTGCGCGCAACACCACAGCCTTGCCTTGTGCGCAGGTATCCATCGCGCTCTGGATGCGCGCTGTGTCCAGCGCTTTCTCATCCTTCTCCGCAATCACTCCGTTCGGCGCGGTAATCGCCGCATCCAGCGTGACGCAGGCCGAGGGAATGCGAGGCTCGGTCACCTGGCGCGTATCCTGGGCAGACAATGTGCAAGCAAAGAGCAACGGCAGCGCAACAGAAAGAGAGCGCGAAAGCAAGGAACGCATTGGAGTCTCCATTCGGCGCGGCGCAAGGCTGCACCCGCTGGGCAAAATACCCCCGTCAAGAGGACTGACCACCAGCAGCATTAACTGTACAGGAAATCATGCATCTATCGTCAAGGCACTCGCCTCGGCATTCACTCGCAGGCGGCATTTTTCCAATGCCGAGCGGCAACTTCATCGATGTGGATGGCTTGCTTGCTGGTCCGACCGCGCAGCCGATAGAATCATCTGCGCGTACCAAGCGCACATATTGCCGAAACGTAGATTGCACAGGAGCCTGAATCGACATGAAGCCGCTCTCGCTATTCCTCATCTCTGGCGTTCTCGCCGCTGGCTGCTTCAGCTACGCACAGCAAGCGACGCATCAGGACACGAAGATTCATCCAGCCGCAAAGATCAGGATTGCGCTGATCGGCGACTCCACGCAGACAAAGAACGCCGGCTACGGCCTGGGCTTCTGCGCAAATCTCACCGATGATGTTGTCTGCATCAACGACGCCAAAGGCGGCGCCAGCACCAAAACCTACCGCCAGGACGGCCTCTGGGACAAAGCTCTAGCCGATAAGCCGGACTACATGCTGATCCAGTTCGGCCATAACGATGAGGAATCAAAAGAGCACCTGCCGCGACAGACCAATCTCCAGACCGAGTACCCTGCAAACTTGAAGCGCTTCGTGGAGCAAGCGCGGGCGCATGGCATCGTCCCTATTCTCGTCACCCCACTGACCCGCCGCTACTACGAGGCCGACGGCAAAATTCACTCCGATCTGCTGGCGCACTCCGAAGCGATGAAGAAAGTGGCTGCTGAAGAACACACACCGCTCATCGACCTGCAGGCAGACAGCATCGCCTATCTCAACACGCTCACTGAGGCGCGGGGCCAGGCGCTCGGCATCACCAAAAAGGATGACCAAGGCAATACCATCCCCGACAAAACTCATCTCAACTACGAAGGTTCATATCTCTTTGGCCGCATGGTTGCTGTCGATATGGGCAAAGCTGTGCCGTCGCTAGCTAGGTACGTTAAGCCAAATCCCGCACCGCTGCCGGCCGAGGGCGTTCGCAGCGTGGAGATTCTGCATGGCGCCCCGGTGCGCATTGTGCTGGTCGGCGACTCAACAGTGAACAACGGCGGCGGATGGGGACCGGGCTTTTGCGCGCTGATGGCGCCGAACGTCGAGTGCATCAACGAAGCGGCCAACGGGCGCAGCTCAAAGAGCTACTACGACGAGAGGTTGTGGCAGAAGGCGTTGGCTCATCATGCCGATTACATGCTCATCCAGTTCGGCCACAACGATCAGCCCGGCAAAGGCCCCACGCGCGAGACCGACCCAGACACTACTTATGCCGCAAACATGCGCTGCTATATCGAGCAGGCGCGCGCGGCAGGGGCGAGGCCGGTGATCGTCACTTCCCTATCGCGGCGCAACTATAAAGACGGCAAGCTGGTCGAAGATCTGACGGCCTACGCCAATGCGGCCAAGCGCGTGGCGATGGAGGAAGATGTTCCAGCGATCGATCTGAATGCTGCGAGCACCAAGCTGCTCGAAACCATGACGCAGGAGCAGGCCGACCAATTCGATGCGGCCACGCACCCGGATGCAACCGCGAAAGGCCCGGATCGCACCCACCTGAATCCAACGGGCTCGGCGGTGTTCGGGCGCATGGTAGCCGATAGTCTGGCGAGAGTCTGCGTGGAGCTTGGCCCCGACATCAAAGGCGAGCCGGCGCCAAAGCCCACTACCGAAGCAAAGCCCTAGCGCGGAACCTGCTGCAAAAGCCAGCGCGCCAACTCCACGCCGGCACCGTAGTTGTCGTACGTGGCAGGAAGTCGGCGCCCGTCGGTGTACTCGTTGTAGAGCCACGGATCGACGAACGCGTAGATGGTTCCCTTGCCGTACTTCGCTGTGGCCATGAATATGTCGTCGCCTTCCTTGAGCACCGAGACCGCCGGCGCCTTCACAGAAAGCGTGCAGACATCCTTCACGTAGATCGTATGCGGATGGTGAAAGATGGGACCGCTGCCATCAAGCTCGATCTTGCCCTGCTCCCAGTTGGTGCCGATCACATGCTTGCGCAGCACGCTGTTGAAGTGCATGCCAACCTTCTCCGCAATCGCGTTGAAGTGATCGAGGTCGGCAAAGGATGTATCGTTCTCCATGATCGCAAGCACGCCGCCAGCCTTCACCCACTCTGCAATCTGCTTGGCATCCTCCGCCGTCGCATAGTGTGGGTTCGAATTCTTGGCCGGGATATCTGGAGAAACAATAAAGTAGACTTGCGCCTTGCGCAGATTCGCAAGCGTAGGCTCTGCATCCAGTTCCTTTGTCTCCGCGCCGAAGTTGCGGAAGATGTGGCCGAATAGCGAGTAGCCGGGATTATCCTGCGTATCCCATTTGTAGTGAAAGTAGACCTGCTGGCCGAAGTCGTCTGTACGCCGCTGCGAGTTGAACCAGCCGTCCACAAGCACCGTATCGCCGCGCCCCAGCTTGGCGTTCTGCGCGTTCTCCATCTCGGTGGCGGCCATAATGAACGGCCCCACGCCCTTCGGATCGTTCGCAACCACCTTCTCGCTGAGGTAGTAGGCATAGGTACCGTCGCGGTATGGATTGCCGCCCAGGCCGCCGACCTTCACCGTTCCGGTCACCGAGATGTCGTCGCCCGGTCCGGTCTCGATGAACTTCGCGAGAATCCCCTTGTAGCCGCGTTCCGCATTCGTCAGGTAGTGCTGTGGCAGATAGCCGCGCCGCACGCCCTTGGCCAGCGCGTACACAAACATGCTTGAGGCCGACGATTCTACGTAGTTGCCTTTCGCACCGCCTTTATCGAGCACCTCGTACCAAAGCCCAGTCTGTGCGTCCTGCACGCGCACCAGTGCAGTCGCCTCCTCGTCGAGGATCGCGATCAACTGCTTGTACCCCGCGCCGTCCGCCGGATAGAAATCCAGCGTATCGACCAGCGCCATCATGTACCAGCCCATGGCGCGGCCCCAGATCTCCGGCGAGAGTCCCGTCTTCTTGTCGGCCCAGCGCTGTTCCTTCGACTCATCCCACCCGTGATAGAGCAAGCCCGTCTTCGCATCGCGCATATGTTCTGCGACCAGCGCAAACTGATGCGTAATGTCCATGAACTTCTCCGGACGATGAGAGATCGACGCGTACTCGGCATAGAACGGCTCGGCCATGTAGAGCCCATCGAGCCACATCTGAT
>CAYQOQ010000103.1:0-16776 GCA_964419175.1 uncultured Occallatibacter sp. | reverse complement strand
GGTGTGGCGTTCAGCGACGACGGCAGCGAGCAGGCCGGCATGGGACTGGGAATCGGCGACTACGACCTGGACGGGCACACGGATTTTGTAAAGATCCACTTCACCGGCGACTCCACCGGGCTTTTTCACAACGATGGAAAAGGATATTTTCAGCGACGTAACGCGCGCCGCGCGTCTGGCAGTTGAAACCCGCTTTACCTGTTGGGGGGCGGACATGTGCGACCTGGACAACGACGGCTACCCGGATATTTTTCTGGTTGCCGGCAGCGTCTATCCAGAAGCCGGCAAGAAGTTGGCCAAATACCCCGATCGCTGCCCGCGATTGATCTTCCGCAATCTGGACGACAAGACGTTTGAGAAACTGATGGATTCGGGACCGGGCATCGCCGAAGCTTGTTCTAGCCGCGGCTGCTCTGCGGCCTCGGGACAGAGCGATCCGCCGACCTGATCATCGTTTGGCCCAACGGCCTGAGAGAGGAACTGAAGAAGGTCGCCGCCGACCAACTGATCACCGTCGAAGAAGGACGGGGAATCGTCTCCAGCAGCAGTTGGCCGCCCACCAAACACTCTCGCGGATAACTTGTGCTATCTCTCCGGCCACATCGCCCTACGGAATGTCCACGTTGGAAGAGCGCAATGCCCGTATCCCAGAGACGGTGAAAGTGCCCTAAGAATTCTTGCAGTAGCTATTGGGCGAACACCCGACACAAACCTTGAAGCACCTGGAAAAGTAATACTCGTTTTCGAAACCAAGGCGCTCGGCGACCGCCTTGATCTTCAGCGACGTAGTCTCCAAAAGGAAGCAGGCCTTCTTCATTTTGAGGTGCATGAAATATCGCATCGGCGAAACTCCAGCCAGGCACTTGAATTGCCGTGAAAAATGAAAGCGCGAGAGCCCAAGATAGTCTGAGAAGTCTTCGAGGCGCATCATCTTGTCAACGGACGCCTCCATATAACTCATCACCGACTGGATTTCGTGTTCCCACTCCGGAGGCTTGCTGGAAGGCCGCTGCGCTATGACAACTGAAGCAAGAATGTGTTGCGCACAGGCGTTGATGGACGCGATGCGCGCTTCATCGTTGCTCGGTTTGTAGAGTGAGTAAAGCGATTTGAATAAATCGATAATGTCGATATGGATGCCAAGATTCACGATTGGAAAATCCTCTGTAAATCCGATCAGCCTTCTATAGAGCGCCATGCGAGCGCCGGATACATGCATCCAGTGAATCGACCAAGGATCTTCCTCGTTGGCTGCATACCGGTGGTGCGTTCTCGGAAAGCAGTACAGCAGATTGCCCGGTACGACCTCGAAAGTCTTATCCTTTTGTGTATAGCTTCCTTTACCGGCCACACAGTAAATCAGAACGCCCTCGTTAAGATTCTTTCGCTCCACTGCATGGCCGTGAGACTTCTTGAAGTACCCAACCTGGAAGACGCGCAAGTCGTTGAGCAACGGGGACTGCATCCATCGGCATCGGTCATCCAAGGATAGGAAATGAAAAACCTTATCCTCGAACATCCTGGTTTCTTCCTCGTAGGTCGCAACCCGAGGATCAAAAGCCGGGGCTGATTTGGTATGCATGTGAATTGTCTCCCATACTCTCGAATGAAAATTCCGGGCGTTACCGCGCTGGCACGCCGTTACCGATCCGGCACTTTAGCAAGCTCTGAACCAGCATCCTGATTTCCTGGCGCCAGAGGCGTGAAACATCATCCCGTATTTTACGAGTAGCAACAACTCGCAGGGAAGGACAATATACTTGATTTTGTCCTTCCCGGAAACCGCTTTCCGCCAAGTGCGGCAACAAGCCGTGGGCGGCTTTGTCTATGGCCAGCGTAACCCGGATAGATAACCGAACCATTGTATTTCAAATGCCTGATTCTACGAGCGATTATCCGCTATGTGAGTCCCATGGCTATCCGCCAGGTCGCGGTCTCCAATCCAACGAGCCTGCGCAGTTCAGCGACAGGTTTTCGTCATCCAGGGTTGCGGCGTCAATTCGAGCAACATCTTCCCTTTTAGCCGAAAGACGCACTCCTTGACATTACACATGCGAAAGGATTTCAATGAGTCTATCTGATGATCGGGAAGGCGGTGCGAATCCGCCACTACCCCGTAACTGTATGCGCTGAGAACTGAACCTGGAGTGAAGACTCCGGCCACTGAGGGTTACCTCGGGAAGGCTGTTTGGATTCGATGAAGCGTGAGTCAGGAGACCGGTCAGATGCCAATCTGGGCTTGATCCAGCTTCGATGGGAGAGCTGGAAAGCGTTCCCCTGCCGGTCATCGCTGGTACCGGCGACGAGACAGCTGCCTATTCTATCGATCCCGATGTCGGGAGTGGGGTTCCACTCTGCGGTCAGAGGTAAAGTATGCAGGAGGGGCGACCGAAAGACGGTCACGCACCAGACGCAGACCGCGGTGGTGCTGATAAGAAGCGATGGTATGTCTTGCTTCTGTTTTGCGCGGCGTTCTTCCCTTGCAGCGCGCGAACGGCAACAGACGAACTGGGGCGCCTGATTCAAGTTCCGGAACATCCTCATCGGTTGGTGTGTTTGGCGCCAAGTGTAGTCGATGACGTGTACGCACTAGGAGCCGGCCAGGATGTGCTGGCGGTGACCGACTACGTAAAGTATCCGGCGGCAGCCAGAGCCAAGCCGAGCGTGGGTTTGCCGCTGAACCCTTCCATCGAAACCATCGTCTCCCTGCATCCCGACCTGGTACTGGGCTTGGGCGAAATGAACGACTTGGATACCATGAAGCGTCTGCAGAAGCTTGGCATTGCGGTCTTCATGGTGGCACCGCATGGGTTCCAGGATATCTACAGATCGATTGCCAGCATCGGAAGAGCGCTCAACCGCGATGAATCCGCCAGGGAACTGATTGGCAGGCTGCGCGAGCGCGAGTCGGCGGTGCGGCGGCGCGTGAGCGGCAAGCCGGTGGTGAGCATCCTGATGCCGCTGTGGTTCGACCCGGTGATCACCATCGGCAAACACGCCTTTATCACTGAACTGATCGAGATTGCCGGCGGACACTCGGCGACCAGCGACCTGCCGCAGGAGTGGCCACAGATAAGCCTGGAAGCGGTGCTGGCGCGAAAGCCGGATGCTCTGCTGTTGGAGCGCGGATCGAAGATGTCGGCGCAGCAGATTCTAAGCCGGCCCGGATGGTCCAGTGTGCCAGCGGTCAGGAACCACCGAATTTATTACGTGGACGACCGAATCGAACTTTCGAGCCCGGTAGTCTTCGATGCATTGGAGGAACTCGCCAGACAACTTCATCCGTGAGATGGCATCCTCATCTCGAACCGCAAATAGCCAACATCTGGATGATCGGGAAGCGCGGTGCGAATCCGCCACTACCCCGTAACTGTAAGCGAAGAGGCACGGCTTGTTTGCCACTGGAGAGCATACTGGGAAGGCAGCCGTCAGCCGATGAGGCGCGAGTCAGGAGACCGGTCCAGATGCACTTCCGAGGGGAAAAACCGTGTTGCGATTCTTGTTCAGATCCATGTTGACCCCCACTCTCGTCCTCGCCTTCACAGTGGCCGCTCGCGCCTCGTCTATCGCAGGCTTTCATGGCACAGTGTACGATCTGCCGGGCGCGGTGATCTCCATCGCCAAAGATACAAGCCAGCACGTTGCCGTCGAGAGCAATATTCAGAATCACTCGATCGAGCACGTTAGCGAGACCGTCGGGTTTCCCTCACTGCCATCCAGGTTGCGGATGGACATGAAGTTCTCGCTGGGAGGCAAGCAGTGGTGTGGAGAGTAGTCAAGGAGCGCGCAGTGCATGAGGAGGGACATGCGGACCGGCAGCGGTGGCTGCTTGGGATACTGTTTATTACTCTCGTGCTGGCGATGCTGGCCGCTGCGGGAATGGGCGCGGTGCATGTGCCGCTGCGGGAGTTGGCGAAGAGCGTGATCGGCAACAGACCGCTCTCCGACGATCAGCGCACCATCCTGCTGGCCATCCGTCTGCCGCGCATCATCGCCGCCGCCATTGTGGGCAGTGCGCTTTCCGTCTCCGGGTTGCTGTTTCAAGGGCTATTTCGCAATCCGCTTGCCGACCCATACGTCATTGGTTCTTCGGGGGGAGCGGTACTGGGCGCATCGCTGGGTGTATTCCTTGTGCCGGCAGTCTCGGTTGCGGGATTCGGAACCACCGCGTTGTTGGCCTTTGCTGGTGCAATCGTCTCCATCGTGCTGGTGTATTGGCTGGCGAGCGCGGACGGCCGAACGCCGGTCGTTGCTCTGTTGCTGGCGGGATTTGCAGTAAGCACCATGCTGAGTTATTCGGCGTATTTTCTCGAGGTGCTGGATCGCGACTTCGGCGAAGGAATGCATGTTTTATCTTCGTGGCTGCATGGAACCATTGCACAGCCGACCTGGCCGCAGTTGGCGATTGTGGGAACGATGTTGGCGATCGGGCTGGTAGGCTCCATGCCGCTGACACGAAGACTCAATACCCTCGCGTTGGGCGAGGAGTATGCCGCGCATCTTGGCGTTTCAGTGCAGCAGACGCGCATCGCGGTGATCGTGATCGGCTCGATACTGACGGCTGCCGCCGTGGCATTGGGCGGGCTCATCAGCTTTGTCGGGCTGATCGTCCCGCACATTCTGCGCATGATCCTGGGACCGGATCATGTTCGGTTGCTTCCGGCTACCGCTCTGGCGGGAGCCCTGTTTCTGCTTGTTGCGGATACGGCGGCACGCACGATCATCGCTCCGTCGGAGTTGCCGGTGGGTGTGTTGACCGCGTTTATAGGCGGACCATTTTTTCTCTATTTATTGCGAAAGGCTCGGCGGGAGGTGCTTTCATGATACCGCTTCTTGAATTTGCGCACGTTGGTTTTGGCTACAGGAACAAAGACCTTTTCAACAATCTCGATGCCGAGGTTTTCGAGACCGACTGCATTGCTCTTGTGGGCCGGAATGGCGTGGGCAAAACCACGTTGCTGCGGCTGGCTGCAGGCACGCTCGTTCCGAATTGCGGCGATGTGCGCCTAAGGAACAAAACTCTGCGCTCGTTGAAGCAACGCGACATTGCAAGGTCAATCGCGTTCGTACCGCAGAACGTTGAGGTTCAATTCTCTTTCACGGTCGAGCAGTTTGTTGAGCAGGGACGAACCCCGTTTATGAGGATGTTCGGCGCATTGGACGCAGCTGACCGCGAAGCCATCGAGCGGGCCATGCGGTTGACGGACACATGGTCTCTACGTTCGCGTGTCTTCAATCAACTGAGTGGAGGCGAACGCCAGCGCGTGAAGATTGCACTCGGTCTGGCGCAAGAGCCACGGTTGCTGTTGCTAGACGAGCCAATGCAGCATCTGGACATTGGACGCCAGTTCGAGATGATCGATTTGATCGACTCACTGCGAGGCGAGGGCATTGCGATACTTGCCTCAATGCACGATTTGACACTGATCGAAGGGGCATTCTCTTCGGTGTGGCTGCTGAGCCCCGGCGAAGAGATGCAGCAGGGCTCGCCGCATGAAATATTGCGGCCGAGTGTTCTCGATAGCGCCTTCAATTGTCTGCCTCGCCACCGTCCCATGCTGGTAGAGCGAACCCGGAGCCGAATGAATCAAGCCGTATGATTTTGAATCATCGCTCTTCTCTTGCCAGTCTGGTACTGACATCCTCTGGAGACGCCACGCTCCGACGAGATACAATCCGTCTTTCCACTTGACTGGAACTACTCAGATCGCTGTTAGGATGGCTGAAAATGGGAACTAACTCTCGCCTTCTCAACGATGGCTCAGCAGACGCACCCAAACTGAGCGTCTATTTGAATCTCGATAGCCTCGTCGATCTGCGACCCGATAGCGCGTGGCCCGGCTTCGACGGCCTACCTCGTTACCAACGCCTGTTGGCCGACGGTTTCAAAGGCGTTCAACTCACCACCGATACCTCTTCCGTCGTAACCGCTCCCCTGCCCCACTGCGGCCACGACCGGATCAACACGCCAGATGAGGCCGACGCTATCGCCTCCAGGCACGCCATGCGAGGTGACCTATGCCTCACGGTTCACGCCGGCTGGGGCCTGGAAGATGACAATGAAGTATTACGCATCGTCGAGGCTATCCTCGCCGCCTCAGACAGACACAGCCTGCCTATCTTCATTGAAACGCATCGCGCGACAATTACCCAGGACTTGTGGCGGACCGTACAGATCACGAAGAGTTTTCCTGAAATCCGTTTCAATGGCGATTTCAGCCACTATTATTGCGGTCAAGAGCTTGTATACGGCGACTGGGCAAGCAAGCTCTCCTTCATGGAGCCAATATTAATGCGCGTCGGCTTCCTGCACGGCCGCATCGCCAGCCCCGGCTGCATGCAGGTGCCTATCGCCTCAGACCTAACTTCCAGGCCATTGCAGGCTCACGGCGTCATCAACTATCTCGACCACTTCAAAGAGCTTTGGATACGCGCGATGCTTGGCTTCCTCCGTACCGCCCATCGCGGTGACGTACTCATCTTTGCGCCCGAACTCTTATCTGGCGCACACTATTATGCACGGATGTTTCCCAACGCGGCAGGCCACCTCGCCGAGGAATCCGACCGCTACGCACAAGCTCTTCTCCTGAAGGACCTCGCTCGATCATGCTTTTCCGAGGCTCAGCAGCTGTATGCTTCTTGCGCGGCAAGGGACCGGTTGGCGCCTCTCTGAGAGTTGCACCAACAGAACAGAGGGTAACTTTGCGTATAACAGAGAGGATGAGGCATGTAGTTGAGTTCCTTGCCGCGGCCTAGTGTAGTGTCCCTGAAACTCATATCAAAATTGACTGTCATCCTGAGTATGCCTTTGGTCACGCAGAACAAGAATGAAAGCCGACGCACAGGCAACTTAGACGTAGGATTTGTCAATCCAGGCGCGTTTGGATTGCCTCCCAACTGGCGACCGAGCTGCCTTTGCCATCTGCCTAACCTCATCTCAAGACTTGGCAGCTTGGCGAGAGTCGCCCGGGGCTTGGTTCTAATCTTTGTACAACGAATCAGGAATTGCCAGATTCTTCGCGACTGAATTTCACCTATGAGACCAGTAGATTATCGTGTAGAGAAACTTGAGTGGACTGCAAATACCCGATAGCCTGCACAGACAGTAACCTGCCAGCAACCTCTGAAGCGGTTATAGGTCTGCTGAAGTAATATCCCTGTATTTCATCGCATCGATGTTCCCGTAGGAAGGACATCTGGGCCTCGTTTTCGACACCCTCCGCGATCACCTTGAGGCCAAGGCTTTTTGCCATACCGATGATCGCGGTTGTGATCGCTGCATCGCTTGGGTTCAGGGCTACGTTTCTGATGAACGACCGATCGATCTTTAGCTTCTTGACGGGAAACTGCCTCAAGTAGCTGAGACTAGAGTAGCCGGTTCCAAAATCGTCAATTGCCAGCATTAACCCCATTTCGTTCAGCTCTCGCAAAACGGAGAACATTACGTCTGCATTGGTCAGCAAGAGGCTTTCCGTAAGTTCCAATTCGAGGTATTGAGGAGCGAGCCCAGTTTCGCGGAGGACGTTCTTGATCAAATCACGGAATCCATCCTGCCGAAACTGCACTGCTGACACATTGACCGCGACCGGCACCGCTGCGAGCCCTTCATCCTGCCATTTGCGGGCTTGGGCGCAGGCAGTTCTAAGCACCCACTCCCCGATGGGCACAATCAATCCGCTATTCTCGGCAATGCTTATGAATCTGTCCGGGGGAACGAGTCCCAATTCCGGGTTTTGCCAGCGAAGCAGAGCCTCGACACCGACGATTTTTTCGGTTGCAATATCCATCTGCGGTTGATAAACGAGGTAGAACTCTTTCCTTTCCAGCGCCAGACGCAACCCACTCTCCAGCTTCAACCGTTCGACCATCTGAACATTCAGATCTTCCGTGAAGAACTCGACATTGTTCGGCCCTTTCTGCTTGGCGCTATACATCGCCGCATCCGCATTCTTGACAAGCGTCTCTCCGTCCATTCCATTTTCAGGAAACATACTGATCCCGACGCTGCAGGTTACGTTGAGCGAGTGGCCATGAATGGAGAATTCAGATGTCACTAGATCGACGACTCTCTCAGCTGCTGCAGCGGCATCTGACGCCAGCTGAAGGCCCGTCAGCATGATGACGAACTCGTCTCCGCCGACTCGCGCGACCGTGTCCTGTTCGCGAACCCATTTTTTCAGTCTTTCTGCAACTTCCTGCAGGAGCGTGTCGCCCACGGAGTGCCCGAGCGTGTCGTTGACGATCTTAAAGCGATCAAGATCGAGGAACAGGCACGCTATACGTTCTTTTCGTCTGCGCGCGCCGCCGAGTGCTATCGCAATCCGATCCTCAAGGAGAGTACGGTTGGGCAGGCCGGTGAGAGCATCGTAATAAGCCAGAAACTGCACCCGCTCTTCTGCAACCTTGCGCTCGGTAATATCTTCAGCTGTGCCTTCGTAGAGCAAGATGTTTCCGTCCGAATCACGCGCTGCCCGAATATTCGCAATTACCCACCTTTTCGCGCGATCCTTTCTGTAGACTTCCACTTCGGCGCCCTGGACAATGCCGTTCTCTTGCGTCTCACGGACGACTGAGAACATCCTGTTCGGTTCCACGAAAACCTGGCGCCAAATGTCGGTGATTTCCGCCAGGAATTCCTCCGCAGTATCGTAGCCATGCATTTGTGCGAGCGCACGGTTAATGCTGATAGGCCGGCCTCCTGGGTCAACCTGGAAAATGCCTACGACAGCATCCTCGAAGATGGCTCTGTACTTCTCTTCGGCTTCGCTCAGAGCTTGTTCTGCCAGCTTTCGTGCCGTGATGTCATGTTTGATCGCCACAAAATTCGTGATCTCGCCCGATTGCGACGAAACGGGCGTAACGGTAACTTCTTCTATGTAAAGGCCATCATTTTTGCGACGATTGACGATTTCACCGTGCCAGGTCCCGCCCGCGGTGATTGTGGACCACATCTGGGCAAAGGTCTCGATGTCCTGCTCCCCGGAACTGAACCAACTCTGATCCTTTCCCATAGCTTCAACCGCTGAGTAACCTGAAGATTTAGAAAATGCCGGGTTGCTCCAGACGATATTTCCATTGCGGTCGGTGATCAGAATTGAGTTGGAAGCCGCATTCAACGCTTCGGCCTGCAACTCCAACCGCGCACTGGCCGCCAGCAGCTCAGCCGTTCGAGACGTCACTTCCTCCTCAAGATGCTCGCGATGTTGGTGAAGTTGATGGTTTCGCGTTTCAATCTGGTCCAACATGTCGTTGAATGCCGAACCCAGCATTCCAAACTCGTCGCTATTCTGGACGTGGGCGCGAATGGCATAATCGGCCGCCTTCGAGATTGCCTCCGCCGTTTGTGTGAGTTGAATCAGAGGTTGGGAAATTGGCCGCTGGAGACTGGGGGCGATCAAGAGAGCCAGAAGGAGCGTCAGGAGTGCGGCGGCAAGAATCGCGAGACCGTATTCTCGCAGCCGCGTGTGCAACGGCTGCAAATCAGACTCAATATAGATCGTGCCGATTGTGTCGCCGGAAAAGACAATTGTGCGGAAGAGGATCAGGTGGTCCGCCTCGAAAGAAGTCGACTGACCGTGCACATGTGGGGGAACAAAACCAGAGTGCCTTCCGGGCCGAACGTAGGTAGCAAACGGCTTTCCGTTGGCGGTGTAAACACACGCCGTAGTGACGTTTGGTTCTGCCTTCAATGCCTCCAGCACATGGCTTGCGGTATCGGCATCCTGGAAGGTGAGTGCTGCCGCACTGTTCTGACCCAGGACATCTGCCAAAATAGACAGGTCTCGCACCATTGATCGCTCTAACCCCAACAGATCGAAGGCGCCAATGGAGACTGAGACCGTAACAGCAGTAATGCAAGCCATTGCCATGAATAGACCCGTCAGCTTGCGGCGGATCGACCAATCGCGAAATGGCTTTAATCTCAACATCTCAATCAAGCTCTATTTGAATACGTGTTTCGCTACGCTCAAAAGCTGGGAACTCATGTGGAGTCTAGCTTGCGTGGCTGCTTTTTGATTCACCTGAAACTGCACGTGGTCGCCCAGCACAATGAAGTTTATGATTCCACCATGCTCCAAAAAGTCATTCGTTTCTCCAACAGTCAAGACGCTCGTGCCGCGAAGAGAATCGATGATCTGCACGTTCTCATGGCTTTGGGAGGAACCGACGAAGAGTTCATGGCAGCCTCGAGACTGCTTAATGTCCTGGACCAGAATCACAAGGACCGGATGCCCGGCAATTTGCTTGTTTCCTGCAATCTGGGTTAATTGCGCCTGGAACGGCCTGTCATTCAAAATGCACAATCGAATCGGATCTGTTGCGCTCGCAAAGGTTCCAGCAGGCCACTCAACAAACTTTGTGAAACTGAAGAGATATGCGGCTTTCACCTGGGATTCGCTGATCACCTGAGCGTCCGCAAATTCACTGCGGCACAACGGAGCAATCAGCCCCATGCCCAGGGCGAAGCAACAGACGCGAATTTTATGCCATTGGTTCATTGCTCATTAACGCTCGCCGAGGTGCCAGGTCATATTCACGCGAAAAGTACGGCCATCCTGCTGGATGGCCCCCTCCGGAACTCCTGTCGAGGGCGGATCGTAATATGTCTTATCGAGAATGTTGTAGAGGCTAACCGAGAGATCGAGATGCTGCCTGATTCTCTGACCGAAGAGATCAAAATCGACAATTGGGAACGGTGAAACTGAACCGCTGGTAAAAGTTGTCATCCCGCTTCGATACTGGGCATCCAAGCTGGCAAAGAGCTTTCTTTGCAGCAGTGGCTGGACTAGGTCGAGCTTGCCGAGGTGGCGCGGTGAATTATTGAGAAACTGCCTGGTGTCCCTGTCCTTGGCTTCCTGGAAGCTGTAGCTGGCAACGCTTTCAAGGCCGTGGGGCAGCTGGCCCTTGAGTTCCAACTCGGTTCCATTGGACTCGACGTTCTGCACGTTGAGGAATATGAGCAGATTGCCTGCCTCCGGCTGCTGGTTGATCAGGCCACCCGCGGTGATATGAAAAGCAGAGGTCGAAAGCCAAAGGTGGTTCGATAAGTTCTGCTCCCACACGAATTCAGTGGATCCAAGCTTCTCCGGGCGGAGAGCCGGATTGGAAACATTGGGAGCGATTGAATAGTATTTCTCGTAAACATTGGGGATCCTGAAGGCTTTGCCGTAAATCAACTTCAGATTGGTCTTGCTCTGCGGACGGTAGACAAGGGCCGCGCGCGGGTCAGTGCTGGCCGCTACATCGCCGTAGTAGTCATAGCGGATCCCCGCATTCAGAGCCAGAGATTTGGTGATCGGAACCTCATCCTGGAGGTAGATTCCTCCAGTGAACGAATTGCGATTGTCGTTGAGATCAAGCGAGTAGGGTTTCAGATCGTAGTTGCTTTGGTTCTGGCGAATATTGTCGCGATATTCACCCCCGGCAGTGATTCGATTGCCCTTGAATACAGTCTTGGTGGCCTGAACCTGAGTTCCCCACCATTTTCCGTCTGCAAAATCCATGTTGGGATTCGCCTGGGTCGGATCGAGCGCGGAAGGATTCATGTAACTTCCCTGATAGGTATATCTGTCATAAAAGAGCCGGGCCAGCAGCTCCCAGTTTCCGGAAAGAATGCGATCGTAGCGCGTGTCGACATATTCATGCGAATCGGTTGTACGGGTACCGGCATTGTTGAATATGGTGCCATAGGATGCAGTCGGGATTCCCTTCTCCCGCGTGCCGTAGGCGGCCTGAAGCGTGAAATCATGGAACGAAACCGTGGCGAGCGCGGTACCCAACTGATCGTCATCCGCATGGCTGGCTACGCCGTTGTTTGTCTGACTGGAAGCAAACTCCGGGAAGAAGAGCTGATTCTGGCCGCGGCTTCCATAGAACGACCCAGAAACTAGAAACTGAAGTTGCCCTATCGCACGTCCATAAGAGATCCTGCCCTTGTAGGTGTTGAAAGACGCTGTTTCGGCAGAAAGTTCCAGGCCGTTCACATCTTGAGCTCGTTTGGTTATGACATTGATTACGGCGAAAAGCGCGTTGCTTCCATAGAGAGACGAAACCGGCCCGCGAATGATCTCGATCCGCTGGATCATTTCGACATCGACCGGAAACTCAGTTCCAATCATTGCATCGTCGTACACATCGTCGTTCATCCTGTGGCCATCGACCAACAAGAGAATTCTCGTGTTGTAGTCGCCGGGCTGAGCGAACCCCCTCACGCCGATGCTGCTGTAGTTTCGGTCGTATGTGACATAGAAGCTGCGAACGGATCGCAGAATGTCCGCTAGGGTGCGGTAACCATGTTCCTGAATCTCATCAGCTGTAATCACAGTGATCGAAGAGGGGGCGTCTCCGGATGGTTGCAGGTGCATCGAGGCGCCATATACCTGAATATTTCCCAGTTGCTCGAGGCTTGCCTCCGACAGGTCAGGGAGCGCCTGCTGGCCGGCGCAGCTATTTCCCGCGCCAACGATGAAGATGAGAGACGCCAACAAAAGGGCCCGGATTGACGGCATCGATGAGATTTCCATATTCAACCCTCAGGACCACACGCATACCACAGGATCGGTTCCAGACGAGCCTCTTGACAGAGATCACAACGGTAGTTGTCTTAGAAGTGTTGCATTTGTGAATCTCGCGAGGAATAGCCCTTTCGTATAACAAGGCGTGTGACGTGAATCACTTACGTCACGCTGAACAAACCACAGGTTTCACACTGAGCTGGCCTGGTCTCTACGGAAGGTCGCCAGTCTATTCGCTCTTCTCTGGAATATATATCGGCAACTGGTACGTAATTGTTTAAGCCAGGAGCCTCAAGTCGGAATACCTTTATCTTGTCGTGGTGTCCTTCGGTCGACTGTCTGTTGCAAATACCCCTACCAGCACGCACTCTCCTTTGCTCAGCCTCTGCGATGGTTTCCCTTGAAATCGGCAACACCAGTGAATGGATGAGTTAACGGATAGTGGACGAGTCGACCACCGGAACCGGCCAAGTTGTATACCCCAAGAACTCGATTGCCTGCCTCTAGACCTATCGACTTGGAATGCGCATCTGCAATTAATGATCCGGCCCATAAATGGTGTTAAGCGGCGTATGCAACTCCCAATGGGGTCTGGACCATGGACAGACTACAATCTTCGTTGGAGCACGCTGTGAGGTTTCCTTCATTGCTGGCTTCTTGATCAAACCACGTTCTATGCGCGGCGATTCTGGAATCCTGCACCCTTTCAGCCCAAATGTACGGACGAGGAGAAGATATCGAGCGAGTTGCTGTATTCATTTCGGATTAACAAGCGCGATCCGCAGCCGATCTACTTGCAGATTCCGAGCCAGATGCAGGCGGCGATCGAAGACAAGTCGATTGCGCCCGGCGCGCTGCTGCCGCCCGCACAAACGCTTTGCGAGCACTTGGGCATAAGCAAGATGACCTTGCGGCAGGCCTATAGCGTACTGGAGCGTAAGGGTTATCTAGAAACCAGGCGCGGCGTGGGAACCTATGCTCTGGGCGCATCGAGAAGAAGATCGCCAGTCTTGGCGGCGATGACGATGATCAAGCTGATCCGCGATGCCCACGAGGACGACTTTGCATGGTCTACGTATCCAACGCATGTGAACCCGGCGGGAACCAGGCACCAGGATAAGCTGCTGGGCATTACGGATGTGGAACTGGTGTTCGAGCAGCCGTGGGGCGAGTTCCGCAAAACGGTGGAGCGGCTGCTGGATTGCCCAGAGTGAGCGTCGAGCATCGAAGGGCATCTTCTGTATGCATGAACCCGACTTCGGCTTGCAATGGCCGCGGCGGAGACAGGACGGCAAGGAGTAGCGGATCACTATGGGACTTAACCTGCTCGATATAGCGGTGATCGCCGTGTACCTGATCGGTGTTACGCTGTTCGGAAATCACTTTCACAAACGGCAAGGCTCGCTGAAGAACTACTTCCTGGCCGGACGGACGATTCCGTGGTGGGCGATCGCTCTGTCGATTGCGGCGGCGGAGACCAGCACGCTTACCATCATCAGCGTACCGGGCATGGCTTACGAAAAGAACTTTGGATTTCTCCAACTCGTGTTCGGCTATATGGTGGGCCGCATTGTCATCTGCGTTCTTCTTATTCCGCACTATTTGCGCGGCGACCTGGTTACGGCCTACCAACTGATCGAGCGGCGCTTCGGCAACAGGCTGAGAACGCTGACGGCGGGCCTATTTCTGGTGATGCGTGCGGCGGCGGAGGGCGTACGTGTGCTAGCCATCGCCATCGTCGTCGGCATTGCGCTCTCAAGTCTTCTCAACGGATTCGATCCACTGGCCCGCGACGTGATTGCCGTCGGAATCGTGACCGCTCTTACCCTGATCTACAGCCTCAAGGGAGGCATGGAAGCGGTGATCTGGACTGACGTAGTGCAACTGAGCATCTATATGGCGGGAACGATGGTGGGCCTTTTCACGATTCTGCACCTGTTGCCTGGCGGATGGCACGCGGCCTACGCCACGGCATCGGCGGCAGGAAAATTCCAGGTCTTCGACTTCTCCCTGAACTACCACACCACTTACACCTTCTGGTCGGGAATGATCGGCGGCGCTTTCCTGACCACGGCTACGCACGGCACTGACCAGCTCTTCGTGCAGCGCCTGTTGTCGTCAAAGAGCGCATTCCAGGCTCGGGCGGCGCTGCTCGGGAGCGGCGTCATCATCATGTTTCAGTTCACTCTGTTCCTGTTCATTGGCGCCATGTTGTATGTGTTTTACAGGCTGAGCCCGCCGGCGATCGCCTTCAGCCGGTCAGATACGATCTTTCCCACCTTCGTGGTAACGCGCATGCCGCACGGTATCAGCGGCCTGCTGATCTCGGCGATTCTGGCTGCGGCCATGTCAAACCTGGGCGGATCGCTTTACTCGCTTTCTTCCACCACCATGGTCGACTTTTACCTGCGCGTGAAGCCGGATATCAGCGACCAGCGCAGGGTGTATCTGTCGCGCCTGATTACCGTGGGCTGGGGACTCGTCCTGTTTGTACTCGCGATTGCGGCACGCGGCGGCGGCAAGGTTCTTGAAGTGGGCCTGTCCATCGCCTCAGTGGCCTACGGTTGCCTCCTCGGCGTGTTTCTTCTCGGCGTTTTGACGCGAAGAACCTCGGAGAGCGGCGCAATGGTTGGCATGCTCTTTGGCTTCGCATTGAACCTATATCTGTGGTGGTTCACGCAGGTCCCGTTCACCTGGTACGTCGTTTTAGGCAGTATCGTCACGTTTACGATCGGCTATGGCGCCAGCTTCATTCTGCGCCGAACGATTCCGGCCGAGGTCGCGACCATAACTGAAGGATAGGAGAAAGCGGCCATGATAAGCCGACTGAAAACGGAGCGACAGACTCGTGCTTCCGCCGATCTGGATAAACTGAGTGCGCTGGAAGTTGCGACCCTGATGAGCCGCCAGGATACACCGGCGATCCGGGCGGTACGCAAGGCACTTCCTCAAATTGCGGAAGCAATTGAATTGATTCAGCGCCGCCTGGCAGCGGGCGGGCGGCTGATCTACGTGGGCAGCGGCACCAGCGGCCGAATCGGTGCGCTGGATGCATCGGAGTGCTCGCCGACCTTTGGCACGGACCCGGAGACCATCCAGTATGAAATTGCCGGCGGCGATCGCGCGCTGACCAACGCCAGCGAAGCCAGCGAGGACTCGACGGAACTGGGCGTGTGTGACATGGCCGCCAGCAAGGGCGCGGCAACCGTGGCGATCATCTGCAACAGAGGCTCCGCGCTGGCCAAGGTTGCGCAGCTTGCCATCGAGGCCGGAGTAGACCCCGAAGTGCTCACCGGATCGATGCGCCTGAAGGCCGGCACCGCCCAAAAGATTATCTGCAATATGCTGACGACCGGCGCCATGGCCCGCCTCGGTTATGTGTACGGCAACATGATGGTGAACCTGCAATTGAAGAACGAGAAGTTGAACGAGCGGGGAGTGGCCATCGTGCTACGGATTGCCAAGGTCAGCCGCAATAATGCGGAGACAACCCTGAAGGCGGCGGCCATGAAGATGCCCGTAGCCGTTGTAATGCCACGCTCCAAGGTCAGTAAAGCGAAGGCCATCCGCCAGCTGAAGCGTAAACATGGCAACGTACGCAAGGCGATCGAAGCCCAGGCCGTATCAACATATACACTTTGCAGCTTGGATTCTAGTTATTGAAGTGGAAGTATGTCGTCTAGAGCAGAACCAGAATCCCTGTGTCCTGTTGAGTGAATGCGAGGTCGCCGCTTCCTGATGGTCGCGTCGATTTGGATGCACTGCTTTCGGGATACGCCAACTCTGGTTCTGCTATAGCCGTTATGAATTGAGTTATTTGCAATGGAAGAGGATCAAGGATTCTCTTCCTGGGCGCAGGGAGCATGCAGGCCGCACCGCGGCCGATAACCGTTCATTTGTGAACGGCGTGCCGTGGGTACTGCTCTCGGGAGCGCGCTGGGCCAACTCCAGCGCCTGGAAGCGGGGCTTTCATGAGGTGGGTTCAATTGATTGCCAATCGTCGCTTGTTGCTGGACGAACGCCGCGCCGCCGCAAGTTATCGCAGCGGCTGCGTCCCTCACGACATCAACGCATATTGAGAGTCACCTGGCTCAAGGCCCATGGGCTGAGTAAAGATGATGGGCGCCGCTGGAATTGAACCACATGGAAGGCTGGTATTTCGGCTTGAAACAATGGCGAAGACAGTGCAGGCTTTTGCCGATTAGTGGTATGCGTATGGCCAAGCACACGGTTGACGAGGCGCGGTGTTCGGTTTTATAGG
>CAYQOQ010000102.1:0-17096 GCA_964419175.1 uncultured Occallatibacter sp. | reverse complement strand
GTGTGCCCGACAATCTGTAGAGTTGGTTGGGATCGAGCGAAGAAAAGTCAATCTTTGTCCTCGCAGGGAATGCACGAGCAGACGTGACAAAAACAGCCATTAAACCCAATGCAAGCAGTCCGACACGCTTCCAGCATTTCATCGTCAGCCCCCAGCAGCTTCATGTTTCCGGTTGGTGGTTCCAGGTTGGCGCCATGGCGGCAGCATCTGCCCGCTCACCCTGCCGGCCATGGGGAAAAGCATCGGTCGCTATTTTGTCTTGCCGCTTTTTTGTGATTTGCCGCTGCTGTGTGATTTTTTGCTATCGCTTCCAGAATCTTCAGAGCTTCCCTTGGAGCCACTTGATTTGCCTGTGGATGAGGCATCGAGAGGCTGCACACTCACTCGCATTGAAGCGTACGTAATGCCGGGAACGGCGCTGTCCGCGCGCGCTGTCAGCGGCAGATTCGGATCCGCATCCTTGTGCACCAGGTAACCCTGCACAAGGTCCAGATTGGGCAGATCCTTCGCCAATTCTTCCGCATGCATCTGCGGAAACATCAGGTAGTCACCGGAAAGCAATCCAATAAAATGATCTTCCCGATCGGGATCGATCAACGCTTGCTGCGTGGCCACGGCGGTAGTCAGGTTGCCGGCCATAATGAACCGCGTGCGATCTTCCCAATAACTGAGTGCTTCAGTAAAAGCGCTGAGCGCCGGAACGCTGATGGCCGGCAAGGTAACCAGGGGGGCGGCCACCTTTAACCCCTGCATCATTATATTGAGCGCTTTCACAAAAAATGAATTGGTTGCGGCCTTTGAAATGTTGACTGCCACCTTTCCCGTACCTTGAGTGAGCAGGATTTTGCTGGTGCCTTGGGCTGCCTGGGGCGATCTGAAACCCAGTTGCTCCAGCGAAACTTTGCCCGCCTTGTCGGGCATCACTGACGCAATGGCCGTCCACGCCAGTGGCGCGAGGATGTTCATGTAAGGATGTATCTGCGTAGTGTCCACGCGAAGTTGCGCAGCGCGTATCTTGGCCTCGCTGTTGCCGTTTCCGGGACGGTATTGCGAAAGAGCAATGCTTACGGCCACATCGCCGTCGTGGTCCAGTAACTCCTCCCTTTCAATATCGGTGGCATAGCGGAGCTTCTTCGAGTCGGTTCTATAGTGCAGATACTGCGTTTCCGCGGCCGGATCGGGAAGCTGATCTTTCGGTCCTCGCGAGGCGGACTTCTGCCCATAGTTGTGGCTGTATGGGTTCACGGAGTCGAAGAACCCATTCCAGAAATCGTAGGAGTCGTGCGGCGTATCCTCAGTAGCTAACTGTGGAGCGGTGCTTTGCGCGGCCGCAAGTTCGGGCATCAACGCCATAAGCAGGCCTAGGGCTGAGGCATCGGTAACAAAAGCGCGTCGGGAAATAGACATGGTCGTTCTCCTTCAAAAGATCCCAGGCCCCGCTATGCGAGTTGGTTGGCTGCCGCAGTAGCGCATTGCGTTCACTTGGCTGTGTCCTTTGGAATACTGCGAAGCGTTGTCAGCGATATGCCCCAGTTCGTGGGTACCTCGCCGGCAAGTCCGCGGGTTCCAGCACTGGTTGACGTCAGCAGCTTTTCGAGAGGCGATTCCATCGCCCTCGCTCCACGCGTAGACACGCCCTCGAAGTTCAGCGCGTAGGGATCGGGAAGCGGCTGCGCGGTGGTGAGCATGATGAGCGTATCCACGCCATAAGGCGGCCCGATGCGCAATGTGCGCGCGCCGGGCAACACAAACTGGCGTCCGTTGTCAGCCGCGCTGGGAAACTGGTTTTCCGCATAGTCGAGCGGATAGAGCAGTGAGCCCTTGCCGTGGCAATCGATGTCGAGAATGTAGACCCAGCGCTTCTCGATCACGCGCTCATCGGAATGCAGGGCCATCTTCAGCACTTCTCCCTGGCGTGCGGGCTGCTCGGCTGTTAGCGGCGATTCGTCAGATGCGTGCACCATGGCCAGCGCGTAGTAGTCGGCCGTGGATGCGTCGGCGGGACTATCTGCCAGCTTGAGCCATCCGTGGACTTTGGCCAGCAGTCCTGCAAACTTGTTCAGTTTCGCACTGCCCCCGTCCAAAACGCTTGCATCGGCAATGACGACCCAGTCGCTGCGCACGGGATACTGCGATGTGCTGGAGCAGCCTGGGCTGTGATCTGCCGGAACAGAGGCGGGCGGGCCGGCGGCAAGTTCGTTCTTGTGAAACCATGCATAAGCCGGTCCATCGCTGGTCAATGTGCCGGTGAGAGCGTAATCGGCAACAGTAAGATCGGGCGCTTTCTCGATCGCTCTATCTCCATCCCCCGGCAAAAACTTTGCAGCCAGCTCGCGCGGCGGTGGAAGGTTGACCCACAGCCTGGCGCTGGCAGGCAGATGCTTCTTCAATGCATCCACAGTGAGCTGCGTGCCAACTACCGTGGGGGAATGCGAACCGGCTTGTTCGAGCGTCCAGTTTGTGCCGTCCCAGCAGAGAATGTGCGTCCACGGCTCCTCGGCCGGATCGGCGACCAAAGCAATTCCCGCGGCGCGGATCTGCGCTGCAACGGCAAGAATCTCCTCCTCGCCCAAATTGGCGGGCCAAATCCAGACGCGCAGCGGCGCCGACTCTGCTGGAATCCATTTCGTCAGCTCGAAAACCTCTCCGGGAGCAACCTTGGCGCCGGGCGGACTGACCACGTTGGCTGATGAGCGCGCGATGCCCTCGAGTTCTGCGACGCGTAGTTTTATGCTCTGCCCCTTGCCGTCCGGGACCATCGACATAAATTCGCTGCCCACTCCTATGCCGGAGACGCGGCCAATGTCCAGCCACACGCTGCCATCCTCGTCGGTTTGAAGCGCTGCGGCGCGGACCTTTCCTGTGTCCGTGGCCATTCCTCCAAAGAGCGGCTGCTGCCGCCGCGCGGCCGTGGCGTCGAGATCGGGTTCCTGGCTACCGATGCCGCTGCCTTCGAGAACGGCCTTCACACGCTGATAAACGACGGAGACCGGCGCGCTGGCGGGAAGAGCCTGCAGCGCTTCAATCAGGGCCGCTGTGAACGCTCCATGCGGCTCGGTCACTTTGTCCGTCAGTGGCATTTCCTGCGCAGACTGGTCCTGTTGCGCGGCGGAAAACACCAGCGCCGGATTCTCCTTGCGCTCGGTGGGCGCGGGCTTCGGCTGTCCGTCGGCAAGTGTGTCGGGAGCCTCTGCAATGTCGCGGGAATCAAAACCCAGAGTGCGCGCACGGTACTTCGGCCCTATGCCGCGGCTGATACCGCCGCTGTGGCAACTGTCAAAGATCACCGTAAGATGAACTCCCTTGTCCAGAGCTGCATTGAAGATGCGGGTCATCTCGCGGTCTCTCACATCGAATCCGCCCTTGTAGGCATCGGCGGGAACCATCGTGCTGTCTGCGTGCACATACTTGCCGTTCACCAGCACGGTGAGTTTGGTTCCCTTTGAATTAACGCGCAGGGAACCATGGCTGGCGTCATAAAAGACGACGGCGTCGCCTCGCTGCGGCACATCCACAAGGTACTTCTGCATTGCCGCAAGAATGCCGTCGTGATCAGTCTGCGCAGCGGGCAGAACCAAAACTCCCGGCTTCGGTCGAGCGGACGCCGGGTTAGTAAGCAGAACCACTTGGTTCGCTGGAAAGCCGAACTTGGGATTCGTGAGCAGATCGGCCATGGCCTGTGCATCGTTGACCGCGCCGTCAAGGTTCTCAAAGTGACTTAGCTCACATCGTCCATAGGTACACCCGGCGGGATGTTGTGCATGGGTTCCTTCGGGCTGGTAGGTATTGATGCCGATGAGGAGTGCCCGTTGAGTCTGCGGCGAAGCCTGCGCTCCGGAGAGCAGGAATAAACAAGCCGAAAGAGCCGCAACTTGCACTTTCATATGCGCACCGTCAAAGAAACTGCCGAAAGTATAATCCCCAGTACTCCCTAAAGAATCAAGACGTATTTTTGAATTGAAAGTTGTGATTCTTTCTAGCTGGTACCCAGCTGAACGGCGCTTATCCAATCTCTGCCGAACTGCCTATGAAAGCCGCGGATCAAAATCCGAGCCTAAACAGTGGCTTTGCGGTTAGTCCGAGGACGACGAGTCGAGTGGCTTCACACTGACACGTATGGAAAAGTACGAAACATCGGGAACGGCGCTCATCGCGCGATTCTGTAATGGCAAATTCTGATCGGCATCTTTGCGCACCAGGTAACCCTGCACCAGGTCAAGATTTCCCATCTCCTTGGCCAGTGTGTCGGCATGCTGCTGCGCGAACATCAGGTAGTCGCCCGAGATCAGGCCGACATAGGGATTCCCGCGTTTCGGATCGTCCAGCGCCGGCCGGGTAGCTACGGCAGAGGTCAGATTGCCTGCCATGATAAATCGTGTGCGATCTTCCCAGTAGCTCATTGTTTGCGTAAAAGCGCTCAGGGCCTGCACGCTGATGGCAGGCAGTGAAACCAATGGCGCCGCAGTTTTTAGCCCCTGAGTGATGACATTGAGCGCCTTCACGAACATGGAAGTCTGTGGAGCTCTCGATATGTTAACAGCTATCTTGCCAGCGCCCTTTGTGAGCAGAATCTTGCTCGTTCCCTGCGCCGCTTGGTCTGTCTTGAGACCCAAGTGGTCGAGCGAAACGTAGCCCCCCTTTTCCGATATCACAGAGGCGATCGACGTCCATGCTAGCGGTGACAGCAGATTCCTGAAGGGGTAGATCTGTGTGGTATCGAGGCGGAGTTGAGCTGCGTGATCGCCGGCTGTGGTGCTGCCGATTGCGGGCCGGTACTGCGAAAGCGAGATACCCACCGCCACGTCGCCCTCATGATCGAGCAACTCTTCCTTGCCGATCTCAGTGGCATAGCGCAGTTTCTTTTCGTCACTCTTGTAATGCAGATACTGCGTCTGAACGCCAGGATCGGGCAACTGATCCGTGGGCCCGCGCGTAGCTGCCTTTTGGCCTGAGCTTTGAATGTCTGGATTCACTGAATCGAAGAACCCATTCCAGAAACTATAGGAGTCGTGCGGGGCGTCCTCAATTGAGACCTGAGGAACCTCCGCACGTGCCGCGTTAAGGTCAGGCGCCATTGCGGCAAGAAGACCGAAAATCGGCGCTTCGCTCATTAAATCGCGTCGTGAAAGGGACATGGTCGTTCTCCTTCATTGGATCATAAGGTTGCAGACACGACGGGGCGCTGAAAGTTGTCTTGCAGCCTTTCGGCGCCATTAATGGTTGTTGGTTGGGCCGCCGATCGCGTTCCCGCCTTGCAGGCGCAGAGGCAAACGATGGACAACGCGGGGATTATGGAAAATCGCGCCAAGGCGTACATAGTGACAGCGACCTTTCCCGAATCAGGCCTGCATCTACTGGCGAACGGGAAGCTGAGAGTGGATAAGAATATCACTTCTCTGGCCTGATTCGCCGAAATTTTACCACTCCGCGCAGGAATTGCAAGATTGGGGCTGCTTCTGTGATGGAGGAGCGAAGCGCTTGCAAGCCGAGATGAATTGACGGCGTAATCGCGACCTTGTCTGGTTGCCTTCACCAATGCCGCTCCCGCTTGAAGTAAAACTTCAGGGAACTCTTTAGAGAAGTCTGCATGGAGCAGCCTCAAAATGCCTCAGCAGGAATCTGCGCTTACCCCGGCAATAAGTGCCGATGAGGCCCTAAAAAGTCGATAAAAGATCTATTTTTTTCGTTTTTTTGCAGGGCAGTTTACTGATTGGTTACGGGTACTATTTTGTATCCCATTGATTATGCGTTAGTTAAAAATTCAGTGCACCATAATCGGTGCAATTGAAGGGGAGGGGGGTAGGGGTCAGGGGTGCGCAGAGCCGGATCTGGAGTGATTTTGGGGTACTCATGGAACTATTGTGCGCCGATGGAGGGTAATTTTCGGCAAAGGCAGAGGGGGCGGGAAGGGCGTGGTTCGGCTCGGGGGTGGACGAGAACTACCGCATTTCTGGATGCTGGGGCGTTTCCCGTTACCGATCCTTGCCGTTTCGCTGAGGTTCGGTTGATCCCGGCATATCGAGACTCTGCGCCTGCCAATACCCCTTTCAGAATAAGATCGTGTTCGTCGTTCTTGGGGCAGGCTTGTTTTCCCGGCAATTCCTTGATGGCCACAGTCAGAACACGGAACCCGTCATTGCTGAGGCTCGTGTATCTCTTCGATACCATTCGGACCAGGCTCTACACTCCCAACTGTGGATACAAGCGCGCGCCGATCAAGACCAGAATGACGGTGGTGACCAGGATAACCGCATAGTCGAGACCCAAGCCGAAACTGCTCGCGCTGTTCGCCAGCATTGAAGTGCGCAGGGCATCGACAACATAGGTTAACGGATTCAGATGGGAAATGACCTTGAGCCAGGCGGGCATGATGGAGGTGGGATAGATCGCGTTGCTGGCAAAGAACAGCGGCATGGTAAGCACTTGACCGACGCCCATGAAGCGCTCGCGCGTCTTCACGATGCAGGCGATGACCAGTGAGAATGTCGAGAACAGCGTGGCCGCAAGAATAACGATAGCCAACACATTGATGAGCGCCAGTGGACTCCAGTTCAGCTTGACCCCGAGCACCAAGGAAAGACCGTAAACGACGACTAGCTGCGAGAGTGTCCGGATACCGGCAGAAAAGCCTTTGCCGAGTACGAGCGCAGCGCGCGGAGTAGGACTGACGAGGAACTTCTGAACGATGCCGAGATCGCGTTCCCAGATGACGTTGATGCCGTAGAAGATGGCCACGAAGAGAACGCTTTGCGCCAGGATGCCGGGAGCAATGAAGTCCAGATAGGGGATGTTGCCCGTGTGCATCATGCCGCTGCGTGCGAACACCTGCCCGAAGATGAGCAGCCAGAGCGCGGGCTGGAGGGCGCGAGTGATGAGTTCCGTGAAGTCGTGGCGCAGCTTGCGCAACTCGAACTCGGCGATCACAAACGTCTTGAAGACGAAGCCGTTTGACGTGTGAATGAATGTACTGCTCATAGATAGGGGGCTACCCAAGCCGCTGTTCTGTAGTCCGTTCGGCTGATACGTCGCGGATGGAGCCGCCAGAATCGAGCGTGGTGCCGGCATAGTGCACAAAGACCTCATCCAGCGTGTGGCTGCCGGCGCCCAGAGAGGCCTCTAGTTCCTTCAAGGTGCCAAGCGCAGCCAGTTTGCCCATGTGCATGATCGCGATGCGATCGCAATGGCTCTCGGCATCTTCCAGGTAATGTGTGGTCAGGAACAGCGTAGTACCGTAGTTGGTCCGCAGATCGACGAGATGTTTCCAGACCGCGTCGCGTGCAATCGGGTCCAGCCCGACAGTCGGTTCGTCGAGGAAGAGCACGCGCGGCCGATGCAGCGTGGCCTGGGCGATCTCCAGACGGCGGACCATGCCGCCGGAGTATTGTCCTACCAGGCGGCCCGCGTCGGCGGCCAGGCCCACGAACTCCAGTTGTGCGCGGATGCGCTCCGCTTGTTCCTTGTGCGGAATGTCGTAGAGTTTGGCGAAGATGAGCAGGTTCTCGTAGCCGGTAAGTGAGCCGTCCACAGAAACCGCTTGCGGCACATAGCCGATGGCGCGGCGAACCTCCAGCGGCTGCGTGGTTATGGAGAACCCGCCCACGCGCGCCTCGCCCGAGGACGGCGGCAAGAGCGTGGTGAGCATCTTGATAGTGGTACTCTTGCCGGCCCCGTTGGAACCAAGCAAGCCGAAGACCTCGCCGGCATTGGCCGTTAGGGTTAGAGAGTCGACCGCCGTGAACGTACCGAAGCGGCGGGTAAGAGCTTCGATTTCAACAACTGGACTGATCACAACTGAATCCTATATAACCCAAATCGGTGCATGCGGTTCACAATTGCACACATTGTTTACTGGCGGGCGCCTGCCGCTGCGTAACAATACCGTCGTGGACTACACTTACATGCTGCAAATGAAACTCGCGGGGCGCAGTTGTTATTTTGACTGGTTTGGAAAACTCCCAACTGCGCATGCGCATTACCAATACAGACTCACCGGCAATGGATTCAAAGGGAGCGACAGTGAAGCTACGCATTTTTTCGCCTAAGTATTTCGTCCTTTCATCTCTGCTCTTCTGCGCTATGCTTGCGTACGCCCAGCCCGCGCCGGTGGTCACTGGGGACGCGCGCGTGGACAAGCTGCTGAGCCAGATGACGCTGGCAGAAAAACTTACGCTCATTCATGGCACGCATGAGGATCCGGCCGTCTACCAGGGGCAGGCCGGCTATCTGGGGAGCATCCCGCGGCTGGGCATTCCAGAAATGCGCTTTGCCGACGGACCTCCCGGAGTGCTTACGCGGCATCCGTCGCAGGGAGAGACTGCCACCATGGGCGTTGCCGCCACCTTCAGCCGCAAGACCGCTGAAGAGAATGGGCTCGTGATTGGCCGCGAGGACCGCGCCCTCGGCATCGACGTGAGCCTGCAGCCCTTTGTGAACATTGACCGCGACCTCGAGTTTGGCCGCGGTTACAACACCTTTGGCGAGGACCCTTTTCTGACATCGGAGATGGGCGTTGCCGAGGTGAAGGGCATCCAGTCGCAGCACGTGATGGCGCAGATCAAGCACTACGTCGCTTACGACTCCGAGGGCGGCAATATCTTTGTGGACGACCAGACGCTCCATGAGATCTACGTTGCGCCCTTCGAGGCGGCCATCCGGCGCGCGAACGTCTCGTCGATCATGTGCTCGTATAACCGCGTCAACGGCACCTTTGCGTGTGGCAATGAGTCAACGCTGACGAGGATCCTGCGCGACGAAATCGGCTTCAAGGGCTTTGTCACCTCCGACTGGGGCGCGGTACACGCGGTCAAGTACATCAACGCGGGGCTGGATATGGAGATGCCGGGCGAAGTCAGCCTGGGCGGCTTCCAGCTTCCGTCATTCTTTGATGCGCAGCCTGTACCGCCTCCGCCGCCGGCGCACGCAGCAGACGACATGATGGAGAGCTTTTTCGGGTCCATCCCGGAGGAGCCCACGCCTGAGAGAAGGAGCGGCGGCGACTTCGGCATAAAGGAAGATGCAAAGAAGATGCCCGAAGCCCTGAAGGATGGCACGGTGAACGAAGCTGCCATCAATCGCGCGGCAGGCCATGTGCTCTATGAGATCGTCCACTTCGGGTATCTGGACGGCCAGTCGAAGCATGAGGTTACGGAGCAAGCAATCGAGGCCAATGCCAAGATCATCGAGCGCACGGGCGAGGAAGCTGCCGTGCTGCTGAAGAACGAAGGCGGAGCGCTTCCGCTGAAGGCCGCGGAGCTGGATCAGGTTGTCCTGATTGGCCCCACGGCTGGCCAGGTGGATTCGATCGGCATCAATGGGGAGCGGTCTGTCGGGCTGCCCGAGCGGCAGATTGGTCCTTATGATGCGCTGAAGAAGATCTCGGGCAATGCGAAGATTCAGTTCGCGGTCGACGACGACATGACGGGAACGACGGTTCCTGGCTCGGTCCTGAGCCACGACGGCAAGCCCGGACTGGTCCGCACCGGCGATGGCGCCGAACAGGTGGACGCTACAGTAGACTTCACCGCCAAGGGCGGCAATGCGCTGAAGCCGAATGCCACGGTTACCTGGAAGGGCACGCTTACGGCGCCGCAGGCGGGCAACTACTGGCTCTATTTGCAAGCCCTGGGAACCAACGCCAGCATTAAGCTAGACGGCAAGCGTCTGGTCAGCACTGGCGTAAGGCAGGGCGGTGTGCACGGAGACATTCTGCAGGCCAACCAGGACAACGCCATCCCGACTACCGACGGCATTGACAACGTCCGCCGCGCCGTCGACCTGAGCGCCGGCCCTCACGCAATTGAGATCTCGACCACGCGGGACACCTCCGCCTCGCCTGTGCAGGTGCGCCTGAACTGGTACACCCCCGAGCAGCGGAAGGCCGACCACGCGGCAGCAATCACCGCCGCGAAGAATGCCAAGGTTGCCGTTGTCTTTCTCTGGACGCGTCTGCATCCGGTCTTCGGGCTCCCCGGCGAGCAGGACAAACTGGTGGAGGAAGTGGCCGCCGTGAACCCCAATACGATTGTTGTGCTCAATACCAGCCAGCCCGTGGCCCTGCCCTGGATCGGCAAGGTTAAGGCGGTTGTCGAAATGTGGTGGCCGGGTGATGAAGGCGGTTGGTCCACGGCGAACCTGCTGCTGGGTAAAGTGAGCCCCGCCGGAAGGCTTCCCGTTACCTGGGGCAAGCGTCTGGATGACTATGCCGCCACCGATCCGAAACATCCGGAGCGGTCGGGCAAGGGCGTTGACGGCAAAACCACGTACTCTGAGGGCGTCAACGTGGGTTACCGCTGGTTCGACAAAGAGAACATCGAGCCACTGTTCGCGTTCGGCCACGGACTCAGTTACACCACCTTCGCGTACTCCGGCCTCAAAGTGAAAAAGTCCTCCGATGGTGGGCTTACTGTGAGCCTCACCATCAAAAACACGGGCGCCATGGACTCGGACGAAGTGCCGCAGGTCTATCTCGGCGCTCCTTCCGTGATCCCCGAGGGCGTCCAGTTCCCGGTTCGCGCGCTGTCAGGCTTTGACCGCGTCCACCTGGCTGCCGGCGAAGCCCGGACCGTCACCCTCACGGTTGTCCCACGCCAACTGCAGTACTGGTCAACGAAGAACGGCAAGTGGGAATTTGCAAGCGGCAAGCGCACGGTCAGCGTCGGCAGTTCGTCCCGCGACCTGCGCGTGCACCAGGACATCGACTAGCAGGACATTGACTGACTACGTACCGCATTGCAACAATGCCGGAGCCCAGCGCTCCGGCATTGTTGTCTTTCTGGCCGCCTTCTTCGCCAGCTTGCCCGCTGTCAGATGAGACACTCCGTCTCGGCGATGGAATTGTAGGTGCAAGCCGGCTTGTGGCGAGGGACTGGCGGCATTTTGGGCGGAAACTGTTTTTGGAGCAAGTGCGGCTTTTTCTTGGACAAAGCACCAAGGGGTAAAGTCTCCCGGTTTTCCGGAGCTTTTCGGCAGGCTTTGGGGCCAAAACCCGACCTTAAAGGCCGCCTGCCGCAAACGGACCCACAAAGTGCGTCCGGGCGGAGTTTGACCTGCCATTCAGGCGCCCGTATCATCAAGATTGGGAGTTGTGCGCCCCATGCGGCCAGTACTCCCCAGTGCCGGGCCAGTCGGTCCTGCACCTTTCAGGCGTCTTTCAGGCGCCCCCTCCGGCGGAGTAGCTCAGATGGTTAGAGCGACGGATTCATAACCCGTAGGTCGGCAGTTCGATCCTGCCCTCCGCCACCATAGAATCAATGGTTTATCAGGTATCCATAAATCCTTCCCCCTGATTACCCCCGCAATTGGCTATTGCACCACGTCCGAAACAGGGTGCAGAACGGCGCGCATCATGGCGTCTTGAGCGGCCAAGCGGTTTGCGTCAATCCCTTGCGCGTAGATCGCCAGAGTAGTGGTCGGATTCGCGTGGCGCAGCAGGGTTTGAACTGTCTTGAAGTCCATACCCCATGAAATCAAACTGGTGGCGAGGCTGTGCCTGAGATTGTGAAGACCAAATTGGCGCTTGTCGCCCTCCTTGATGACCCCAGCCCTGATGGCCGCAGCCTTGATGTGGTCCGTGACTAGACTGGACCCACTTCGCGGAGTCTTGCCCTTGTTCCGAAAACTCGGAAAAACCCAGTCATCATCACCGGCATAGGGCGATTCCTTCCGCCAAGCTGCGAGGTACTCCGCAAGGGCAGGAATACACGGCACCGGAGCCTTGCTTGCCTGGCTCTTGGGCCGCCCGACCCGGTCCATGGTCCAACTCCTCCGGACAAAAATCGCTTGAGCGTTAGGGTCAATATCGCCCCATTTCAATCCCAGGACTTCGCTGCACCTGAGTCCGGTCACCGTGACCAAAAGCAGCAGAACGTTCTCGGGCGACTGCAACTGGTCTAAGATCGCGCGCGCCTGTTCAGGAGTGATGACTGTGGCAGTGTAGTCGGATGCGGTTGAGCACTCCACCTTCCTGACCGGGTTGCAGGTGTCAGGGATGAGTTCACGGTGAATCGCAAATTCGTACACCCTGCCCATGAGTTGCTTGATGTGCCCTATGGTCTTGGGGGCCAGGTCGTGCTCGCACTTTATCCGCTCCAGCCAGTCTTCGATTGCCCAATGAGCAATCCGCGTTGCAATGTGCGAGTCCCACTCGGGACGAATGTACCGCCGGAGATACATCCGATATGTGGCAACGGTTGTGTGGCTGCGCTTCTGCTGGTCGGTGCCAAGCTCTCGCTGCCAGAACTGTTCGGCAAGCATGCCAAACGTGACATTCGGGCCTTTGTAATCAACTTTTGCGTTGACCTGTGTCTGGAGGTCCATTGCGTGGATCCTCTTCCAAGCACCCGATTCACTCGGGCACTCCCGCACCGTAGCGATGACGCAGTTGCGCTCAACCCTTCTGCCGTCGATTCCTCGGTCTGCGTAAAAGCGATAGACCCACACCGGTCCGCTCTTGCGCTGCTCCTTCCGGAGGCTCCCTCTTTGGAATCGTGCTCTTGCCAACCTTATCCCCCCGCGCCGCCGTGCACGCTTGCTGCCTACTACTCGCTCTACTGTCTGTCAGGAACGTAGGGCTAGTTCCGCTTTGGCACACTGAGCTTTCCAGCTCGCTCAATCGAAAGCGCCAGGTCTTGCGCCCGCCGATGCCAAATGGATGGCCGGGGACCGTACCGGCACGAGCCATATCCAGCACACGACGCGGCGAAAGGGACAAGAACTCCGCTGCTGAAGCCGCGTCAACGAATCTTTCGGGAACCATCGCTCTCTCCTGAAAGCGCCATACGGGGTTCCGGGAAGGAACGCCATCAAGGCTTCTGGACTTGATTTGCTCAGGCATGGACATACTTCATCTCTACGGGTTGCCGGGCCCAGCCGAAGCCATCCCCGTGGTTCGTCGCTTCACATGTTCTTCTTACGCTTTGCCTTTGGCCGTCCAGGCTCGGCATATTTCTTAACTGTGCTCGCCTCAAGACCGCAACGACCACCAACCAACTCAGCTGCGAGCAAATTGGCCGCTCCCTTCCCGCGCTCACCTGTCGCAGTGGCTCGCATTATGAACCGAATCTCACCTTGGTTCAGGCAGGCAAGCTCCTGAAACCCTTTCAGAACTGTCTCTGGTGAATGCGTACACCTCGCTTGGAGCGCGCGGATCGCCTGAGAAACTTCAGACGACAAAGGTTTGAAGCCCCTCCTGATGAGGAAAAGCAGAGTTGCGTGGTTCAGCACCTTGCCCTCACGAGCCAGCAATTCGAGCAAGGGTCTCTCCGGTGCAATGCGCATCACTTCCATCGCCGCCTGCCCCATCAGGTCTTCCCGGAGGCGCTGTATCGCCATCCAGTCCTCAGTGTCGAGATCCAGTTCGTCTTCGCGGTGGAAGGAGAACTGTAGAAGCATTGTCCTGATCTCGTCGTCTGCCCAAAGTACCGGATTCCTGACCTTCTTGGAGCCGTTCGTTCCGAGATCGACCAATTTCCAGAACGCGTCGGTCACCAAGCTTGAGAGGCCTTCCATTGTCTCGGGAAGCTCTTCAACTGCGGCAAAGAACGATGTGTGAATCGTCTTAAGCTCATCCGAATGAACGACCAACTTGGACCTCCATGTTTCCGCTCTGGCTACACACCCATTTTCAAACACCACCTTGCAGGCAGCACGGAAAAGCACGGAAAAGCCTTTAACTTCGCAAAGTGCATGGCAGAGGCCACTGCCGAGTAGGCTGCGGACATTGTTCGCCTCTTATTCGCCTACAATTGCCTGCATGACAAGCCCAAACGACCGTCACGGGGTGTACATGTCCTTTATGGACCGGCACGGCTGGCAATGCCAGTTCCTTGAGGCCGACCTGAAGACGCCGCTGCCCCGGAAGCTGCACTTCACTTCCCCCGACAAGATCATTGAACTTGTGGAGCGGGGAGGCGGTCTCCGGGACCAGGAGTCCCGACTGATGCTGCAACAGGGAATCTCAATGGGCCGGGGAGGGGTGGGGTGTTTCCGCATCTGACAGACGAACAGTTTGCCAAGCTCAAGCGTTGAGCTTGCATCGCAGATCCGGTGGACGATGTGAAGTACCGTTAGGCCGGGAGGAATTTCCGTTCCAGTCCATCCCCGTCCGTACCCCTTCTTCGGCAAACTGCCCCCGGTACTGCCCTCAGAAGTATTTGACCCTGACGCGCACGTGCCCCGAATCAATCGGAGTGTCGGCTGTGCGCGTCCGAACATGCGGCGTTACTTCGAACTAAAATGTTTGTGTGCCCTGTAAACCGGTGAACAGATGCAGGAGCGGGAAGAACGGTGTCCGATGACCAAGTACGAAGAATTGGTGCAAGCAGCCGAGGAAGGCCGAGAGAACTGGATTCGCCGACATGAATCCAGCACGAGATTCATCTACCAGCTACTGTTCAGATTCAGGCAAGCTTGCGAAATGCCTGAAGAACGCCTGCAAATCCTGCCTTGGGATAACAAAGCCGAGAGGTTTAAGACCGATGCAGCGCCTCTCACAGCGGTTCTCAGTTCTTCGCGCTACGACTTAGCAAACGACAATTGGCAAGCTGGCGTGGTCGTATATTTCAACCCCGATAATCACTTCCCACGTCTATACGCGACCTTCGTCCTTTTCGTGACCGAAAACGACCACAGGTTCGCCGTGAAAATAGGTGAACCGGGAAAGCCACATTCCATTGACCTCAATGTTCAGCCGCAAGCTCAGGAGTTCTTTAACACGTTCACCAAGGTATTAGAGGAGGCGTTGAAAGAGCCCGCGAAGAAGCACAGGGTTGTGGTGCATGGGTTTGCGGCACCAGTCGCTCCTGAACAGGAGGCAGTCGTCTGAGGCCACCCCCTACTGGGTAGCTTTCTCAACCCGAGCCTCACGGACGAATCGGGCACTAACGCAAGCGGGTCGAGCTCTCCGTTTCAGAGTGACTTCGACGCAAACTTCCGCAGGGAAGTGTCCGTGGTTTGAATTGGAAGACGAAGGGAAGGGCAGGCTGGTGGCGGAAAAGAAGAGTTTGCAAACAGAACCCACATTTCAGATCATTAACCCGTTTCAAGCGTCAGTAAATTGTTTACTCGTAGTTGCATTCGCGAAAACGAATTCGCCCAACTATCCTTTTGCAGTGAGCTTAGCTGAAGGCGCTGAACGCTATGGAAACGCAGAAATTGGTGGGAAGCATATGCACGTGGCAGTGTTTGGTAGGACGCAAGCTGATACTGGACGTGCTTTGGCATTAATTGGATATACGAGGGGGTGGAGAAGTGCATTTGTATTCGCACAAGGAAAAATGGTAGGCGACACATATCACTTGCAAGAAGTACTTTCGTGCTATATGCAGTCATGTCAATGCCGTGACATTAAGGCGCATTGCATTTTTGTGATAGATGACCCGTTTGAAGACGACGATACTCGGCGGATGTCTCATCGTGAAAGCACTCACAAATATGCGTTCCCATGCAAGTTGTTGGTAACACGATTTCACTTTCAAAGTAACCATCCTTCTAGCATAGTTAATCAAATACAAGCAGCAGGCGTTGAACAGTGCTGCACTTTCTGTCCGCATTTTACGCCTGAGAGTTTTATGGAAATAGGAAGAGGCAGTGTGCGATAGGATTCCATACGTTATCCAAATTTACGGGACCGCTCATCGCACAGCAGCGCCCATGTGCCAGAGATGAAGCAGGAGCAGGCCGTCACGCCGCAGCGGGAAATCGCGTCGTAGCAGGAACAGAGCTTGGATATTGGCTTAGGCACCCCGCGCTGATTTATGGTGTCAGAAAGCCTCGTGTCAGAATTGGAAAGCACAACGTGGACCTGAACGATTTATTGCAGAAACAGGGGATCGATCCAGAGCAGGTTATCGTGCTTCGGCATCGTCCCAGTGAGCCCAAATTCAACAAAGTGTTTCCGTGGTTAGCCGCTGACAAGCCGGATTGGTTCAATGCCTACCAGCAGACACAAGGGGAACGCGTTGAAAAGGCCATGACGGGTGCCTCATACGTTGCCTCTTTCATAGGCCACGAACCCGGCAAGGCGTTGTTCATTGGCTTGTATTCAATCGGGACGACGAAACCTCTCACCCACGAGGAATATTGGAAAGTTCCGGCGTACATTGAGATGAAGGCGCTCGGAATGAAGGGCTTCACTCAGGAAGACGACCCCCGGCATTCCATTCTGTGGTTTAACCTCGCGCTGAAGGAAGATTTCTACGCATCCTGGAAAGGCAGGCTCGTTGTGGGCTGGCCACCACCGGAAAGGTCTTGGTGGCGGCGGGCTCACCGTAACGAAATGCCAGTGATTGCGATCCTTGAGGACAGTGCGCTAGATACTGACATGCCTGCATGGGACGAGATGTCCCTCACCTGGGAAGAGCTTAGCGTGCTTCCGACACGATGGAGGTCCGCACTCTGCCAATGGCGGGCAATCTATTACATCTTCGATACTTCTGACGGGAAAGGGTACGTGGGCTCTGCCTATGGCGGGGACAACCTCTGCCATAGATGGGAGAACTATGGCATCTCCGGACATGGCGGGAACACTCTCCTCAAGAAGCGTGACCCAAGGAAATTTCACTTCACTATACTGCAAAGGGTTTCACCTGACATGGACGCCGGAGATGTGATTCGTGTGGAGAACACATGGAAGGAACGGTTGCACACGCGCGCTCCCAATGGCCTTAACGACAACTAACAGCGTGTCGGTTCAAAACACGAGCCGGAGTAGGGGGCGCGACAGGCTGTAATACGCTGAGCGGAAAACCCCATCAAAAAACGCCCGAGTGAGTAGCGATTCTAAAGGGCTTTCGCAACCGCTGCGAAGTGAGCGGAAACCTAATATTTTCCGTTCGTCCGGAGCCCAAACTACCGCTCCTACCGCCGCACTGAAGGCCATGTCGCCAAAGCGCAGCACTTGTACCTACATCCGGCGGCCACACGGAGCCAGCCCGCTGGTGCCTCCCGAGGCTCGCCGTGGCATCCGGATTGCGCGGCTGGCTTCATGGAGCAATTGTGTGCCAACTTTGGCTGGCTCGCAACCTCTCTCTTTGGAGTCAGTTCGCTCCAGAGCGGTACACTGGGGAATCGGGAAATCCTGACCGGAAAGCGGCTGATGG
>CAYQOQ010000101.1:0-17245 GCA_964419175.1 uncultured Occallatibacter sp. | reverse complement strand
TACAACCTGTCGGTTAAGAGCCGAATGCTCTGCCAGTTGAGCTACGCGTCCAAGCTATGAAGGGAAACCACGCAGCGCAGGGATTCGCGCGTGACTTCAGCGGGAAAAAATCTACCCGCACCTTGAAAAATATAGCACAAATCCCATGCAGATTCCAAAGGCGCCTGTGAACGAGAACCAATGGACAAGATTGAACGTCTGCGGAATCGGGTAGCAGAACTGGAGTCAGAACGCGCTTTCAAAGGTCGGAGCTACCCAGAAGGTCAGACCGGGTTTCCGGGGGTACTGCCGGGACAAGGGTTCTTCCCCGGCGGGGATGGCCTTTGGCGAAACATTCCATCTCTCACCGACGCGCCCCGTTCCCGGTCGGCGGAGTCATGGTTCTGGGCAACGACTTTGGATGCGAGGATAATCCGGACCCGAAGAATCCCGGCTTCATTCAGTGCCTCGACCGAGGATTCGAAGATCCTCCTACGTGGGGCATCAAGGAGGCTCTGCGAAAAGCGCACATCCCAGGAGAGCGCTGTTTCTTCACAAACTCGTACCTTGGATTGCGGACCAGAACGGACCCCGCGAACCCGAGTGCAAATTTGCACGCAAATCTGCTATCTATGAAGTCCAATGATTTGGACGGCCTAGCAGAAAGTTGTGCAGTCCGCTTCTCAGATGAGCATCTTCAAACCACCTAAAATTGGACAATTGCGATATTTCTTTAGGACTTTGAGTGAAAGCAGAAAGCCTGTCTCAATCGTGAGAGTGCGTTGGGTGCTCGCCGTAGAATTTCCAGTTTGTCTTGAACGCGCGCGTCAGCTTGAGATCCTCAAGATCGGCTCGGAGCAACTCGATCGGCATGGAATTTTCATGGAGGATGGCATCATGAAATTCGCGGTCGGTCATCTTCTTCGAGTCCACCAGTTCTGTGTGCATGGCGCGAAACTGAAGGGCTCCCAACAGGTACGCACTCTGATAGAGCGGTCCGACCGAGCCGTCGAATGAGCGCCGGACTTCAGCGGTTGCATTGTCGTGGTCAAAGCCGACGTTGTCCATCAGATATTGCACGCACTGCTGGGGCGTCCACCGTCCCAGGTGAAAGTTCATGGTGAAGATGACGCGAGCGGAGCGGTGCATGCGCCACACCAGAGCACCGACACGTTCCTCGGGCGTCTTGTCAAAGCCTTTGTCCCAGAAGAGCATCTCCCACCACAAGGCATTGCCCTCGATCCAGAATGGAGTAGAGAATTCTTCGCGGTATGGGCGGTATCGCGAGGACATGTAGAACTGCAGAAAATGACCGGGAATCATCTCATGAAACGCCGTCGCGTGCGCGAATGGGATGTTGTTGCCGCGCATGCTCATCTCGCGCTGATCAAAGGTCATGGAGTTTGTCGGATAGGAAACGCTGATCTCGTTGCCTCCCGTGAAGAAGGGGTTCACCAGTTGGCGCTCGGGCGTCATCATGATCATGCGCCAGGTTTCATCGGCCAGCGGAGGCACAGTAACCAGTTGATTTGTTTTTGCGAAATCGCTGCCTTCAATCACGAGCTTGCGGATTAGTTGCGGTTGCTCACCGGGCGGCACGTGCATCCCCTTTACCTTCTCGACGGCGGCGTGCCAATCGTCGCCAAAGCCCATCTCGCGCGAGGCTTTCAGCATCTGCTGCATGCACCAGTCGTGCTCGGTCTGGGCGATCGCGATCAACTCTTCAGGCGTATACGGAATCATGTTGTCGGCCAGGTCGTTCATCAACGCCTCGCGTCCAACCGGGTCTCCCATGATCGTGGTCTTGTCATCGGGCGCAATGCCAACCAGCGTCTTTTTGAGAAAGTCGCTGTACCCGTTCAATGCCAGATCGGCGTCCTTGAAGGGCTGAGCGACCCACCATGTGAATGCCGGGTCATAACCGTTGTACTGGTCAAACCAATTGTGCAGGTTTGCGGTGAGCTCGGCTGTGGCGATGACGGCGCGGTTGGCGACGACGGGATTGATTTTGGGCTGGCGGACGGTCTCTGCCAAAGTTGCGCCGTGGGACTCCGGATCAAGCTGGGATCGAGTGTTTGCGATCTGCTTAACCATCGCGGTTAGTGCAGCTGCATCCTTCTCCGCGTCCGGTCTTTTCATCAGGCGCATGTCTTCCATCAGAGACTCGATGGTTGCTGCGAAGGGCAACAGCGGCTGCATCTCAGCAATCTGTTTCTTCTGCAAGGCAAGCTGATGCAGGCCGGAGGCCAGATGGTTCTTCAAAAGAAGGTAGTCGATCTTGTCCTCTTGGGAAAGCGCATCGAAGTCAATGGCGGCTTGCATTGCCTGTTGTTCTGCGTAGAACTTTTCAAAGCGTGCCAGACGCACGGGAGAGATGGCGACCGGGTAGGCGCGGTCCAGGGATGCGGAGTCGGCGGTGAACTGTTCAATCAAGCCAGGCATCAGGGGCACTGACGACAGAGGGCCCGCGGCAAGGGCTGAGCCGGCGCCCAAGAGAGTTCCGATTGAGATGATTCCTTCGCAGAGTGCGTATCCAATTCGCTTCGACATGCGCATCAATTCTCTCCCAGTGAACAATAAGGTGGGCCTGCAAGCGCCAGACCGCGGGTTCTGCGGCCTCCGAGCTAAGCGTCAAAGGAAGGCAACAGAGTAAGACAATGATCAATGTATACTATGTTGAATTCTATGAGTCTGGATTGTTTTTCACAGATAAATTAGCACAAGGGTTGACCAGGGCAGAGTTCTTTTACACACCGGCGGCGTAGACTTCGGGGAGCGGAGAGCAACGCGATTTCGGTTTGGCGGAGCGCGATCAACAAAGGGGAACCTGCAGATGACGATATGCTCGGAACCGCAAAGAGCTGAAATGCCGCCGCCGACGTTCGATCGTGGGCTGGGACTCTTCGATTCGATTATGATCGTGTGCGGCATCATGATCGGGTCGGGGATTTTTATCGTCTCGGCCGGGATGTCGCGCCAGATTGGCAGTGCAGGCTGGCTGCTTGTTGCATGGGCGTTGACGGGCGTGCTGACGGTGAGCGGCGCTCTGACCTACGGCGAACTGGCTGCGATGATGCCGCAGGCAGGCGGCATGTATATCTACCTGCGCGAAGCCTTCTCTCCGCTGTGGGGATTTCTGTACGGCTGGACATTATGGACCGTGATCCAGACCGGATCGATTGCCGCCGTGGCAATCGCATTTGCGCGATTTGCGGGCGTGCTGCTGCCTTCGATCTCCGCGTCGCACTACTTGATTGGTCCCATCCATCTCGCAAGCCACTATGCGATTTCTCTGTCGACCGCGCAGGCACTTGCGATCGGAGTCATCGTACTGTTGACTTTGACCAATAGCCGCGGCCTGGAATACGGCAAGATTATTCAGAACATTTTCACGGTGGCGAAAATAGGCGCGCTGGTGGCCCTGATCGTTCTGGGATTGACGGCGGGCGCGAACGCGGGAGCGATCCATGCGAATTTCGATCATGCGTGGATGGCTCATCCCTCGGTTTCGCTTGCGGCGGGCGTGGCGGCGACAACGGCTACCGGCTTATTCATCGCCATCTGCATCTCGCAGACAGGATCGTTGTTTTCGGCCGATTCGTGGCACGACATTACGTTCGTTGCGGCGGAGGTCAAGAATCCCCGGCGCAACCTGCCGCTTGCTCTGGTGATAGGAACGTCGGCGGTCATTCTTCTTTACCTGCTTGCGAATGTCGCTTACCTGCTGACGCTGCCGTTGCCGGTCATGCAGAACGTCGCGGACGATCGGGTTGCGACGGCAGTTTTGCGCGTGGTGTTCCCTCGTTTTGGAGCGAGCATGATGGCGGCCGCGATCATGGTGTCCACGTTTGGAACGGTCAATGCGCTGACGCTGGCGGGCGCGAGGGCTTCGTATGCGATGGCGAAAGACGGGCTGTTTTTTCGCAACGCAGAGCGGCTGAATGCCAAGCATGTACCCGGTTGGGCGCTATTGCTGCAGGGGGGCTGGTCGGTGCTGCTGGTGTCCGCGCGCACCTACGACCCGGTCAGCGGACAATACGGGAATCTATACGACAATCTGCTGGACTATGTGATCTCGGCCGCGCTGATGTTTTACATACTGACAATCGTTGGCGTGTTTCGGTTGCGGAAGACGCGGCCCGATGCGAACAGGCCCTACCGGACCTGGGGATATCCAGTGGTGCCCGCGCTCTATGTTTTGGGAGCCTCGGCGATTCTGGCGGTTCTGTTCGTCTATCGTCCGACGACGACATGGCCAGGACTGGGCATCGTGCTCTTGGGCGTGCCGGTGTATTTTCTGGTTGGCTTGCGGAAAAGCGCGCAAGCGGATGGATTCGAGCGGTAGACACGCCCAGTCACCACTCCGGCCATCGAACCAGATGCCATTGGACGCCGGCTTGGATTGACGGGTTGTATGATATACAAAATTGTATCCGTTGATTGGCGGCAACGGGTCACTCCTTCAGCAGGAGCGCCCGTTTGGCCGGGGAGCCGGCACAGATGAAAGACGAAGGTTTTTCCATCACGGTGAACGGGAAAACGGTGCGCGTGGCTGAGGGCACACACGTTGCCGCGGCGGTGATGATGGCCAACGAACCGAGCCGATATTCCGTGGGCGGGGAGGCGCGCGCTCCCTTTTGCGGCATGGGTATTTGCATGGAGTGCCGCGCGACTGTGGATGGCGTTCCCCAGATGCGGACCTGCCAACTGGTTTGCTCACCGGGCATGGAGGTGGTGGCGGGATGACCGCGAGCTTCGATGTGGTGGTGGTAGGAGCCGGTCCTGGAGGAATGGCCGCAGCAACCACTGCCTCGGAGGCAGGCAAACAGGTTTGCTTGCTAGACGATAATGCGGGGCCGGGGGGGCAGGTCTGGAGAGGGTTTCGAACGAAAACCGCCGGGAAGAGTGCGCATGGACGGGTGTTTCTTGACTGGACTGAACGGCTGCAACAAACAGACTGCGAGGTGTGGACGGGCTGGCAGGCGATTGACCGACCCGCGGCTGGGGTTCTGCGTCTGGAGCGCAATGGCGAAGGCCGCGACATTGGATTCGGCAGACTGATTCTGGCGACGGGTGCGCGCGAGCGCTTTCTGCCATTTCCCGGTTGGACCCTGCCGGGGGTGATGGGCGCGGGTGGGCTGCAGGCCATGGTCAAGGCAGGTCTGGATCCCAGAGATAAGCGTGTGGTGGTGGCTGGCAGCGGCCCGTTGTTATTGGCGGCGGCGTCGAGCCTGACTGACGCAGGCGCCAGGATTGCGGGCATTTACGAGCAGGCACGATTTGCGCAACTGGCTGGTTTTGGCCTCACACTGTTGGCGCAGCCCGGCAAACTGGCCGAGGGCGCGCGCTACCGGCTGAAGACTCTGCGCGCTGCCTATCGATTGAACTCATGGGTGGTGCGCGCCGAGGGGCAGGGCCGCGTTGAATGCGTTACGTTGACCGATGGCCGCAAGGAGTGGACGCATGCCTGCGATTGGCTGGCCTGCGGATTTCATCTTGTGCCCAATCTTGAATTGCCTCGCCTGCTTGGCTGTCGCGTGGCTGGGGGCTATGTTGCCGTGGATGCCTGCCAGCAGAGTTCCGTGCCGGGCGTGGCTTGCGTGGGCGAGCTGACGGGGATTGGCGGTCTGGACAAGGCGCTGGTGGAAGGACAGATTGCAGGATGGGCGGCAGCCGGGCGCGAGTCCGAAGCTCGCACCCTCTGGGCGCACCGGCAGAGACTGCAACGTTTTTCACAGCGGATGGACCGCACCTTTGCTCCTCGCGAGGAGTTGCGCATGCTGGCCAGTGGGGAGACTCACATCTGCCGTTGCGAGGACGTAACGCATGCCGAGCTGAAAGGGCGCGCGTCGTGGCGTGAGGCCAAACTGCACACCCGCTGTGGCATGGGCGCCTGCCAGGGGCGCGTGTGCGGCACCGCGGCAGAATTTCTTTTCGGCTGGGAGATTTCGGGTGGCCGGCCGCCAATTTTTCCTGCGAGGGTCTCGACGGTTGCTGCTTCGGCGGAGACCGCTGTCCCCATGGGCGGCTAGCCGCAAGAATTGGTTCATTGCCGATGACCCTGCCTTTGATCTTCTCTCGAAAGGAATGGATCCGATGTACATGCACAAGTCTGAACTGTACCTGCTCCTCTGGCTCCGACGGGCGGTAGCACTGGTGACCGTTTTGCTGCCGCTGGCAACGCTGCCGGCAGAGCTCCATGCCGTTGTCGACCGTGCCGATTATGAGCGCGCGCTCGGCCTCCAGGAGAAGTACCGGGGACTGGTTCTTCATCTGCCGGATGAAGTGGAGTGGATTGAGGGAACGGATCGCTTCGTCTATCGGAGAACGGTGTCCGGAGGGCACGAATTTATTGTGGTCGACGCGGAGAAGCAGACCCGGCAGCCGGCCTTCGACCATGCGCGACTGGCAGCGGAGTTGACCAAAGAGCTTGGCGAGCCTGTGAAGGCGGAGACGCTGCCGTTCAGCCATCTTCATCTGGAAGGCAACGGGGCGGCTCTGGAGTTTGTGCACGATGGGGGCAAGGAACGCTGGCGTTGCGAGCTGACGGCCTACACGTGCGCAAAACTGCCTGCGCCGCCGGATTCGCCCGCCGCGAACGACGATGGCGGTTATGACTCGACGCCGCCGGCTATCAACGGTTCCGCCCATGCCCTCGCTTCTCCGGATGGCAACTGGGTGGCCTTCGTCGAGAACTACAACGTGGTTGTGCGTGCGGCTCACACGAGCGTCGCGGATGGGGAGAGCCAAACGATCCGGTTGAGTTGGGATGGCTCGGAGGACAATTACTATGCGCTGAATACGCTGGCCTGGTCTCCGGACTCGAAGTATCTGGCGGCCTATCGCATCCGCCCCGGCTACCGCCGCGAGGTCCATTACATTGAGTCCTCGCCCGCCGACCAGCTCGAGCCGAAACACTCAACCATGGTCTATCCCAAGGCCGGCGATGTGCTGGCGCTCTTTCAGCCTGTGCTGTTCGATGTGGCGGCGCGCCGCGAGGTGCCCATCGACAATGCGCTGTTTCCCAATCCGTATGAGATGACTTCTATTGTCTGGTGGAAAGACTCGCGCGGCTTCACGTTTGAGTACAACCAGCGCGGTCACCAGATCTACCGCGTGATTGAAGTGGATGCGGCGAGCGGCAAGGCGCGCACGCTGATTGAAGAAACGAGCAAGACGTTCATTAACTACGAGCCGCTGACGCGCAACCAGTTCGATCACGGCAAGAACTATCGCATGGACCTGAACGATGGCAAAGAGATTCTATGGGCGTCGGAGCGGGACGGCTGGGAGCACCTCTATGTTTTCGATGGACGAACAGGTGCGCTCGAGCGTCAGATTACGCGCGGCGATTGGGTGGTGCGCGCGGTGGACCGCGTGGATGAGGCCAACCACGAGATCTACTTCGAGGCCAGTGGCATGGAGGCTGACCAAGATCCCTACTACGTACGCGGCTACAAAATTCGCTTCGACGGCACCGCGTTGACGGCATTAACTCCAGCCAAAGCGGATCACATGCTGAGCTATTCGCCAGACGGAAAGTACTTTGTGGACACCTATTCGCGGCTGGACTTGCCGCCGGTGATGGAACTGCACCGCGCTTCCGATGCTGGTTTGGAGATGGTCGTCGATACTGCGGATGACGCGCCGCTGAAGGCTGCCGGATGGCATCCGGCGGAGCCATTCCACACTGCGGGCCGCGACGGAAAGACGCAGATTTGGGGAGTGATTTACCGGCCGCTGGACTTCGACCATGGAAAGAAGTATCCGGTGATTGAGGACATCTATGCCGGGCCGCAGGGCTCGTTTGTTCCCAAGAGTTTTAGCGCGCGCGTGGAACCGCTGACGGCGCTGGGGTTTGTGGTTGTACAGATCGATGGCATGGGCACCAACAACCGATCGCGGGCGTTTCACGATGTAGCCTGGCGGAATCTGAAGGATGCAGGCTTCGCCGACCGCATTCTGTGGCACAAAGCCGTGGCCGCGAAGTATCCCTGGTACGACATCTCGCGCGTGGGCATCTTCGGCACTTCCGCGGGAGGGCAAAACGCATTGGGAGGTTTGCTGTTTCATCCTGAGTTCTACCAGGCCGCGGTTGCCAACTCGGGCAGCCACGACAACCGGATGGACAAGATCTGGTGGAACGAGCAGTGGATGGGCTGGCCTGTGGGCCCGTGGTATGCCGAGTCGTCCGATGAGGACAATGCGTGGCGTCTCCAGGGCAAGCTTCTGCTGGTGGTGGGCGAGATGGACAAGAATGTGGATCCGGCGACGACGTTACAGGTTGCGGACCGCCTGATGAAGGCCAACAAGGACTTCGATCTGCTGTTTGTTCCGGGGGGCGGGCACGGCGCCGGGGGCCGTTACGGAGCGCGCAAGCTGATGGATTTTTTTGTGCGTACCCTTTTGGACGTGCCCACTCCAGATTGGAATAAAGGGGCTGCATCCGGGCATCACGATTCCGGTATCTACTGAAATATGAGAAAGATACTGGAGTTTTGCTGCTGTGGCAGGCTGGCGGACGGACAAGACCTGGGAGAGTTGGCGGAGGAGAAAAATGGAGAAAGTGGAAAATTTATCTTGCATAAAATACAAAATTGCATTCATAATTTTGCACTAGGTTGAATACGTGAATGCGTTTTCTGCGTAAGAGGAATTGTTCGTAATGCGCAAGACCGCCTGGGCGCGAAAAAGACTGAGGGCGGATGGCCAGTGGCTTTCGGGAAAGGTTTTCCCGGGAGTCAATTCAACTCCAACGAAATGGGTTAATTGTGGAGGATATGAAATGGTGACGCAAAGATTCAATAGGATGCTGTGCTTGCTATCAGGGTTGCTGCTGATCACCCTGTCAATGGGATTGGGGAGAGCGCAGTCTGGCTCGCAAGGAACGATTTCAGTCACAGTGGTTGATGCCACCGGAGGGGTTGTTCCCGGAACGACCCTGAGTCTGGTCGATCTGTCTACCAACTATACCCGCAATGCGACTGTGCATGAGAATGGCAGTTACACGTTCGTCAATCTCAGCGTTGGCAACTATAAGCTCACGGCCGAACACGGAGGTTACTCGACCTCTGTGCTTGACCAGGTTGCCGTCCATGCCGCGCTAACCACGGATTTGACCGTGACGCTGAAGGTGGGAGCACAGGCCGAAACGGTGACGGTGAATGCGAGTGCGGCGTCGTCGCTCGAAGTGACTACTAACTCTGTCGGAACTGTCGTGGACATGAAGCAGATTGAAGATTTGCCCATGACCGGGCGCAATCTGGTTCAGTTGGCCACATACACGCCTGGCTACGCAGGCGCGGGCGGAACCGGCGAATGGAACGGCCAGCCGCTTATCAGCCAGGGCACAAATATTGACGGCACGCTCGGCTCATCGAGCCGCATGAAGATCTTTGGCAACGCAGCGCCCGCGGTTGCGCCTCGCGTTGAAGACATCGCCGAGATGACGGTCCAGACCGACCAATTGGATCTCGATCAGGGATTTGGCCAGTCGGTCACGCAGTCGAACTTCGTTACCCGCCGCGGCTCGAATCAGTTTCACGGCCGTGTCTTCGAGAATTTTCACAACAATGGTCTTAACGCCAATAGCTGGAGCAACAACGCAACCGGGCGGCGCAGGGCCAAGTCCATCTACAACGATTTCGGCGGTTCGGTCGGCGGTCCGGTCTGGAAGGACAAGCTGTTCTTCTATGGCACCTATTCCGAGCGGACGATTCCAGGCGGCTTCACGGCGTCGAACAGCTATCTGACACCGGACGCGCAGCAGGGCAATTTGACCTACACCGGCAGCGACGGAAATTCTCATACTGTCAACGTGCTCAATGTCGCGCACAGCTATCAAAGCACGCTGCCATCAACGGTCAATTCCGTTGTTGCCACACAGTTGCAGGCGATCAATACATCGCTCACTTCGGGGACGAAGTTCACAAGCTCCGATCCCAACATCAACTCGATATCCTGGTACAACGGCAATTCGGAAACCACCTATTATCCTTTTGTCCGCGTCGATTACAACGCGACTCCGAAGTTGCGAATGGGCCTTTCCTGGGCCATGACTTACGACTTGCAGCCCGGCTCCAATGCCGCGCCGTTCCCTGGCTCCGCTTTCAGCAGCATGACAGCTGGAAATAAGACGAAGAACTACACTTCCTCCTACTCGGTTGATTGGACGGCAACGCCCCGGTTGATTAACCAGTTCAAGTTTGGTTTTCTCTATGACGTCAGTTCCTTTGCCTACAATGCCAAACCGCTCTACGTCACCCAGCCGAGTGTGAATTGGGCTTTGGGCCAGTCCGGGGAATCCTATCAGTTGCCCGTCACCTCCTATTATCCGGCCTTCAACCTCACGGACACTGTGACGTTTCAGAAGGGCAGCCACTCGTTGAAAGCCGGCGTCACCGGCTATCACGAGCAGGACCACTACTGGAATCCTCCGTCGGGATTTCCAACCTACAATCTAGGATTGGCTTCCGGCGATCCGGCTGCCAATGCATTTACCGCCGGCGCCAGCGGTTCATTGCCGTATGCAGGCAACGGCGCGCTTTCCGAGGCGAAGAATCTCTATGCCACCCTGGCCGGCCGCATCGCCAGTGTCGGCGGGACCAATTCCTACAGCCCGTCGGCCAAAGGCTACCTGAAACCGGGACAGATCGGTAGCTATGCTCTCGACGAAGTTACTCTGGCATGGGGTCTGTTCGCGCAGGACTCCTACCGGTTATCCCCGTCCTTGACGCTTAACTACGGCCTGCGTTGGGACTTCACCGGGCAGAGCACCGACAAGAGCGGCGCCTATCATAACGCAGATCCCAGTTCCATCTATGGACCCACGGCCGTCGGCGATCTCTTCAATCCTGGGTCGTTGAAGGGCAACCCAAATCCCACTCTGGATACTCGGCCGGTTGCTTACGCTCCGTGGCATGTTACCCCGCAGCCCGCTCTGGGGTTTGCATGGAATCCCAAGTTTTCTGACGGCGTGCTGGGGAAACTGGCAGGCGGCTCCAACACTGTGATTCGCGGAGGCTATAGTCTGCGCCGCTTCACCGAGCCGTACCAGTACTACTGGAATAACGTCTCTGACCAGGGGGGCTTCTTCTATCAGTCGTTCGCCCTAAACGCCAACAACTCCGGAACGACGGGAACGTTCGCGCCCGGCTCTCTCAAATTGGGAGACACGATGCCGGCTTATCTTCTTAGCCCAGCGACATACGTCGCTTCGGAGGCGCAAGCCGATTTCACATTTACAGGCAACTGTACCGGTTGCGGCGATGGCGTGGACGGCATCGATCCACACATCAAGCAGCCCTACACACAGACCTGGAACCTCGGTATCCAGCGTCAGTTCGGTTCGCGCGTACTCGAAATTCGCTATGCCGGCAATCGCAACCTCCACCAGTGGATCAACAACAACACCAACGAGGTGAATGTCTTCGAGAATGGCTTCCTCTCGGAGTTCAAGCTTGCCCAGGCCAATCTGAAAGCTTACATGGCGGCGAATCCCACTTGTGCCAGTAACGGTACTTGCAGTTTCGCCAACAACGGCCTTGCAGGACAATCGCCTCTGCCCATCATGAGCGCCGCATTCTCCGACGAAGCTTCTGGCGGCGCCGGAATTCCGAAGGTCGATTACGCGAACGGCACCTTCATCAACGATCTTCAGACCGGGCAGGTGGGCGAAATGGCCAACGAACTGTCAGGTATCGGAACCACGGCGTACCTGTGCAATCTCGTTGGCTCCAGCTTTAAGCCTTGTGGCACCAATGCCGGCTACACTGGCGGCGCGGGCGCCGGCAAGCCGATCAACTTCTTCCAGGCCAATCCATTTGCTGCCGGCCAGCAGACACAGTACATGACCGCCGGCGGATACTCCAACTACAATTCGCTCCAGGTGGACCTGCGCCAGGGACAGTGGAACGGCCTGCAATTCGACGCCAACTATACCTTGAGTCATGGTCTCGGTTATGGCGTAAACACCAACGGTCCTGGCGGCGTAACCTGTGGTGGCTACGACGGATGGTGCGCATGGCCTGACACCATCACGCTGCGCAATCCCCGCCTAGCTTATGGGCCGTCCCAGTATGACATTCGCCACGTGTTTCACCTCACCGGAACCTACGACCTTCCCTTCGGTAAGGGTGAGGCTTTCCTGAACAGCAATAACCTGGCTAGCAAAATGTTGGGCAACTGGACGGTTGGCACGATTGTTACCTTCCAGACGGGAACACCGCAGAAGCTGAGCAGCGGCAATCTAACCTTCAACGACTACGGCGACGGCGGCATTGTCCTGAACAACGTGACCGTCTCCCAACTGCAGAAGGCCGTCGGTGTGCATCGCATTCCCGGCAAGACCTATGCGCTGCTCATCGATCCAAAGTATGTGCAGAACGCTGATGGCACAGGTACTGCAAACCCGAACTACATTACGGGCAACACCACGGCTGGAACCGTAGGCAGCATCGTCAACCTGCATGGTCCGCATTCGTTCTACCAGGACCTCTCGCTGTCGAAGGTCTTCCCGATCTTTGAGGCACTTCAGTTCAAGCTCCAGGCAGAGGCGACCAACGCCTGGAATCACCCGGTCTTCGGCAGCACCTCGGGTTCTTTCGGTGGCGCTCCGAGCTATAACGGCGGTGTGGTACTGAATAACGGCTTCGCCACCAGCCAGGTTACGAACACCCTCTCCGGCGGCTTTGGCCGCGTCATCGAGTTCCGCGCCAATATCGAGTTCTAGCGCGTGATTGGTGTTTCTCACTCTGCCGCGTCCCGCAAGATGCGTGGGCGCGGCAGTCTTTTTCAGGGGGTTTTCTGACGCCAAGCCGGCGAGTTGTATCCCGTTGGCGAAGTATCTAAGGCTAAATACATCGATGGTATGATTATCGTAATAGCCGCAGTCCGGATGTTGGCGCAGCAGGCCGGAGTGAAACTCCGATGCGGCTTGCGATCTGAGAGTGCAGACGAATGGCTCCTTCAGCAACGAAAGTGACCAAAGGTTCGACGAAGCGAGTTGCCAAGGCAGAACACGGAACCAGCGTCGGCATCGCGTTTCAGCGCGTTCGTGATTTGATCGTTCACGGCAAGCTAGCGCCGGGAACCTGGATCGTCGAAGGGGATCTGTGCGAACACCTGAACATGAGCCGAACACCGGTGCGGGGGGCGCTTTACCTTCTGCAACGCGAAGGCTACATCATTGAGTATCGTACTGGCAGCAAATCGCGCATGATTGTTGCGCCGCTGACAAAAGAGGATGCCAATGAACTCTATCCGATCATCGGGCGAATTGAGGGACTGGCCGGACGGCGTGCAGCCACGCTGCCGCAGAGCGATCGCAACGAGCTTGCGGGCAAGCTGAAACCCGTCAACGAAAAGCTGGATAAGATTGCGCGCGAACGCAGTTACAACGGTCCTGATATCTTCGACCTGGACCACGAATTCCATCGCTTGGTGGTTGCCGCCGGATCGGGACCGCGGCTGAGCACCTTGCACCGGGCTATCGAGCCGCAGACGGAGCGCTATTGGCGCCTCTATGCCAGTTCGATCATCAACGAACTGCACGTCTCGGTTACCGAGCACGAAGAAATTATCGCAGCGCTTCTCAAAGGCGATGCCGACCGATTGGAGCGAGCGCTCTCCATTAACTGGGAGAACGGCTGCAAGAGGCTGGCAAAGGTCATTGACGTTTTTGGCGAGCGCGGCAGTTGGTAGCCGCGGTCATTGAGCGACAATAAGCGCGCGGCCAAGGGGCAGTTTTCACAGAAGCTGCCGTCCTGACGATTGGAAATAGATATTTGGCGTATTGTACTCAAGTGCGGGTGAACTCCCGTCACAAGGGACAGATGCTGTATATTGTTTTGTTGTATACTATTTTGTATTTGTGATTGCATGAGATGAGCAGTCCGCTTAAAACCGGCGCACAGAAGGATGCAAGCCTACCTCCCAGGTCGGCTCCGGCAGGCCTCGTCTTCAACATCATGCGTTTCTCGCTTCACGATGGCCCGGGAATTCGAACCACGGTTTTTCTCAAGGGTTGTCCTCTGCGCTGCCGCTGGTGCCACAACCCCGAGAGCCAATCTGGCGAGCCGGAGATTCTCTATTTTGGCGAGCGCTGCATTCGCTGCGGCGATTGCATTCGGGCGTGCACGCACGGCGCGCTGGACGTGCAACTCCACCACCATTCTGAGCTATGCCAGCGTTGCGGCGAATGTGTTGAAGTCTGTCCCAGCGCCGCCCGTCAGCTTGCGGGCCGCCGGATGACGGTGGAGGAAGTGCTGGCTGAGGTGCTGAAGGACGAAGTGTTCTACGAAGAGTCCGGCGGCGGCATCACCATCTCAGGCGGCGAACCTCTGCAGCAGGCTGATTTTGTAGAGGCGCTGCTGGCAGCCTGCAAGGCTCGGCGACTCCACACCGTTCTCGATACGTGTGGATTTGCCAGCCCCGAAGCTCTGCGCCGCGTGAGCGAACACGTCGATCTGTTCTACTACGACGTGAAACTGATGAACAGCGAAAAGCACCTGAGCCTTACCGGCGTGAACAATGATTTGATTCTGCAAAACCTGAAGATGCTTGCAGAAAGTGGAAGCGCGATCAGGGTGCGAGTTCCAGTCCTCCCCGGTTTCAACGACGATAACGAAAATTTCGACGCTTTATCCAGCTATCTATCTCCCCTTGGAATTCGAGATATAGATCTTCTCCCCTATCATGTACTGGGAAACGACAAGTACCGTAGGATGAATCTGTCGAGCGAGATGGAAGGCGTTGTCCCGCCTACAACGGCAGAGATGGAAACGATCGCCGCGCGGCTGAGCCGTGACGGATTTCATGTGCGAATTGGAGACTGACATGAACGAGCGTGTGCGCAGATTGCGAGAAGCGACCCTGGAAACCAAGCCCTGGCTCTCCATCGAACGAGCGGCTCTTCTCACCGAGTTCTACCGGCAGGACAAGACTGCCTCGGTGCCCATCCGCCGCGCGCGCGCCTTTCGATACCTGATGGAGAACAAGGAGATCTATATCGGGAAGGAGGACCTGATTGTTGGCGAGCGAGGCCCCGCGCCCAAAGGCACTCCCACCTTTCCGGAACTCTGCTGTCACAGCCTCGACGATTTTGAAATCCTGAATTCCCGCGAGAAGATCTCCTACACCGTGGACGAAAACGCCCGCAACGTGCAGAGGGACGCCGTGATCCCCTACTGGGAAGGCCGCTCGATGCGCGATCTTATGTTTGCGGAGATGACGCCGGAGTGGAAGAACGCGTACGAGGCCGGTATCTTCACAGAATTTATGGAACAGCGCGCCCCAGGACATACCGTGCTGGGCGATGTCATCTATCGCAAAGGTCTGCTGGAGTTAAAGGACGAAATAGAACTCGAGTTATCACGGCTGGATTACTTCGACGATCCCGAGGCTTCGGCAAAGAGGGATGAACTGCGCGCCATGGCGATTTCCGCCGATGCGGTGATCCGGTTTGCGGAGCGCAACGCGGAGAAGGCTGAGGAGTTAGCCGAAACGGAAACCGATCCCACTCGTTGCGCAGAGTTACACCAGATCGCCGCGGTGTGCCGTCGCGTGCCGGCGCACACACCGCGCAATTTTTGGGAAGCCTTGCAGTCCTATTGGTTTGTCCATTTGGGCGTGGTGACAGAACTGAATACCTGGGATTCCTTTTGCCCTGGGCGTTTCGATCAGCATCTGGATCCCTTCTACCGGAAGGATCTGGAAGACGGCACGCTCAACCGAGACCAGGCCAAGGAACTGCTTGAGTGCCTGTGGGTCAAGTTCAATAATCAGCCGGCTCCTCCCAAAGTTGGCGTCACCGCCGCGGAAAGCGGCACTTACACCGATTTCGCAAATATCAACAACGGCGGATTGAAGCCCGACGGTTCGGACGGCGTAAACGGCGTCACCTATCTCATTCTGGATGTCATCGATGAGATGCACTTGCTGCAGCCCTCGTCAAACCTGCAACTGAGCAGGAAGAACCCGGACGCATTTTTGAGGCGGGGCATGGAGATTGTGCGCGAGGGCTGGGGACAACCCTCGATCTTCAACGCCGACAAGGTTGTTGAAGAGCTGATGCGGCAGGGTAAGTCGGCGGAAGAGGCGCGGTGTGGCGGAATTTCCGGCTGTGTGGAGACTGGAGCTTTCGGCAAGGAAGCCTACATTCTTACGGGATACTTCAATTTTCCCAAGGTGCTGGAAATTACGCTGAACAACGGAGTCGATCCGTGCACGGGCAAGACGATCGGCAAGCAGACTGGAGACCCGCGCACCTTCTCTTCCTATGAGCAGTTATACGCGGCCTTCCGCGAGCAACTGCATTACTTTGTCGATATCAAGGTGCGCGGCAACAACGTGATTGAGCGGCTCTACGCCGAGTACATGCCGGCCCCGTTTCTATCCATGCTGGTCGACGACTGCATCGCGAAGGGCAAGGACTACAACGACGGCGGGCCGAAATACAACACTACGTACATTATGGGAGTAGCGCCGGCGAGTTGCGCCGACAGCCTGGCTGCGATCAAGCATCATGTCTTCGACCGAAAAGCAATCTCAATGGACGATTTGCTGGAGGCCTTGGCGCACAACTTCGAGAACCACGAAAAACTGCGCTTGACGCTGTGGAACAAGACGCCGAAGTTCGGCAATGACGATGACTGGGCTGACGCCATCTATGTGGATCTGTTTAACGCTTTCTTCGATGAGGTGGATGGACGCAAGAATACCAAGGGCGGATGCTACCGCATCAATTATCTGTCCACCACGTGTCACGTCTACTTCGGATCGATGACCGGAGCCACACCTGACGGCCGCCACGCCGGGGAACCGCTGTCCGACGGCATTTCGCCCACCCAGGGCGCGGACCGGAAAGGGCCAACGGCGGCGCTGAAGTCTGCGGCCAAGATGGATCATTCCCGCACCGGTGGAACGCTGCTCAACCAAAAGTTCGCGCCCCGGCTGGTGCAGGGCGAAGAAGGCCTCGACAAGCTGGCCTATATGGTTCGCTCCTACTTCCGCCTGGGGGGACATCACATTCAGTTCAATGTGGTCACAACAGATACGCTCCGCGCCGCGCAAGCAGAGCCGGAGAAGTACCGCGACCTCATCGTGCGCGTTGCAGGCTATAGCGATTATTTCTGTGATCTGACCAGCGCCTTGCAGAACGAGATCATCTTGCGTACCGAGTATGAGGACGTCGCACATTCGATGTTGACGCCTGTTTAGGGAACCTCTGCACAAGTCTGCGACCCGCGTCTTATTTGCATAAACTGGA
>CAYQOQ010000100.1:0-17307 GCA_964419175.1 uncultured Occallatibacter sp. | reverse complement strand
ATCGGGACCTGTTCGCGGTGCCCGGGAACGTGACGAACAAGGGATCGTGGACGCCCAACACGTTGATTAAACAGGGGGCCAAGCTGGTGGCGACCTGGGAGGATGTGTGGGAGGATCTGCCTTCGCAGGTTCGGCTGGAACTGGAGTCGATGGCACCGGCTGAATCCAAATCCGAGACGACCGCATCCTTATTACCCGACCCGGTGTTGCGGCCCCAGGAGAGCATGGTTCTGGAAGTTCTGCGGAAGGATGCGAGCTTGCAGATCGACGAGATTCTGGATTTACTGGAGACGCAACTGACTTCGTCCGAGGTGTTTACGGCGATCTTTGAGTTGGAGATGGCGGGGCGGATCAAGGGATTGCCGGGGAAGAATTACGTCCGGACGATGTGATTGGGCGCAGGGCATAGGGAGTTTTTGGCCCATGGGTCCGGGAGAGGGTGTGGTATCGCGCCTATTTTCTCGTTGAATTTTCCTTCGAAAAAGGATCAGCGAAAAGGATGGGGCGCGCGGCGGAAGTAGTATGTGAGTTGGTGTGTCTAAGAACCTGTCCAGAAACCCTGAAAAGACGGTGGAGATGGAACAAAGACATCCCTCGGGGGCTAAAGCCCAACTCGTTTTGCTGGGGTTATGTACGGGCTGAAGCCCGTACCCTTCAGCGGAGTCCTGGTTTTTGAACAGATTCTAAAAGAGGAAAGCTGCGGAAAGGAACGATGCGGAGCATAAACCTGATTACGACCGGGGGAACGATCGAGAAGATGTACTCGGAACAGTCCGGGGCGGTGCTGAACAGCGCGAGCAAGATAGGCCAGTATTTGAATCGGCTGCGCCTGCCGGATTGCGAAGTGAGAGTGATTCCCCTGCTGAACAAGGACAGCCTGGAGATGACGGCGGAAGACCGCGCCAAACTGGGCGCCGAGATGGACCGGTTGCTGCCCGAGGGCTATCCGATTGTGATTACTCACGGCACGGATACGATGGTGGAAACCGGGGTGTACATTCAGAAGACTTTTCCGGATCTGCAGGTGCCGGTGATTCTGACCGGAGCGATGACGCCGCTTGGATTTGAGGGCAGCGATGGGTTGCAGAATCTGACGGAGAGCTTGATGGCGGCGCGGCTGCTGGCGCCGGGAGTTTTTGTGGTGATGCACGGGCAGGTGTTTCCGGCCGACCGGGTGCGCAAGAACAGGGAACTGGCGACGTTTGTGTGGACGGAACCGGCGTAGGCGTTGCGTCCAAAGCGGACGCAGCGCACCTAATAAGAAACAAAAATGCAGGTTGAACAAAACAAAGAGTCCTTCCTGGATTTCTGCGGACTCCCACCCATCGGACAAAAACAGAGACGTCCGATGGATGGGGCACAATTTCATCGATCACGGGTCGGAAACGCCGGTGGAGGACTAGAACGAGTTTTTTCTTTCTGGCCGCGCGGGGCGAAGAGTCTGCCGGCTCCCGAAATCAATCCTGATAACAGCAAACAAGGGATTTGCAGGGAATTTCCGGCCCGCGAAAAAGGATCTGTTGCGTGCTCGAAATTGGAGGGTCGGGTGAAGAAAAAGGTTCGGGCGAGTGGAAATGCGGCGGTGTTCCGTGGTAGGGTCCAACATTTGTAGCGTGTTTTTCGCCCGGCGAGGTGGCAGGCACTGATCCGCGAAGGGAATTGGGGCTGGACTTGGGAATGAATCGAAATCGCAGAAGCTGAGTCCAACAAGGCTGACAGTGTAGATTAGGTACGTTAATAAGGATGGCAATGAGCAAATCACTGGTGATCGTGGAGTCGCCGGCCAAGGCGAAGACGATCGAGAAGTATCTTGGCAAGGGTTTTGATGTGCGCGCATCTGTGGGGCACATCATGGACTTGCCCAAGAATGACATTGGCGTGGAGTTGGAGCATCGGACGTTTGAGCCGAAGCTTGTGGTGTCTCCGGGCAAGGAGAAAGTGGTGGACCAGTTGAAGAAACTGGCCGCCAAGGCGGACGAGATTTTCCTGGCGCCTGATCCTGACCGCGAGGGCGAGGCGATTGCGTACCATCTTGCGCTGCAGTTGGGGATCAACGCGAAAGAACGGAAGAAGATCAAGCGCGTGACCTTCAACGAGATTACGAAGAAGGCCGTGCAGGAAGCGTTCAATCACGCGCGGGACGTGGACCAGAACCTGGTGGATGCGCAGCAGACGCGGCGCGTGCTGGACCGGCTGGTGGGCTACCAGATTTCTCCGCTGTTGTGGGACAAGGTGCGGCGCGGGCTGTCGGCTGGACGCGTGCAGACGGTGGCGGTGCGGCTGATTGTGGAGCGGGAGCGGGAGATCGGCGCGTTCAAGCCGCTGGAATACTGGACGCTGGATGCGATGCTCCACCCTGACAGGCAGGCGGAGAAGAGCTTCAAGGCGCGGTTCGTGGGCATTGACGGAGAAGCGGCGCGGCTTTCGAATGGCACGGACAAGGACGGAAAGGCGCTTTGGATTTCAAATGCGCTGGCCGGTAAAGTGGCGATGGACGAGACGGTCGCGGCGCTGAAGGATGCGAAGTGGACGCTGGCCTCGGTGCAGGCAACAGAAAAACAGCGCAGGCCGCTGCCGCCGTTTATCACGAGCCAACTGCAGAGAGACGCGTCGAACAAGCTGGGTTTTAATGTGCGCCGGACGATGGGTGTGGCGCAGCGGCTCTATGAAGGCGTGGATGTGGGCGCCGAGGGCACGGTGGGCCTGATTACCTACATGCGTACCGATTCTCCGCGCATTGCGCCGGAGGCGATTGCCGGGGCGCGGGAGTGGGTTACCAAGCAGCTGGGAGCGAAGTACCTTCCGGCAACGGCGAATACGTACAAGGGCAAGAAGGCCGCGCAGGACGCGCACGAAGCGATTCGTCCGACCGATGCGTCGCGGACGCCGGAGTCGATTGCGCGCTACCTGAGCGATGAGCAACTGAAACTGTACCGGCTGATCTGGCAGCGGTTTGTGGCCTCGCAGATGGTGCCGGCGGTGTTCGATGTGACGACGGCGAATATTGCGGCCAAGTCGGCGAAGAACAGCAAGACGTACGATTTTCGCGCGAGCGGATCGGTGATGCGCTTCGACGGATTCCTGAAGGTCTACGAGGTTTCCGAGGACAAGAAGGACGATGACGACGAGAGCGCGAACAAGCTGCCGGTTCTGGACGGCGTGAAGGCGCTCGCGCTCGAGAAGCTGGAGAACGAGCAGCACTTTACGCAGCCGCCTCCGCGCTACAACGAAGCCTCGCTGGTGAAGGAGCTTGAAGAGCGGGGGATCGGAAGGCCGTCGACGTACGCTTCGATTATCAACACGATTCAGGATCGCGAGTACGTGGTGAAGCATGGTGGCTCGCGGGGCAGGTTCTATCCCACCGAGATCGGCGTGGTGGTGTGCGACCTGCTGGTGAAGAATTTCCCTTACATCTTCGACACCAAATACACGGCCAAGCTGGAAGAGGAGCTGGACGATATTGAAGAGGGCAAGGAGAAGTGGACCGATCTGCTGAATGGGTTCTACGGCTACTTTGAGGAAGAGCTCAAGGACGCCGGCAAGAACATGGAAAACATCAAGCGGATGGAGCAGGTGACGGGCGAAAAGTGCGAGGTCTGCGGATCGCCTCTGCTGCTGAAGTGGGGCAAGTTCGGTACGTTCTTTGCGTGTTCGGCGTACAACAAGAAGGATCCGGCGAGCTGCACGTTCACCAAGGAGAACATTGCGGCCAAGCCTGACCTGAATACGCCGGAGGCGCAGGAGGCAGGCGAGACCGAGGAGTATTGCGAGAACTGCGGCAAGGTGATGATTTTGCGGCGGGGACTGTTTGGGCCGTTCATGAGCTGCCCGGACTACAACGCCGATCCGCCGTGCAAGACGTTCCGGAAGCTGAGCCAGAAGCAGCAGCAGAAACCGCCGGAGCCGACGGGCGAGGACTGCCCGCTGTGCGGCAAGCCGCTGGTGCTGCGGCAGGGAGCGTATGGAGAGTTTGTTTCCTGCTCGGGATATCCGAAGTGCAAGTACATCAAGCAGAACCTGATTGAAGGCATGAAGTGCCCGAAGTGCGGAACCGGCGACCTGGCCGAGCGCAAGGCGCGGCGCGGGAATGTTTTCTGGGGCTGCACAAATTATCCCAAGTGCGATTTCACGTCGAATCTGAAGCCGGTGGCGAAGAAGTGTCCCGAGTGCGGGAGCCCATACTTGGTGGAGAAGACGCTGAAGTCGGGGATATTCCTGGAGTGCCCGAACAAGAAGAAGGGCGCCGAGGAGGAAGTTGCGCCGAAGAAGCGGGGCAAGAAAGTAGCTGCGGCTCCGGCTGAAGAGGGCGCGAAGGTGGTGTGCAGCTACTCGAAGCGGATCGGCGATGCGCCGCCTCCGCCGACCGTGGAGACGCACGGGCCGGTGGTGGAGAAGAAGGACGGGAAGAAGGAATTGGTGACGGCGTAAAGGCAGTAGGCTCCGGTTTTGGTTGGTATCATCCCATCCCAGGTCTCAAATACGAGACCTGGGGCACTCGGCGCTTGGGGCCCCGTTCGCTCAGGATGACAACCTGAGTTTTGCTGCGAATATTTGAGACAGGCCCTAGCTTGGTGAGTCTGAAGTTCTTGAAATAATTCTTTGGTTTTTGGGTAGGGAGAGGTAAGGGCAAAGCAGTATCCTTCACTCCGCTTACCCCACGTTCAAAAAGCGAACGGGGGGCCCCATACGCGCTCCGTTCAGGATGACAGCCTCTCGGAGGGGGAGTGCCGCATGGCTACAATTATGAAACGAACTTTAGACTCAGGACACTAGCTTGTTTTGCGCCGAGGAAGTGTAACTCTTCTCAAGAGTCCCATGTCTTGATCGAGATCTGGGGCACTCGCAAGAAAACATGGCATTCGGCAGGTTTCAGTTGAATCCGGTAGTATGGGGCATCGGAGATAACCAGATGGAACGGATGCTTGCAACGCCGGCGGATGCGGAAATTGTTTTAAAACTCTATTCACTGCGCACCGAATCGGTGATGCGGCAGGCGCGCGCCTGGGTGATGGGCGAGTTCTGGCCTACGACGGTCGAGGAGTTCTTTGCCGTGGCGGAGAATGCGGCCGATCCGCACAACGCGTATCTGCGCCAGGTATTGAGCTACTGGGAGATGGCGGCGGCGATGGTGATCCACGGCGCGGTTTCAGCGGAGCTGTTTGTGGATTGCAACGCCGAGGGATTTTTTCTTCTGGCCAAGTTTGCGCCCATTCTAGAGGGGATACGGGAGAAGAATCCGGGATTCCTGGTAAAGACGTCGGAGCTGATCAATCGGTTCTCTGCGGCTTCGCAGCGCTACGAGGCTGTCGAGAAGGCTGTTGAGGCGCGGCGCAATCGGCTTGCGGCGCGGTAGAAAACAGGAAATGTATTTTTCGATATGAAGAAAAGTTCATGCTTTGTCCCCTTGTGAAGAGGGCCGTGGATGAAGCATGATGATTGCAGGTCGTGACTTCCCAATTCCCCTGGAGGTTTCTCGTGAAGAGTAAATTGTTTGTGGCGATAGCTGTATTCGCTTTGTCCGTGCTTGCGGCCAAGGCTGCCGATTCAAGCAAGATCAACGGTTGGATCTCCGATTCGATGTGCGGCGCCAAGCATGCCGGCAGCGGCGCGGAATGCGTGAAGAAGTGCATGGAGAGCGGCATGAAGCCGGTGTTTGTGGACGAGGCCAAAAAAGAGGTCTGGACGATCGACAACCCCGAAGCGGTGAAGGACTTTTACGGTGGCCATGTGACCGTAACCGCGACCGCCGACGACGCGGCGAAGAGTGTCCACATCGATGCGATTGAGGCGGCTAAGTAGGTTCCGCAGAGACAATTGAATCCGCGAAGGGACTCGCCACGCCGCGCAAACTCTGGTAGTGTCGTATCCGTCAGTCTTCCTGCGGGCATTTTTTGCCGCGGAAGGGACCGATGCGGAATTGACCATGGCGCGAGCGATCTGGAACGGCAGAGTCATTGCCGAAAGCGACACGACGGAGACTGTTGAGGGAAATGTGTATTTTCCCGAGGCCAGCCTCAAGCGGGACTATTTTCGCCCCAGCAGCACGACTTCAACCTGCCCGTGGAAGGGGCAGGCTCGCTATATGAGCCTGCTGATCGACGGGCAGGATAACCAAGACGCGGCCTGGTACTACCCCGACCCGAAGCCCGCGGCACGCAAGATCAAAGGGTTCGTGGCCTTTTGGCGCGGCGTGGATATCGAGCCTTAAAAGCAGCTATCCGCTGTTAGCTTTTAGCCTTCAGCTTTTCAATCCGTGCGGGCTGCATGGGCAGAGGATGCTGAAACCTAGCGTCCTGTCTCCGAAGTTGATTGAAAAACAACAGCAGATCCTTCGACTCACCACCCCCACGCTCCACCCCAAAGAGCAAAAGCGCTCTTTGGGGACCCCGGAAAGCGCTTGGGGCCCCGTTCGCTCAGCGACAGAATGAATGGGGCACGCGAGCCAGCTAAAATCGAAAGAGTGACTAAAGAGGCCAGCCCCAGATTTACGCTGGGCCAGCGGATTGCGCTGGCCGTGATTCCGCGTGTGGTTTGGGCGCTGTTTTCGATTATCGGGCGGACATGGCGCTTTGAGGTGATTGCCGAAGAGGGTGTTGTGCCCGTTGTCTTTGGCGAGGAGCCGGGGCCGGAGATCTACTGCTTCTGGCACCAGTGCGTACTACCTTGCACGGTGTATTTCCGGCGGTCGAAAGCGATCATTCTCATCAGCAGGAGCTTTGACGGCGAACTGATTACGCGCATTCTGGAGATGTTTGGCTTTGGTGCAGTGCGGGGTTCAAGCTCGCGAGGGGCGCGCGAGGGGCTGCTGGGACTGGCGCACGTGATTGAGAGTGGGCGGACGGCGATTTTTACGGCGGACGGGCCGCGCGGGCCGATCTATCGCACCAAGATGGGACCGATCAAGCTGGCGCAGATGACGGGCGCGCCGATTGGGGCGTTTCACCTGGAGCCTGAGCATGCGTGGACGATGGGGTCGTGGGACAGGTTTCTGGTGCCGAAGCCGTTTACGCGGATTGTGGTGAGTTGGGCGCAGTGGACGCGGGTTCCGAAGGATTTGGCGGCGGAGGAGTTTGAGCCGAAGCGCGAGGAACTGAATGCCGCGATTGAACGGGCGCGGGTGCGGGCGCTCGAATACTTTGGTAAGGCGGACCCGATGAAGGCGCGGCCGTGAGCGAGTTGCTGGTTTCCGATTTCGATTTTGAGTTGCCCGAGGAACTGATTGCGCAAGAGCCTCCGGCGGAGCGTGGGACGAGCCGGATGCTGGTGATGGAGCGCGACTCCGGTGTTTTGCGAGACGCGAGTTTTGCGGATTTTGCTTCGCTGCTGCGGGCGGGCGATCTGCTGGTGCTGAACGACAGCCGCGTGATTCCGGCGCGGCTCTACGCACGGCGCACGTTGATGTGCGACCATGAAAAACCGACGGGGCGGATCGAGGTGATGCTGACCGAGCCGGCTGGAGAGAATCTTTGGCGCGCGCTGGTGAGGCCGGGCAGAAAAGTTGCGATTGGCGAGCGGCTGGTGTTTCCCGCGGCGACGGGCGAGACGGTGCTTGAGGCAGAGGTGCTGGAACGAGGGCAGTTTGGCGAACGGCTGTTGAGGTTTGAGCCGGTTGCGGATTTCTTCGCGGTGCTGGAGCGGATTGGACACATGCCGCTGCCGCCTTATATCCACCGCGACGATGCGGACGCGGATCGCGAGCGCTACCAGACGGTCTATTCACACGAACGGGGTTCAGTGGCCGCGCCTACGGCTGGATTGCACTTTACGCCGCAGGTGCTGGAAGATATGGCGGCAAAGGGCGTTGAAGTGGCGCGGGTCACGCTGCATGTGGGTCTTGGGACGTTTGCGCCGCTGCGCGTGGACAGGGTGGAGGATGTTCGGCTGCATCGGGAGCGGTATACCTTGAGTGCGGCTACGGCGGATGCGGTGAATCGCGCGGCACGCGAGGGCAGGCGCATTGTGGCGGTGGGGACGACGGTGGTGCGGACGCTGGAACATTGCGCGCGGGAGGCCGGGGGCGGAGAACTCAAGGCGCATTCGGGAGTGACGGAGATTTTTATTTCGCCGGGGTTTGAGTTTCGGCTGGTGGGCGGGCTGCTGACGAATTTCCATCTGCCGCAGTCGAGTCTGCTGATGCTGGTGAGCGCGTTTGCGGGGCGGGAGCGGGTGCTGGATGCGTATCGTCATGCGGTGGAGAACAAGTACCGGTTTTTCAGCTATGGCGATTGCATGTTTCTGGGGTGACGAGGAATAGCCCGCGTCTTGAGGGCTGCTCGGCTGAAGTCCATGGCATCCGTTAAGGACTCAGCACGCATGAACAAAGCGGTTTGAGTGCGTCGTACCCCCCCTAGGCGCAAAAACAAAGGCGCGCCGAGGATGGAGACCCGAACATTTCCGTGAATTCGAGCGCTGCGAACTGAGTGCTTCGTATCCCCGGTCCCCAAAAGCGAGGGACCGGGGGCACCCGGAATGTTCGTGGAGTGAGCTACGCTGCTAAACTCTCTAGCGTGACTGACGAAACGAAACAGCCCGTATTTCTTCTCGACACGATGTCGTTTATCTTTCGCGCTTACCACGCGATGCAGCGCAGCAGGCCCATGTCTACGCGGGGTGGGCTGCCGACGGCGGCTGTCTACGTTTTTGTGAACATGATCAAGAAGCTGCGGCAGGACTTCAAGCCGCATTACTTTGCCGCCGTGTTCGACGTGAGCGGCGAGGTGTTTCGCGACGAGCGGGCGCGGACGATGGGGCCGCTGCGGAAGTGGAACGGGAAGACGCAGAGCTTCGACGAGGTGAGCTACGAGGGGTACAAGGCTAATCGGGCGACGATGCCGGAGGATTTGCGGCGGCAGATTCCGTACATTCGGCGGGCGCTGGAGGCATTGCGGATTCCGATTCTTGAGGCGGTGGGGTTTGAGGCCGACGATGTAATTGGCACGCTGGCCAGGCAGGCGGCCGAGCAGGCGCATGAGGTCTTTGTGGTGTCGGGCGACAAGGACATGATGCAGTTGGTGACGCCGACGGTGAAGATTCTGAATCCGCAGAAGGACAATTTGATTCTTGATCCGGCGGGGGTGACGGAGACGCTGGGCGTGCCTCCGGAAAAAGTGGTGGACGTGATGGCGCTGCGCGGGGATGCGGTGGACAACATTCCGGGCGCGCCGGGGATTGGCGATAAGGGGAGCGTGGAGCTGATTCGCGAGTTCGGCAGCGTGGAGGCGGTGCTGGAGCGGGCAGCGGACGTGAAGCGGAAGACCTATCGCGAGTCGCTTGAACAGAATCGCGATGCTGTTTTGCTGTCGAAGGAACTGGTGACGATTGATTGCCACGTGCCGGTGGAGTTGGACCTGACGGCGATGGAGACGCTGGAGCCGGATCTGGAGGCTTGCCGCGAGCTGTTTACGGAGCTTGAGTTTACGTCGATGCTGAAGGAGCTTGCGCCTTCAGAGACTGCGGTTGTTGCGGAGTTGATTGAAGAGCCGACGGAAGAACAGGCGGCGGAGTTTTATCGCGCGGCTGAGGCGAAGGGATTTGCGTTTGCGCTGGATGCGGCGGCGCACGCAGCGGCTGTCGAGGCCGAAGATGAATTGCCTCCGGCGCAGGCGCAGTTCGATTTGTCCGGGGCGGAAGAGAAGCCTGCGGTGAGCTTTGCGGTGGGGGTGTGCGCCACGCAGGGTGTTGCGTTGCGGCTGGGGCTGACGGCGGAGTTGCGGAAGCTGTTGGAGGATGGTGGAGTTCCAAAGCGGACGCATGATTGGAAGACGGCGCTGCACGTGCTGGATGCGCACGAGGTTCAGTTGCGGGGTGCGGTAGAAGACACGATGCTGTTGTCGTATGCGCTGAATCCGACGCACACGACGCAGGCGTTGGCGGATGTGGCGGCGCGGCATGGACAGGCTGCGCCTTCGACTGAGACGGCGGCTGCGGCGGCGATTCATGCGCTGGTGCCGGTGCTGCTGGCAGAGGCGAAGAAGTGCGGCGTGGAGCAGGTTTACCAGGAGATCGATTTGCCGCTTGCGCCGGTGCTTTACCGGATGGAGCAGGTGGGCGTGCGCATTGACGCGGGCGTACTGGCAGGGCTTTCGTCTCAGTTCAGCGTGGAGATTGGACGGGTTGGCGAAAGAATTTTCGAGCTGGCAGGGCGGCGGTTCAACATCAATTCGCCGAAGCAACTGGGCGAGGTGCTGTTTACGCACATGGGGCTGGCGGCTCCGGCGAGCCGGGGGAAGAGTAAGAATCTTTCGACCGCGCAGGATGTGCTGGAACATCTGGCGGAGACGAACGAGGTTCCGAAGCTGGTGTTGGAGTACAGGCATCTGGCGAAGTTGAAGTCGAATTACATTGACGCGCTGCCGCTGTTGGCCGATGCGGATTCGCGAGTGCATACGACGTTTCAGGCGGCGGGCACGGCGACGGGAAGGCTGTCGTCGGTGAATCCGAACTTGCAGAACATTCCGATTCGGACGGAGCTGGGGCGGGAGATTCGGGCGGCGTTTACGGCGTCGCCGGGGACGCAGTTGCTGTCGGCGGATTACTCGCAGATTGAGCTGAGGCTATTGGCGCATTACAGCGGCGATCCGCTGCTGATGCGGGCGTACGAGGAGAATATCGACATTCATACGCTGACGGCGAGCGAAGTGTTCGGCGTGCCGATTGAGACGATGGACAAGGAGACGCGCGGGCGGGCGAAGGCGGTGAACTTCGGGATCGTGTATGGGATTTCACCGTTTGGACTGGCGACGCAACTGGGGATTCCGCAGGCCGAGGCGCGGGCATACATCGAGCGCTACTTTGCGCGGTACCAGGGCGTGAAGAAATTTATCGACGAGACGCTGGAGCAGGTGCGGCGCGATGGGTATGTGCGCACGCTGTTCGGGAGGATGCGGCCGATTCCGGATATGGAGAGCCGCAATGCGAACCAGCGCGGCTTTGCGGAGCGGACGGCGATCAACACGCCGCTGCAGGGGACGGCGGCGGATTTGATCAAGCTGGCGATGATATCGATCGATGGGCAGTTGACGGAGCGGAAGCTGGAGACGCGGATGATTTTGCAGGTGCACGACGAGTTGATCTTCGAGGTTCCGGCGGGGGAAGAGGCGGAGGTGGAGACGCTGGTGCGGACGGAGATGGAAGGGGTTCGGGAACTCAAGGTGCCGCTGGTGGCGGACCTGGGGTTTGGAGCGAACTGGAGGGATTTGAAGTAGGGGTTGCGCGCCGGCATTAGGGACGAGGACGTACCTTTCAAAACCCGGTGGAGATTGAGTGCATGTTTTCCCAGGTCTCAGAAGCGAGACCTGGGGCACCCATCGTTGATACCAGTACAAGAGATTAAAAAAGGCAGGGCCTACGGCGGACATCGCTGCATGGCGCGCTGGTTATTGGGCAGGCTGGGTGGCTAGCCATTGGTTGAGGTTGGGTTCCTGGAGGGAGCGGAACTCGATGCAGCTGTTGATGCGCTCGATGGCGTGCTTGAGAGCGATGCCGGCGGCGGGGACTTTGTGGGTGGAGAAAAAGTTCTGGACGTCGTCGCGGGCCTGGGCGGAACAGAAGCTCGAGGTGGAGCCGACCAGGTTGCCGCCCATGGCGGTGGTGAGTTGAGCCTGCACTTTATCCCAGTTGGCCTTGATGAAACTCCATGTGAGATCGCGGGTGGCATCGATCTGGAGACCGATGGAGAGCTGGATGGCGGCGTCCTGGTTACGGACTTTGCCGGAGACGGCGTAGTCGAGAGAGCGCTTGACGAGGGCGGGGTTCTCAAACTGCGCCAGCAGGTGCAGGGCGTTTTCCTGGTAGTCGGGATTGGTTGAGGTCTCATAGACCTTTTGCAATTGGTTGAACAAGGCGGCGTCGCCGTTGCGGGCGGCGATGGAGAGGGCTGTCTGGCCGAGGGTTGGATCGACCGATGCAGGTTCGTCGATGTACTTCTTAGCGATCTCGGCGGCCTGGGTGAGTACGGCGGGGTCTTTGGCGTAGTAGCCGAGGACACTGAAAAGCAGGGCACGCAACTGGCGTGTGTTGGGGGAATCGCTGGGCGAGGGCGGTCCGAGTTTGACGAGCTCGGGCGAGAAGGTGCGGCGCATCCAGGCGGCGAGCGCGGCCTTTTCTTCGGGCGTGGCCGCTACGCGGGCCATGATGGCGTCGACGCCGCCGAGAGCGGTGGAAACGACGGGGGAGTTGGGATCGGCTTTGACGGCGGCGGCGAGGTTGAGATAGTCGCCTACGGTGGCCTTGTTGCTGCGGACCTGGGCCCACTCGTTGCCAATGAGGTTGATGCGCTCGGCAGGGGTGAGCCTGGTTTCGATGGCGGCGACCAGAGCCGCGTAATCGGCAGGCGCGTAGGCGCTGCGGTAGTAGCCTTTGCCGCCGGCATTGGCAAAGAAGATAGAGGCGGCGGGGACTTTGAGCGTGGATGTGGTGGGCGTGAGGAGTTGGCAATCCTGAGCGCCGCTTTGGGATGTGAAGCAGACGGGGAGTGTCCACTTCTGCGCGGGGTCGGGCTTGATGCTGGGGCTCAGAAAGAAGCGTTGCTGCTGGACAGGGACCTGGCCGTTGGCGGGCTGGCCGAAGGTGAGGATTGTTGCGCCGGGCTGGGCGACGAGCGAGTCCATGATCTTGTCGACGGGCTTGTGGCTCGCGGCGGTCTGAGCGTTCCAGAAATCTTCTGCGGTGGCGTTGGAGTAGAGGTGGGCCGCGAGGTAGTTGTGCACGCCCTGGCGGAAGATTTCTGGGCCGAGGTAGTTTTCGACGGTGAGCAGGACGTCGCTGGCTTTGCCGTAGGCGATGCCGTCGAACATCTGGTTGATTTCGTCGGGGGTGTCGGCCTTGGCGCGGATGGCGCGGGTGGTGGGCTGTGTGTCGAGGTCGAGCGTAGCGTTCAATTCGTGGGCTACGTCCTGGTTCATGTTCCATTCAGGATGCATGGCGGCCAGAGGCTTGTTCGACATCCAAGTAGCGAAGCCTTCGTTGAGCCAGAGATTGTCCCACCACTGCATGGTGACGAGATCGCCAAACCACTGATGCGCCATCTCGTGAGCGATGACGCTGACGACGGTTTCCTTTGCTTCGTCGGAGGCGGTTTTTGGGTCGATGAGCAACAGGGTTTCGCGGTAGGTGATGGCGCCGAAGTTTTCCATGGCTCCGGCTTCAAAGTCGGGCAGGGCGATGAGGTCGAGCTTCTTGAGGGGGTAGGGAATGCCGAAGTAGGTGTTGTAGTAGTGAAGCACGTATTTGGCGACGTCGACGCTGTAGGGAGTGAGAGCGACCTTGTCGGGCGTGGAGCAGACGCGGATGGCGACGCCGTCCTGGGAGCCAGAGGAGCACTGAAAGTCGCCGACGAGGAAGGCGACGAGATAGGTGGACATCTTTGGCGTGGTGAGGAACTTGAGGGTGTGCTTGGCGGTGCCGGGGCCGGGAGTGTCGGAGACGATGGGGCCGTTCGAGATGGCAGTGTCGGTCGAGTCGACGATGAGAGAGACGTCGTAGGTGGCTTTGAGAGCGGGTTCGTCGAATGAGGGGAAGGCGCGGCGGGCATCGGTGGACTCGAATTGGGTTACGGCGTAGTTTCGGCGAGCGGTTTTGGAGAGATAGAAGCCGCGGAGCTCGTTGTTGAGGATGCCTGTGTAGGCGATGGAGATCGTGGCCTTGCCTGCGGGGAGGGGGGCGGAGAAGGTGAAGGTGGCTTGCTGCTTGTCTTTGTCGAGAGACACAGCGGCGGTTTGCTGCTGGCCTGCGGCGGTGACTGTAACGGACTGAAAGGCGATCTCTGCGGCGTTAAGAGTGATGGAATTGGCCGGCTCTTTTATGGTGACGTCGATGGACTCCTGGCCCGTGAAGGTGGCGGCCTTGAGGTCGGGGGTCAGCGTGAGCGTGTAGTGCTCGGGGAGAACGGTGGAGGGGAGTCGCTGAGCGGAAGCGGGATGGGCTGCAAGGAGAACGACAGAAACAGTTGCGGCGACTAGTATGACGCGCATGAAAGTAGATGGAGGCATGATGCAATTTTTACACAAGGCGTTAAGTCATTGACCTCATAATTTCGCGCGTTGCGATGGAGTGCGGTCGTATCCCAGGTCCCAGAATCGGGACCTGGGGCACCCAGGTTTGTTGCAACAGCAAGCGGACAGCTTTTAGTCCATGCGGGCGGGGGCGAGCTTGGGCGAGATGCTGTGGATGACGATTAAAGCTATTGGATAGGCCAAACAGGCGATGATGAACAGCGGCACGTAGCTGTGGGTGATGCCCACGATCAGGCCTGTCGCCGGTTGCAACAATACGCCGCCGACGGCGCCCATCATGCCGCCGATGCCGATGACGCTGCCAACGGCGGATTTTGGAAACATGTCGGAAGGCAGGGTGAAGAGATTCGCCGACCATCCCTGGTGTCCGGCGGTTGCCATGCCGAGCAAGGCCACAACCAACCAGAGTTGATGAACGAACGGCACGGTGAAGATGGGAAGAATCAACAGTGCGCAGATGAGCATGGTTGTCTTGCGCGCCACGTTTGCACTTTTTCCGCGCTTGAGGAGCATGGAGGAAAGCCATCCGCCGCCAACGCTGCCGATGATCGAGATGCCATATGCCAGCATGACCGGCATCCGGTTCTGGGCGAGGGTGAGGTGGAAGGTTGACTGCAGGTAACGCGGAATCCAGAAGAGATAGAACCACCAGATAGGATCGGTAAGCAATTTTCCGATGGCGAAGGCCCAGGTTTCCTTGCACGGCAAGACGTGGCTCCAGGGCACGCTTTCAATGGTTTCGCCGGGATCGCTGAGGATGAGGGCGAGTTCGGCAGGGGAGACACTGCGATGCTCCTCGGGCTTGCGATAGTAGAAAAGCCAGAAGGCAAGCCATACCATGCCCGTGGCGCCGGTGACGAAGAAGGTTCCGCGCCAACCGACGAGGACTACGAGAAACGGAACGACGAGCGGCACGAGGATGTTGCCGATGTTGGCTCCGGAGTTGAAGATGCCGGTGGCCAGAGCGCGCTCACGCTTGGGGAACCACTCGGCGACGGTCTTCATGCAGGCGGGGAAGTTGGCGGCTTCACCGAGGCCGAGGAGAAACATGGCGATTCCGAAGGTGAGGACAGAAAAGGCTACGCCTGGCAGTACGGCTGCGATGCTCCAGAGGCCAATGGCGATGGCGAAGGCTTTGCGGGTTCCGAGCTTGTCTGTGACTCCGCCGGCGATCAACATGCCGATGGCATAGGCTGCCGTAAAGGCAGCAAGAATCATGCCGTATTTGACGCTGTCGAGGCCGGGGATGACGCCTTCGAGGAATTTCTCAAGATAAGCGATGACGCCACGGTCCACGTAGGCGATGACGGTGGCGAGAAATAGAAATGCGCAGATGACCCAGCGCTGATGGGACATGCGGCCGGCTGGTTCTGAGAGGGCGGGCGTTGATGCGGGATTTTGTGGAGACATTTCGTGCGACTCCGGATGCAGATGAATTGGTCGCGAGGATTATATCTGGCTGGAGGGAGAGGGCGCGTTTGGCGGGATTTGCGGGCGAAGGAGCAGGGGGATTGCGCGTGATTTTCAGAGGGAGCTAGAGATTGGAACTCTTTTTGGGCAGGAGGGAATCGAGCATCAACATACAGGCTCCAATGACGATGGAGGAGTCGGCGATGTTGAAGTCGGGCCAGTGGTAGGTGTAGATGTGGACTTCGATGAAGTCGACTACGGAGCCGTAGACGATGCGGTCGTGGACGTTGCCGAGGGCTCCGGCAAAGACGAGGGCGAGGGCGACGGTGGTGAGGGTGAAGCGGCTGCCGAGACGGATCATGGCGACGAGGACCACGATGGTGGCGAGGAGCGAGAAGGAGATCAGGGTCCAGCGAACGGTATGCGGCGACGCGGAGTCGGCAAACAGCGAGAAGGCCGCGCCGTCGTTGGTCCAGTGGGTGATTCGGAGGAGGCGGGGGATGACTGGAATGGCTCCGCCCATGGGGATGTGGCTGCTGACCCAGACTTTGGTGAGGCGGTCAGCAGCGAGGATGAGTGCGGAGAGGCCGAGGAGCCAGGGGAGACGGCGGGGTGCTGTGAAACTCATTCGGCGGTCTCCGTGGGCTGGGGTGGGGCGATACCCATTTCCTTGAGGGCGGATTGGCAGCGGGTGCAGACGTTGTGCCAGATGCCGTAGTCGCTGACTTCGGGCATGAAGTTCCAGCAGCGGGCACACTTGTGGCCGGTGGCGGGGATTACTTTGACGGTGAATTCCGCGCCTTCGATCACTTTGACTGCTGAGACGTTGATAGCTTCTTTGAGGCCGGCAGCATGGCGCTGGAGAAGGGTCAACTGGTCGCCGGAGGCTGTGATGTCCAACTCGGCTTCAAGGCCTTTGCCGATGATCTTGTTCTGGCGGGCTTCTTCAAGGACACGGAGTGCCTGGTCGCGGACGGCGAAGAGTTGCTTCCACTCTTCAAGCAACTGCGCGGGGTTCTCGGAGAAGACTTCTTCGGGCTTGGGAAACAGGGCGAGGTGGACACTGGGTTCGCGGCCTTCGACTTTGGGCAGATACTCCCAGACTTCGTCGGCGGTGAAGCTGAGGATGGGAGCGACGAGACGGACGAGGGTTTCGGCGATCTTCCAGAGGACGGTTTGCGCGGAGCGGCGTTCGAGGCTGGTGGGCGCAAAGGTGTACATGCGGTCTTTGAGCACGTCGAGAAAGAAGGCGCTGAGGTCGACGATGGCGAATTCATTGACGGCCTGATAGACGCGATGGAACTCGAAGGCCTCGTACCAGGCGAGGATGTTTTCGGTCAGTTCGCGGGTGCGGGCCAGCATGTATCGGTCCAGGGGCAGAAGGTCGGCCTCGGGGACGCGATCTCGGAGGGGCTCGAAGCCGTTGAGATTGCCGAGCAGGAAGCGGAAGGTGTTGCGCAACTTGCGGTAGAGGTCGGCGCAGCGCTGCATGAGGTTTTCGCTGGCGGCCATGTCTTCGCGGAAGTCGACCGAGGCGACCCAGAGGCGGACGATTTCGCCGCCCATGCGGTTGGCGATGTCGACCGGATCGACACCGTTGCCAAGAGATTTCGACATGGCGCGGCCTTGCTCGTCGAGGGTCCATCCGGCGGTGGTGACGTGCGAGTAGGGGGCGCGGCCACGGAGGGCTACCGAGGTGAGCAGGGAAGAGTGGAACCAGCCGCGATGCTGGTCGCCGCCTTCGAGGTAAAGGCACTCCGTGCCCTGATTGTTTTGGAAGGATGTGTAGACAGGCTTGAGGTCGGGATCGGATTCGCAGACGGCGAACCAGCTTGTGCCGGAGTCGAACCAGACGTCGAGGATGTCGGTTTCCTTGCGGAATTTC
>CAYQOQ010000099.1:0-17422 GCA_964419175.1 uncultured Occallatibacter sp. | reverse complement strand
GCACTTGTTTCTTTCTAGTCCTCCACCGGTATCTCCGACCCGCTGCGCATGAAACTCCGGGTGCCCCATCCTCGGCGCGTCTTTGTTTTTGCGCCTAGGATGGGTTCGCATCGACCTGCATGCGCTTACTTGCTTTTCAACAACTTACGCACTTGTTTCTTATTAGTTCGGGGGTGGTGAGCGAAGAATCTCCTTTTGTTCTTCGACGAACTTCAGATTCACCACACTCGCTGGGGACAGCGTCCCCCGTCCCAGCCCCGCCCCTCACACCGCCATCATTTCCCGCGCCACAACCGGTAAGAGATCCCCGCCGAGACTCCATTGGGCTTGATGCCGAACTTCGGCTCGTTCGTAAAATTCGGCGAGTTCGGTAGAAACTGATATTCGTACGTTCCACGTACCAACCACTGATGACCCAGGCGGTACTCCGTGCCCGTATAAACGTAAATCCCCTCCGAACTGCATATGTTCGAGTCAAAGTCCAAATTCGGATTCTCGATGTAAAACCCGTCGGATAGCACCGCAATCACGATTCCAGTCGTGCTCACATTCGAGCCATAGGTCGAATAGAGATACGGAGAGGCAGGCATATTTACGGCAATGGCGTGGATGTCGACAGCCGTCTGCGCCCAGCCCGTCCCGCAAGGCCAATCAGCAGGACTGCCCGGGTTTGAATGCGTCTGACGGCTCCAAGAAAACGAGAGAGGCTTTGGGGACGATCGGGCTTTCCGTTCAATTGGCTCTCCAGCGATCTGCGCGGCAAGCTGCATAGAAAGTACGCGCATTCAGACTGGTAAGTAGCACGATCGCGCGGAGATGATTACGCGCGTCCGATCAATCTTGAGCTGGGTCCTGCAAAAGGCACCCTCGGCTCACTTTGAAGCCCTGCCTCGCCTGAATAGAGACCGGCGCCAATCCCCCGCCCCATTCCAAATCGTCTACACTTCTTACAGTTAAGAGACATTAAAGTTTTCTAATAAATGGACTTAAACAAGATAAGCGCCCCTCTCATTGCAACGTGACCGCTGTCACTGTCAGCAAATACACCCGACCTTACACTCGGTATATGGTTATCGATATAAATTTATCGAATCTCCTGCAGGTAAAACGCCGTGAATCGCCGGCGATACCGCAACCCAGCCTGGCGCGCCTACCCCAGTACCACCACTATCTGAAGGACCTGGAAACCGCGGGAATCAGCCGCATCTCCTGCAGCGTGATCGGTCGCGATCTGGACCTGATCCCGGTCCAGGTCCGCAAAGACCTCCAGTACACCGGCATCATCGGCAAGCCCAAAACAGGCTACTCGGTCACTGAACTCATCCTGGCCATCGAGACATTCCTCGGCTGGAACAACATCAACGAAGCGTTTCTCGTAGGTGTCGGCAATCTGGGCACTGCCCTGCTCGGCCACGAGCGCTTCTCCAAGTTCGGCCTACGCATTGTCGCCGCCTTTGACACAGACCCCTCCAAGATCGGCCAATGGATCCACGAGAAAGCAGTATTGCCTCTGGAGCAACTGAGCGATCTGTCCCAACGCATGAGCATTCATCTGGGAATCATCACCTGCCCGGCTGAAGCTGCCCAGTCCGTAGCCGACCAAATGGTGAAGGGTGGCATCCAGGCCATCTGGAACTTTGCTCCCGTCCGGCTCCGGGTTCCCGAACACATCATTGTCCATAACGAAGATCTTTATTCAACGCTGGCCTCCCTTTCCTGGAAGTTGGCGAGGCGCTTCCGAGTGCCAATTCAAGAGAAGGAGGCTGTTTAAATGGCGGCGCTGCCCAATGTCGTTGATCGCGCGGAAAAGTTCGAAAAGGTCTGCTCCATCCTTAACCGTTTCGGACGACGTCCCTCAGGGTTGATTCCCATCCTGCAGGCGATTCAACACGAATATCAATACCTCCCCGAGGAAGTCCTCACCTATGTGGCGACTTCGCTCGACGTTCCGCCCGCCCGCGTCTTCGGCGTGGCCACTTTCTACGCGCACTTTGCCCTCGAACCCAAAGGCAAGCACGTCATCCGCATCTGCGACGGAACCGCCTGCCACGTCAAGCAGTCCCTTCCCATCCTGGAAGCACTGCACAAGACGCTCGGAACCAGCGAAAAAAACAAGACCACGCCCGACATGATGTTCACCGTCGAGACCGTAGCCTGCCTTGGCGCCTGCGGATTGGCCCCCGTCGTTGTCATCGACGAGCAAGTGCACGGACAGATCACTCCGGAGCGCGCCGTCGGCCTCATCAACGACATCCGCGCAGTTGAAGCGTTACAGCAAACCGCTGCCACCGCCGCGCAGCCCGCCGCCGAGGAGTGTCATGACTAACGCGAATCTCGTCTCGCCTACAACAGAAAATGCGATGGGCAGTGCCACGCTTCCCCAGGTCCGCCGCGTCGTCATCTGCGCCGGTACCGGATGCATGGCCAACGGCGCCATGAAGGTCTTCGAGCAGTTCAAGCACGACATGGCCGATTCCGGCCTGAACGTCATCCTCGAACTCCGCCCCGAAGCGGCTGACGACGATGTCCGCCTCTCCAAAAGCGGTTGCCAGGGCTTCTGCCAGATGGGCCCCCTGGTCTCCGTGCTGCCCGACGGCATTCTCTACACAAAGGTCCGCAGCGAAGACGTCAAGGACATCGTCCAACAGACATTAGCCTCCGGCCAGGTCGTCGAGCGGCTGCTCTACAAAGATCCCGCCACGCGCAAGAGCTGCCGCGGCTTTGATGACAATCCCTTCTACGCCCGCCAGAATCGCCTCGTGCTCCACGAGTGCAGCTTCCTCGATCCCGAGGACATTCGCGAGTACATGCTCCACGGCGGCTACGAGTCCGCGCGCAAGGCTTTCGTCGAGATGGCTCCCGAACAGATCTGCAAAACCATTCTCGACTCCGGTCTCCGCGGTCGTGGCGGCGGCGGTTTTCCCACCGGCCGCAAGTGGGAAGCGGCGCGCATTCAGAACTCCCCCAAGAAGTACGTCATCTGCAACGGCGACGAGGGCGACCCCGGCGCATTCATGAACCGCTCTGTGATGGAAGGTAATCCGCACAGCGTCATTGAGGGCCTCATGATCGCCGCCCGCGCCATCGGCGCCAACGAAACTCTCGTCTACGTCCGCGCCGAGTATCCGCTCGCCGTCCGGCGCATGCGCCAGGCCGTCAAGGACGCCGAGCGCGAAGGCATCCTCGGCAAGAACGTCTTCGGTACCGGCCTCTCGATGAAGTGCGAAGTCATGGAGGGCGCAGGCGCTTTCGTCTGCGGAGAAGAAACCGCCATGATCGCCTCCATTGAAGGTCAGCGCGGCATGCCCCGTCCCAAACCGCCCTTCCCCGCGCAGAGCGGCCTCTGGGGAAAGCCGACAATCATCAACAACGTTGAGACGCTCGCCCACGTTTGCCGCATCCTCCGAGTCGGCCCTGAGGTCTTCCGCTCCATCGGCACAAAGGAATCTCCCGGCACCAAGACCTTCGCCCTCACCGGCCACGTCGCCAACACCGGCCTGGTCGAAGTACCCTTCGGCACCACGCTCCGCGAAATCGTCCTCAACATCGGCGGCGGCATCACAGACGACGCCGGAAAAATCTGGAAGACCGGTTTCAAAGCCGTACAAATCGGCGGTCCTTCCGGCGGATGCTTGACCGAGGAACATCTCGATCTGCCTCTCGCCTACGAGTCGCTCCGCTCGGTCGGCGCCATGGTCGGCTCCGGCGGTCTCGTCGCCATGAATCAGGGCACCTGCATGGTCAGCATTGCGCGCTTCTTCATGGAGTTCACGCAGCGCGAGTCCTGCGGCAAGTGCGTCCTCTGCCGCGAAGGCACCAAGCAACTGCTTACCCTGCTCGACGACGTCATCGAGGGCCGCGCCGACGCCCACACGCTCGAACTGCTTGAGACGCTCGGCCACGCCGTGCAGGCAGGCTCGCTCTGCGGCCTCGGTAAAACAGCGCCCAACCCCGTGCTCTCCACCTTGCGCTACTTCCGCAAGGAGTATGAAGAGCACGTCTTTGATAAACGCTGCCGCACCGGTCGCTGCAAGGCTCTTCTCAGTCCGGAAATCGATCAGGTCAAGTGCAAGGGCTGCGGCCTCTGCATCAAGGCCTGCCCAACCGGCGCCATCACCGGCGAAAAAAAGCAGCCGCACCACATCAACGTAGAACTCTGCATCAAGTGCGGCGCGTGCGCCACTGCCTGCAAATTGCACGCCGTCGAGGGGGTATAGCTAGATGAATAAGGTCACTCAGCCAACTTTGACCATCGATGGAAAAACCGTTGCGATTGAAGGCGAGCGCAACCTGCTCGAACTCGTCCGCAAGGCCAACATCGATCTGCCCACCTTCTGTTATCACTCCGAGCTCAGCGTCTATGGCGCTTGCCGCCTTTGCCTCGTAGATATCGAAGGCCGCGGCATTCAGGGCGCCTGCTCCACACCGCCTGAAGCGGGTCTGAAGGTTCAAACCACAACCCCGCAGATTCGCGAGATTCGCAAGATCGCCGTCGAGCTGCTGCTCGCCAACCACGATCAGAGCTGCCCCACCTGCACGCGCAGCGCCAACTGCCAGTTGCAGAACCTGGCCCGTCGCCTCGGCATCACGAAGGTGCGCTTCAAGTCCGTGCATCTGCCCGTGCCGCTCGACGAGTCTTCGCCGTCCTTGATCCGCGATCCCAACAAGTGCGTCCTCTGCGGCGACTGCGTCCGCACCTGCGCGGAGATTCAGGGCATCGGCGCCATCGACTTCACCCATCGCGGCCACGAAGTCACCGTGCAGCCCGCCTTCGGTAAAAATCTCGGCGACGTCGAATGCGTCAACTGCGGCCAATGCGCCAGCGTCTGCCCTACCGGCGCGCTCACCATCAAGTCTGAAGTCGACAAGGTCTGGAACCTGCTCGCTGACCCCACCAAGGAAGTCGTTGTGCAGATCGCGCCTGCCGTCCGCGTTGGTCTCGGCGAGTGCTTCGGTCTCAAGCCCGGTGAAATCACCACCGGCCGCATCGTTGCCGCTCTCAAGCAACTCGGCTTCAACCAGATCTACGACACATCCTTTGCCGCCGATCTCACCGTCATCGAAGAGGGTTCAGAGTTCCTCGTGCGCAAGGCCGAAGGCGGAACTCTGCCCATGTTCACCTCCTGCTGCCCCGGCTGGGTCAAATACGCCGAGCAGTATTTCCCTGAGTTGCTGCCCAATCTCTCCACCTGTCGCTCGCCGCAGGCCATGTTCGGCTCGCTCGTCAAATCCATGCTCCCCGATCAGCTCAAGATCGAACGCAAGGACCTCAAAGTCGTCGCCATCATGCCCTGCACCGCCAAAAAGTTCGAGGCACAGCGCCCCGAATTAGGCATCGACAACGACCCCGACGTCGATTACGTTCTCACCACGCAGGAACTCGCGCAGATGATCCAGTCCGCCGGCATCATGTTCGATGCCTTGCAGCCTGAGTCCTTCGACATGCCCTTCGGCTTCTACACCGGCGCTGGCGTCATCTTCGGAAACTCCGGCGGCGTCATGGAAGCCGTGCTTCGCTACGCTGCGGAAAAAGTCACCGGCACAAAGCTCGATCAGGTTGAATTCCAACAGGTGCGCGGCGACTCCGGCCTCCGCGAAGCCACCGTCATGCTCAACGGAACCGAGCTCAAACTTGCCATCGTCCACGGCCTGCGCAACGCGCGCGTCGTTGCCGAAGAAGTCCGCGCAGGCAAAAGCCGCTACGACCTCATCGAAGTCATGGCCTGCCCCGGCGGCTGCATCGGCGGAGCCGGTCAGCCGGTCTCCACCTCGCGCGACGCCCGCGCCCTGCGCACCAAGGGCCTCTACCACGCCGACAAAATGCTGCAGTTGCACAAGTCGCAGGACAACGTCTTCATCACCGAGTGCTACGCCAAGTTCCTCGGCGACATTGGCGGCGAGAAGGCTCATCACCTTCTCCACACAACCTACCAAAGCCGCCGCCGCATCGACGAAGAACCTCTCGCCCTGATGCAGTCCCAGGGCGCTGACAAACTCAAAGTCAGCGTCTGCCTCGGAACCAACTGCTTCCTCAAGGGTTCGCAGGAAGTGCTCAACGGTGTCCTTCGCCACGCCGAGCAAAACAACCTCGAGGGCCGCCTCGATGTGCGCGCAGGCTTCTGTTTCGAGAAATGCGAAACTGGCCCCACCGTCATGATCGGCGGAGAACACATTCATCACTGCACCGCCCAAAAGGCGATCGAAGAACTGAACAGCCGCATTGATGGCGATAACCCGAGCCCGCAAGCCGATACGGGTCCGGGGAGCACAGACGCCAGGTAACCGGCAGGACAGGAGAATATCTTGATTACGCAGGAACGGGCAGACTTCATCGACGAAGAGGAGATCGAACGCATACAGGCGGCGCACATGCGCCCGGAACCGGCCAAGGTTCGTGAATTGCTGGTCAAGTCCCGCGAAATGCACGGGCTTTCCATGGAGGAAGTCGCCTGTCTTTCCTACGTTGAAGACCCTGAGTTGCTGGCCGAAATTTGCTCGACGGCCAAGCAGATCAAGGAAGAAATCTACGGCTCGCGCCTGGTGCTGTTCGCGCCGCTCTACATCTCCAACCGCTGCTCCAACGAGTGCACCTACTGCGCTTTCCGCGGCAGCAACAAGGCTCTCAACCGCCGCACGCTCACGCAAGAGGAGATCGCCGAAGAAACCCGCATGATCATCCGCCAGGGACACAAGCGGATTCTGATGGTTTCCGGGGAAGCCCTGCCCGAACAGGGTTTTCAATACATCCTCGATTCCATCGCGACCATCTACGCCACCAAAGTCGGCCCCGGCGAGATCCGCCGCGTCAACGTGAATCTTGCTCCGCAAAATGTCGAGCGTTTCCGGCAGCTCAAGGACGCGGGCATCGGCACCTTCCAGCTTTTCCAGGAAACCTATCATCGCCCCACGTATGCGGAGGTTCACCTCAAGGGCTCCAAGCGCAACTACGACTGGCGCACTACTTCCTTCGACCGCGCCATGGAAGCGGGCATCGACGACGTCGGCATCGGCGTCCTCTTCGGCCTTTACGATTGGCGCTTCGAAATCCTCGCCATGATGCAGCACATTCGTCACCTCGAGAAGAAATTCGGCGTCGGCCCGCACACCATCAGCTTCCCGCGCATCGAGCCGGCCGTCGGTTCCGAGGTCGCTTCCAATCCGCCGCACGCCGTTAGCGACGCCGACTTCCTCAAGATGATCGCCATCATGCGCCTCGCGGTTCCCTACACCGGAATGATCATGTCCACCCGCGAAGGAGCAGCCGTGCGCCGTGAAACTCTCGAGGTGGGCATCTCGCAGATCTCCGCCGGCAGCCGCACCGATCCCGGCGGATATGCCGAAGGCCCTGGCGACCCCAACGGCAGCCAGTTCCAATTGGGCGACCACCGCTGCGTCGACGAAGTTGTTCGCGACGTCGTATCGCTCGGTTTCGTTCCCTCTTTCTGCACCGCTTGCTACCGCACCGGCCGCACCGGAGCGGACTTTATGGATCTCGCCAAGCCGGGCGAGATCAAGTATCACTGCCATCCCAACGCGCTCTCCACGTTTCAGGAGTACCTCTGCGACTACGCCGGCCCCGCAACAAAATCCGCCGGCGAAAATCTCATCTCCATCGAACTCGAGCACATGGACGGCCTGCAAACTTCTACCGCGCTGCCGATGCTCGACAAGGTTCGCGGCGGCGAACGCGACGTTTTCATCTAACCGATGTATTTTTTACCCCGTCTTGAAAGATCGGGTGCCCCAGGTGCCTCGCTTTTGGGCACCTGGGATACGACAAACCAGAAGTACGAATTGATACGGTCAAAGATCTAGATCCGAAAGAGGAGAAGACAATCATGATACGGGCTACTTCAAAAGGGTTTCGGCTTCACATCGGTTTCTTCGGACGCCGCAACGTCGGCAAATCAAGCCTGCTGAACGCCATCACCCAGCAGGCGGTCTCCATCGTCTCCGACGTGGCCGGCACAACCACCGACCCGGTCGAGAAACCGATGGAACTGCTGCCCATCGGCCCAGTGCTCTTCGTCGACACCGCCGGCGTCGATGACGTTGGCGCCCTCGGCGAGCAGCGCATCGCCAAAACCCGCCAGGCCATCAAGCGCGCCGACATCGGCGTACTCGTCGCCGAGTCCGGCACCTGGACAGACTTCGAAGAGAAGCTGCTCACCGAACTCCGCTCCCACAAAATTCCCGTCATCGTCGCCCTCAACAAAGTCGACCTCTGCCGTCCCGACATCGATCAGTTGATCCGCTTCGAGCAGGAGAGTCTCCCCTACGCGAAGCTCGTCGCCACCACCGGCGAAGGCCTGGACACGCTCCGCGCCAAACTCTGGGAAGTTGCGCAGCCCGATGCCGGCGAGCCCACAGTCATCCTCTCTGATCTCGTCCGCCCAGACCAAACCGCCGTCCTCGTCATGCCCTTCGACAAGGAAGCCCCCAAGGGCCGCATCAAGCAGCTTCAGGCCCAGTCCATCCGCGAACTCATCGACGGCGAAGCCTCCTGCGTGGTAGTCAATGACAGCGGCCTCGCGCGCACACTCGACAACATGAAGACCCCTCCTTGCATGGTCGTCACCGACGCTGCGGTATTCGAGCAAGTCGCCCGGGTCACACCGGACTCCATCCCTCTCACCGCGTTTTCCATTCTCCTCTCGCGCTTCAAGGGCGATCTCGTCGCGCAAACCCGCGCCGCCGTTGCCGTCGAAGCACTCAAGCCCGGCGACCGCGTTCTGGTAGCCGAGTCCTGCACGCACCACCCCGTCGAAGAAGACATCGGCCGCGTCAAGATTCCTCGCTGGCTGCAAAAGTACGTTGGCGGCAACCTCCAATTCACCACCGTCAAAGGCCGCGATTTCCCTGAAGACCTCTCGCCCTTCAAGCTCGTCATTCACTGCGGCGCCTGCATGTGGAATCGCAAAGAGATGATGAACCGCATTCGCGAGTGCCAGCGTCAGGGCGTGCCCATCACCAACTACGGCCTCGTCATCGCTTACTCGCTCGGCATTCTCGAGCGCGCCCTCGAGCCATTCCCTCAAGCCCTTGCCGCCTACAAAGAAGAACGGCAAAAGCATCTCGAACCGCACGCAACCGCCGAAGTACCTCAACCCGAAGAAGCCCGCATGACTTTAGTCAACTAACCATGACCGCGCTCACCAAAGCCGATCTGCTCGACTGGCTCCACGAGAGCCGGCCCGCTCGTCTACAAGAGTTATACGAGCGGGCCAACTCCGTGCGCCGGCAGCATGTCGGCGATGCGGTCCACCTGCGCGGCCTCATCGAAATCTCCAGCCACTGCGCGCGTCAATGCATGTACTGCGGCCTGCGCGCTGCTAACAGCAGCCTCGAGCGCTACCGCATGACGCGCGAAGAAATCCTCAACTGCGCCCTTCACGCCGAACGCCTCGGCTACGGCACCGTTGTCATGCAAGCCGGTGAAGACGCTGAACTCACCGCCGAGTGGATCGAAGAAATCGTCTGGTGGATCAAGCGTGAAACCGCGCTCGCCGTCACGCTCAGCCTCGGAGAACGCCGCGAAGACGAACTGCAACTCTGGCGCACCGCCGGTGCCGATCGCTATCTCCTTCGTTTCGAAACCTCCGACCAAAATCTCTTTCGCGCCATTCATCCCGCACGCGTTCCTGCCGGCCCCAGTCGCATCGCTCTGTTACGCACACTCAAGAGCCTCGGCTACGAAGCTGGCGGCGGCGTCATGGTTGGCATTCCCGGCCAATCCTTTGAGAGCCTCGCCGAAGACATCCTCACCTTCCGCGCCCTCGATCTCGACATGATCGGCATCGGCCCCTACATCCCGCACGCCTCGACGCCTCTTGGTACCGGCGCGCTTCGTCCCCCCATCGATCCATCCGAGCAAGTGCCCTCCAACGAAGAGATGGTCTACAAGATGCTCGCCCTCACGCGCCTTGTCTGCCCCAACGCGAACATCCCCAGCACCACCGCGCTTGCGACCATCAACAAAGTCGACGGACGCAAACAGGGCCTCAGGGTCGGCGCAAATGTCGTCATGCCCAATCTGACCCCGGTAAAATATCGCAGCCTTTATCAGATTTATCCCGCCAAGGCCTGCATCGACGAAGCCGCCGACGATTGCAACCAATGCCTGCGCGGACAGATTCACTCCATCGGCCGTTTTGCGGGACGCGGTTCGGGTCGAAGAGGAACGCTGGAGACTCCCGCAAACATCCCGCCGGATGCCAGTGCGCAATTCGTTCAACTGCAGTCATAAAGAGGTGCTTCATGAACCCGGATGACGGTCCTGTCGAAATTGTGGTCTGCCTCGGGAGCTCCTGTTTCGCGCGCGGGAACTCGCAAAATCTCGCCACCATCAACGCCTATGTGCAAGACCACGGCTTGAATGCCTCAACGCGCCTGACCGGCAAGCTCTGCCAGGATGAGTGCATGCAAGGTCCCAATCTCAGCATCGGCGGCGAAGTTCATCACGGCGTCACAGCGGCAAAGTTGCACGAACTTCTCGAGCAGCTTGACCAGACCTCGCGGAGTCAGCATGGAACGGATTGATTTCATCAAAACTGGCGAGCACGAATGCCAGGATTGCAATAAGTGCATCCGCGGATGCCCCGTAAAAGCCATCCGTGTTCAAGACAACTGCGCGCGTGTCGTGCCCGAACTCTGCATCCTCTGCGGCAATTGCACCCTCACCTGCCCCAGCAACGCCAAGCAGGTTTGCGACGATTTGCCCAGCGCCAAAGCCCTCATCAACTGCAAGCGCGCCGTCATCGTCTCCCTCGCCCCTTCCTTTGCCGCGCAATACCCCGGCATTCGTCCGGGCCAGTTGATTCACGCTCTCAAGAAACTCGGTTTCTTCGCCGTGTCAGAAACAGCCCTGGGCGCGCAGCAAGTTTCGGCCAGCATCCTCTCGCTCATGCGTGAAGAACCCAACAAACTCTGGATCTCCTCCGCCTGTCCCGCCGTCGTCGACTTCATCCGCAAATATCATCCCGAGACTCTGCCCCACCTTTGCGCCGTCCTCTCTCCCCTGCTTGCGCATTGCAAGATGCTGCGCGCCCAATACGGCAACGACATCGCCGTAGTCTCCATCGGCCCATGCATCGCGGAGAAAAAGGAAGCTGAACAGCATCCCGAACTTCTCGATGTCGCGCTCACGTTTGAAGACCTAGATTTCTGGCTCAACGAAAAGCACCTCAAACTCTCTGAGATCGTCGACTCTCCCGACGACCATTTCGAGCCTGAGCCTGCGCAGGAAGGCGCTCTGTTCCCCATCGAGGGCGGCATGGCTTCCAGCCTCACCGGCGGCCATTCAATCGAGAACCTCGAATTCATCTCCGTCTCCGGCATGGACGATGTTGAGCAGGCTCTCAAAGACATTCAACAATGGCAACCCGAGCACAGCATCTTTTTTGAGATGAGCGCCTGTGCCGGCTCCTGCATCAACGGCCCCAAAGCCGCGCGCACCACTTCCATCGCCCGCCGCCGCCACGACGTCGTTCAATACTCGAAGTCCGCTACCGAGTTTCCGCGCCAGCCCTCCATCGACATCGCACAGAACTACTCGGCAACGCCCATCGCCCACAACGAATATGGCGACCTGCAACTCAGTGAAGCCCTGCGCACTGTCGGCAAACATTCCGTCGAAGATGAACTCAACTGCGGAGGCTGCGGCTACGACACCTGCCGCGACTTCGCGCGCGCCCTCATCCCTCGCAACGCCGAGCGCATGATGTGCGCCACCTACACGCGCAAACTCGCACAGAAAAAAGCCAACGCCCTCCTGCAAAAAATGCCCTCAGCCGTCGTCATCGTCGACGACGACCTCAACATCATCGAGTGCAATTCCAACTTCATCCGCCTCTTCGCCGCGGAAGAAGAGCCCTCCAAAAATCTCGAAGGCCGCGCCCTCAGTGACGTCATGCCCTTCTCTTACCTCTTCCACCGCGTGCTCGACTCCAGCGAAGACATCGTAGGCCACGACATCCGCTACCAGCGCGGCATCCTCACCACCAGCATCTTCACCATCGAGCCCCATTCCGTCATGTGCGGCATCTTCCGCGACATCAGCGAGCCCATCTTCCAGAAAGAGCAGATCATCGATCGCGCCCGCGAAGTCATCCAGAAGAACCTCAAGACCGTGCAGCAGATCGCCTACCTCCTCGGCGAAAACGCCGCCGACTCAGAAATCATCCTCAACTCCATCGTCCGTTCATTCACGCCCAAAGACGGCGACGACGCCAGTGCCGGGGAGCAGCAGTGACCACCACCGAGAGCTTCATCGAGGTCGACTCCTATCAGCGTGCCAAGCACGGCCAGATGATCTCAGGCGACGTCTTCCTCTCGCAAAAAGTCCCGCAGGAAGGCCGCATCGTCTCTGTGCTTTCCGACGGCCTGGGCAGCGGCGTCAAAGCCAGCGTCCTGGCCAGCATGACCGCCACCATGGCCCTCAAGTTCGCCGCCAGCGCCATGGACATCCGCCGCTCTGCGGAAATCATCATGGACACACTGCCCATCTGCAGCGTCCGCAAAATCAGCTACTCCACCTTCACCGTCGTCGACATGGCCAGCACCGGCGAAACCCGCATCATCGAACACGGCAACCCGCCCTTCCTTCTCATCCGCCCCAACGGCGAGCTGCACATCGAGAAAACCGAAGTCCGTCCCGAGCGCTGGCAAGACCGCGTCATCAGCTTCTCCACCTTCGACGTCCAGCGCGAAGACCGCATCGTCTTCTTCTCCGATGGCATCACGCAGGCCGGCATGGGCGAGTTCCGCACCCCACTCGGTTGGGGACTGGACAACGTAGAAAAATTCATCCGCGAAAAAATCGACCGCTACCCCTACATCTCGGCCCGCGAGTTATCGCGTCTCCTGGTCGCCCGCGCAGAAGAAGTCGACGGCCTCAGCGCAAAAGACGACATCACCTGCGGCGTCGTCTACTTCCGTAGTCCCCGTCAATTGCTCGTCATCACCGGCGCACCCTACAATCGCTTGCACGACCGCGACCTCGCCAAAATGGCCGAGCGCACGCACGGCCGCAAAGTCATCTGCGGCGGCACCACGGCCAACATCCTCGCCCGCCTGCTCGGCCGCGAACTTCAGATCGACATGCGTCAGCAGCTCCACTCCAAGATCCCGCCCTCAGCCCGCATGGAAGGCTTCGACCTCGTCACCGAAGGCACGCTCACCCTCGGCGAAGTCCTCCGCCTTCTCGAAGAAGGTTTCGCCCCCGAAGAAATGGAGTCGAACCCAGCCGTTCGCCTTGCCGCCATGCTCCTCGACAGCGACATCGTAAAATTCGCCGTCGGCACCCGCATCAACGAAGCCCACCAGGACCCTAACATCCCCGTCGAGCTAGACCTCCGCCGCAACATCGTCAAGCGCATCGCCCAAGTCCTGGAAACCAAGCACATGAAGCGCGTCCTCATCCAGTACGTCTAAGGAACCTCTGCATAAGTGGATGCTCTGAAAGGGCTCGGCTTCAAAGCCTACCCTGAGCGGAGTCGAAGGGTGCCGTAATTGCTGCAAAATGAATGTGGGCTTTACAGGCTGCGGAAAAACTCCTCCCGCTGAAGGGTACGGGCTTCAGCCCGTACATAAACCCTGCAAAATAAGTTGGGCTTTAGCCCCTGAGGGAATGTTCTACGTGGAATAGAGCTTAATCAGAGCTTCCCTAAGGAAATCTCCGAGTAAGTATGCTCCGGCAGAGCTGGATGTTTTATAGTTGGTGCCCCTCAAAGAGGCCTATGCCGGAGTGCTCCGTGCCGTTCCCGATCGATGCGCTTTGACCCAGTTGTACAAGGTCTGCTCAACCACTCCCAGGCTGCGTGATACCGCTGCCATCGTCTGGCCCGACTCCACAAGTCGAACCGCCTCCTGCTTGAACTCAAGCGGGTAACGACCTCGCGTTGCCTTCGTCATCTTCGTGTCCCTTTCGCTATTAAAGCAGCTTGCTAAGGAATACGTTTTGCGGAGGCAAGGTAGCTTCTGCAAGTCTCTCAAACGAAGATGACTACTTTTCCGTGCCTAAAAGAAATTTCAAAAACATCGCTGATTGCAGGGCATTCATTTCATTCGTTCTTTCCTTCACTTCGTCCGCCGCTGTGCCACGCAGTTGCGGTCCGCTAAAATGCAGGCTCGAGTTTTCATACACGGAATCTGACAGATATTTCACCATGTAATACTTCTGGTCACGGTAATATCCGTCGGTCCCAAAATAACCACTTGCGAGAAAAAATGTAGTCCTGCCGCGAAGGTCAGCCTGCCATATTGGAGCTCCCTCCTCCAACGTCCGCCCACTTTCAATTCCGAGTAAATCCAGCACCGTAGGCCCGATATCGATATGAGAAGTGATCCATGGAATATCCACCCGGTTTGGAATAGCCGCGGGATAGTACACAAATAACGGCACGTGGAAGGAGACTTCATCAACCATTCCAGTTGGATAATCGGGGTCATCAACATTGTTGCGAAGACCATGATCCGCCGTGAGAACGATGATGGTATTGGATTCCACATGGTCGTTTTCTAGTGACTTAAGAATTTCCCCGGCCCAAGAATCGTACTGTCGCATTAATTGAAGACCACGTTCTGCAACCGTGTGCGCTTGACCATCGTCGCTCATGTTCGGCCAGGGACCATGCCCGATCTGCGGCAGAAAGGCGACGACAAATTTCCTGTTGCCGCTGCTCCATCGCTTGATATCTGTCTCAAGCATGTGCAGAGCTTCTTGGTCTAGATTGAGCTTTTTTTGCCATTGGATTTGGGGCGCCGTTTCATACGTCCCCCCGCTTGGCACGCCTAAAGTATCGAAACCGAGTGACTTGAACATGTTTCCATCGTGTTCAGCCGTCCAAAGGGTGCCATAGACGCCTGTCTCATAACCTGCATTCTTGAGCGTAGAGATTACTCCTGGAAGACTTCGGTGTGGTGAACCTTGGAATCCCTTCTTGCCATCCGGATATAATGACGAAAACAAAGACAGAAGTGCGCGGTTTGTGTACGGATAGGTAGTGTGGTGAGAATCCCCCACGAGCGAATGCTCGCGTAAGCGCGCAAGATTGGGATAATTGCTCAAATCTCCCGTCATATTAAGGTAGCGAGCCGGGCCGGTTTCAAGAACAATGTAAATCACGTTCGCGCTTTTCGCGCGACCCCAATATGCTGGGTCCCGCTCGCTAATTGGGGCCTTTGCAAGTTGGCGGTATTTCCCGACAAGTTCCTCCAAACTGGCAGATTGCAGTCCCTTTGTGCGGTCGGTGGCATCATCCCCGCCGAAACTGGCCTTCATAAGCATCGACACGAAGCTTGTCGTCATAGGTGTTTCAGGTGCCCTAAATGCCCAGCATGCAATCGAGATTGATAATGTCAGAGCCAGGTAGCAAATCAGAAACCCCTTGCCGAACCATGAACTCCGTGCCGCGTCGCGTCGGTCCAGACGACTTGCCAATAACGCGAACGCTATGATTAAGGCCAGGGCGTTCACAAGTTTCACTAGGCTGGAAACGGAGATGTAATCCCGCGCTCCACTATCGCTCATCCCCCAACTAATTGCTGACATAAGCAGGCTTGGCGAGACCAACTGACCTACTAACACAAAGCTTCTCGCCTCCGCATAAATCAGAAGCTGCAGCAGCGCGCAGATCGTTGCCAGAACTGGCAATTGCCACGATTTTGGCAAGAAGAAGAGGAACACGGCCAATACGAGTGGAATCACAATGAACAGCAGTGAAACATCCATCCTGAAGCAGGCTATCTCCGCGGTATGAGCTAATGTCATTACGAATCCGCCAGTAGTCAAAGCAGCCAGACTGGCTTGCACAAAGAGGTGCTTCAGCGCAATCATGGAGAACACTGGAACCAGCCACAATGGTAAATATGACGGGGAAGGAAGCTGCCAAAGGAACCGAGATGCAGTTGCCGGTCGGGACGAGAAACGGCTCATTAGGGACGATAGCATGGATATACTCCAGACTCCCTGGTTGGCTACAGTATGCGGCTCAAAACTTCCAAACAAGACCTGGCGATGTTTGTCTTGATGGGCATTAGACACACTACTCGCATGGGCCACAGTTGGACGCTCAAAAAACCAGATGCAATTTATTCTGAAGATATTATAGGTTTTTTGCTTTGGGTGTCACTCCAACTTCGTGCTATCGACCTGCATCTTTGGTCTCAGCCCCTGCATTGGGGTGACAAGAAGATTCTAGGGAATCTCTGAATAAGTCGACGCTTTGAAAGGGCACGGCTTTAGCCGTGCCGCAAATAGCTGAAAATAAACGTGGGGCTTTAGCCCCTGAGGCAATGCTTGCTGTGAAATGTAACTTAATCAGAGGTTCCCTAGACAGCCTGACGCTCTCCCAAACAGTCTCTTCTAATCCCTGCGTCCCTGGTCCCTCAGTCCCTGTCTTTTCGTTCCCTGCCTTTGCACATAATTACCCTCCCCCAGCGCACACTAAAAGAGTGAGAGCGCGAATCCGCGCAATCTCCACCACCAAACCCATGAAAAACATAACCCTCAGCATCGACGACGAAGCCTACCGCAACGCCCGCGTCTGGGCCGCCCTCCACAACACATCCGTCTCCGCGGTCGTCCGCGACCTGCTCAACCGCCTGCGCGGAACCCGCCGCACCACCCCAACCCCAATGCCTCCCGACGCCCGCGCTCCCTACCAGAGAAAGATCTGTCAGGCCTGTCCCCTGGCCAAAATGCAAGTCAATCCCCCTCGCGGAACCACCCTACCCCCTCCCCCCTTTTCCCGTGAAACTGTGACATTCCAGCCAACAAACAGAAAATAAACCGCTTACGCCCACAAGGCCCGTTACCATCTAGTCACGAGAGCTTTCCTCGATTCAGGCCCTTAACCACCACAAACAAAAAGGCTTGCAAGCAAAGCAAGCCCCGTCGTCAACTGCGGATTTTGCACAGATTATGCCAAAAAAATGAGCCTCATCGCCCTCAATCCGCCACCAAACCACGAATCCGCGCGAAGAGCATCAACAACCCACTGTTCTCTCAGCAGACCGTCAAAACATGGATGAATTGAAAGGGGGGTTTGGTGGGCAGTGAGGGACTCACATCGGTCTGTAAACTATTGAATTATCAATAGATTCATTTGGAGCTAAGGAAAATACCCTGAAATATACCCCCTGCAAGTCGATGCTTGGCGTTCCTGGATCAAAAGCGAAATGACAATTCGAGCCGTGATAATCATTGCAGAGGGAGGCGTTTCCGTGGACAGTAGGCGGGTATGGGAAGTTGCGCTCACGGTAGTTTTCGCAGTCGCTCTGCTGGCCGCAGCCGAAGGAAGGTATGCCTACGGCTTCTACATGGCGCTGAGGACGGCTGCAACGGTGGGCGGGGTCTATTGGGCGGTGCGGGTGTATCAGGCGGGGCCACGGGGCTGGATGTGGGCCTTCCTGGCTGTTGCGC
>CAYQOQ010000098.1:0-17531 GCA_964419175.1 uncultured Occallatibacter sp. | reverse complement strand
GGTGATAGCCGATGGCGAAACGGTGGCTCTCGTCGCGGATGAGCTGGATGAGATGGAGGACCGGGGAGCGGCGGTCGAGGACTACGGGCTCGTCTTCGTTGCCGTAGACATAGATGATCTCTTCCTTCTTGGCGATGGAGGCGAGGGGCTGCGAGGTGAAGCCGAGGGATTCGAGGGCATCGGCGGCGGCGTGGAGCTGGCCGAGGCCGCCATCGACGAGGACGAGGGAAGGGAGCTCCCGCTCTTCTTCTTTCAGGCGCTTGTAGCGGCGGTGGACTACCTCGCGCATGGAGGCGAAATCGTCTACGCCGAGGACGGTCATGACTTTGAATTTGCGGTAGGCGGACTTGTTCATCTTGCCATCTTCCCAGACGACGAGGGAGGCGACGGTTTCCGCGCCCTGGATGTGGGAGATATCGAAGCACTCGATGCGGCGAGGTAACTCGGGGAGCATGAGGGCATCGGCGAGGGCTTCCTGGATGGCTTTGCGCGAGGGTTCGAGGACGCGGAAACGCTGAGTGTAGGACTGCTTGGCGTTTTGGCTGGCCAGGTCGACGAGGGAACGCTTTTCGCCGCGCTGGGGTACAGCGAGTTCGATACGATGGCCGGTGCGCTCGGTGAGGAGAGCGGCGAGGGATTCGCGGTCGTCGAAGTCGACGGGGATGAGGATGGTGCGGGGGACGTAGTGCTGGTCGATATAGAGCTGCTTGAGGAGAGCTGAAAAGAGGTGGGCGGCATGGAAGGGGACGGTTGATTCGCTAGTCTCAGAATCGAGACTCGGGGCATCCGAATCTTGAGTTGCTTCCAAGATGTCGGGGAGGTCTTCCCAGAAGAATTCGCGGCGGTCGACGATTTTGCCTGCGCGCATGTGGAAGAGGTTTACTGCGAGGCTGCCGTCTTCGAAGTGATAGCCGAATACGTCGGAGTCGTCGTTCTGCTCGGCGGTGGCGATGCGCTGCTTCTCCTGAAGCTGATGGACGGTGGAGAGCTGGTCGCGGAGGCGAGCGGCGGCTTCGAACTGCTCGGACTCGGCAGCGGCGGTCATGCGTGTTGAAAGCGTGCGCTCGAGTTCAACGTGGCGGCCTTCGAGGAATAACTGCGCGTCGCGGACGGCGTCTTTATAGATTTCAGGGGTGGTCAATTCTTCGACGCAGGGGCCGAGGCAGCGGTGAATGTAGTACTGCAGGCAGGCGCGGGGATGATAGCGCGAGAGGTCGACCTTGCAACTGGGGATGAGGAAGCTGCGGTGGATGAGTTCGACGATGCGGTAGGCAAGGTTGCCGGGGAAGTAGGGGCCGTAGTAGGCGGCGCCATCTTTGCGCAGGCGGCGGGTGACGAAGACTTTGGGGAAGCGGTCGGCAAGGGTGAGCTTGACGTAGGGGTAGGTCTTGTCGTCGCGGAGGAGGATGTTGAAGCGGGGATGGCGCTGCTTGATGAGGTTGTTTTCAAGAGCGAGGGCTTCGTGCTCGTTGGCGACGAGGATGTAGTCGAGGTCGACGGCCTCGCGCATAAGGGAACCGGTTTTTGCGTTGGCCTGTGAGGCTTCAAGGAGATAGGAGCGAACGCGCGAGCGCAGGTTCTTGGCCTTGCCGATGTAGATGACTTCGCCGTCGGCGTTTTTGTAGAGATAGACGCCGGGCTGGGTGGGCAGGGTCCGGATTTTTTCGTAGAGATCCATAAGTCGAGGCCCGTTCTTAGGATAGCGGGATGAGGCGAGGCAGAGGAGTGGCTGTGCGTATTCCTTACCGGATCGTGTAAAAGCTACACACTTCGTGGGATGGGGCGTTTTGGGGTGAGTTCTGATAAGGCAAGTTATTTCAATAGGATGAGTTGAAACGGGCGATTGGCAAGCCAGATGCTAAGACATAGGTGGAAAACGAAACCTTCTTCGCGGGTTTTCGGGCATTTTGGACGCGCTTGGTGGAGAAGGACAGGAGAATGAGTATGAATCGGTTTGGATTTGTTTGGCTGGCGGCGTTAATGGTGGCAGGCGTGAGCGGATGCGCCACAAAGAATTATGTGCGCACACAGACTGCACCGCTGGTGGAACACACCGACCAGTTGGATAGAAAAACGGCAGCAAACAACCAGCAGATTCACGAGGTAGACGGCCGGGCACAGGCAGGGATCAGCCATGCGCAGGGTGCGGCGGATGCGGCTGCGGAGAACGCACAAAACGCCACCAAGGCGGCTGGCGATGCGGAGATGGCGGCCAATGATGCCGTGCATCGCGCCGACTCGCTGGATAGCGTTGTGAAGGGCCTGGACCAGTACAAGCAGGTGGCCGATGTATCGGTGACTTTCGGCTTCGACAAGGCCGTGTTGACCAAGGACGACAAGGAAGAACTGGACAGCTTTGCCGCCTCGCTTGGATCAGCGAAGAGCTACATTCTGGAAGTGACAGGTGGGACGGATTCGACGGGGTCTGCGCAGTATAACTATGAACTGAGCCAGCGTCGTGCGGATGCGGTGGTGCAGTATCTGGCCGCGAAGTACGGGATTGCGGCGCACAGGTTCTATTTGATCGGGATTGGCAAGGATCAGGAAGTGGCCTCGAACACCACGGCGGACGGACGGAAGAAGAATCGCCGCGTCGAAGTGCAGTTGCTCAGCAATATGGGCGACCAGGCTACGCAGCAGAGTGCAGCTAACGAGGGACCAGGACTGTAGCGGCAACAAAGAGTCATCCCCGCACCATTGATTGCGGGTCCGAAGGGCCGGTTCGCCAATGCGAACCGGCCCTTCGTGTTTATTGCTGGCGGATGTGTTCGGCGCGAACGTCGTTGGAGGTGAAGAGGCAAAGGAAGGGCGCGCCGGCTGCCGCGGCTTCGACTGCGGGGCGGCCGTTGGCTTCTTCGCGCTCGACGATGCAGATGACGGCGGCGACGGTCATGCCGGACTCGCGGGCGGCTTCAAGGGCGACGATGGTGGAAGAGCCAGTGGTGCAGACGTCGTCGACGATGATGACGCGCGCACCCTTGCGGCAGAAGCCTTCAATGCGGCGTCCTGTGCCGTGTGCCTTTTCGGTTTTGCGAACAAGGAATCCGTGAATGAGGGGAGCGCCGGGGGTGGAAAGGGCGCGCTGGGCGCTGGCGGTGGCGACGTTGGAAACGATTGGGTCGGCGCCCATGGTGAGGCCGCCAACGGCATCGGCTTCGATGTTGTTCTCTTCAAGAAGTTCGAGGATGGCATGACCGGTGAGGCGTCCGCCTTCGGCGTGGAGGGTGGTGGTGCGGCAGTCGATGTAGTAGTCGCTGGTGCCGCCGGAGGAGAGCGTGAACTGGCCAAGGCGGAAGCTGGTGCGGGCCAGCAGCGAGAGCAGTTGTTGGGCGTAGGTTGGGGTAGTCATCGGATTCGATTGTAAAGGCAGGCACAGCTTTTAGCTCTAAGCTTTCAGCTAGGGTGAAGGGAACGGAAGTTTCTTCCAGTCATGAGCTGAAGTGCGGACCCATCACAATTTTGGAGTTTTTGACCAGATTCATATCGCCCGCAGTCAGGACGGATGTTTACATTTTTTCGAGATGGCGGAAGCCGCTGGTGCCGATGGCCATGAGGAAAAAGAGGAGGAAGTTGTAGGAGGCGTGGACCATGACGCTGGCAGCGAGAGAGCGGGTGCTGAGGCGCGCCCAGCAGAGGACGAGGCTGACACCGACGAGGAGGACAAACGGGCCCCAGGAATAGCCAGTTTGCGCGGCGTGCATGCCAGCGAAGGGTGCGCTAGTAGCGATGGAGGCGATGACCATTGAAGTCATAGACCAGTGCGGCTGTCCGTTTTCGTCGAGGGGCCGGACGGGTGCGTGGGTGACTTTCTCGTGAATCCAGTCGAAGGCGGTGCAGAGTGCAGGGAGCAGGAAGCCGCGAAAGAACAACTCTTCGAAAAAGGGCGCAAGGGTAACGCCGAAGCCGAAGAGTATCCAGGCGGCGCCGGGGGTGCGGAAGATCTTGTCGATGGGCGCGTCTTTTGGGCCGGGAAGCAGGAGACCGTTGATGAGCGCCAAGGCAAAGCAGACCGAGGCTATGAAGAAAAGGCGGCGGTGCAGTCTTAATGCAGTTGCGCCGTTCCATTGAATGCCAGCGAAGAAACCTTTGTGCCAGATGAGAGGGAAGAACAGCAGGCAGGCGATCAAGGTGACGAGGTAGAGAACGGCTTCGCTGCCGAGCGTGTAGTGAACGTCGGTGACCGCCTTTTGAATTGTGGTAATTCCGAAGAGATGAAAGTGTAGAGCAGAGCGAATGAGAAGGCTGGCACAAAGCAGGCCGGAGCAGAGAAAGACGCCGAGGATAGCGACATGACCCAGGTGCGGCGTGCGGACCGGGGGGTAAACCTCGGGCAGGGTCCAGGATTGAAAGAGCGGCAGCTCGGGAGGCGATATATCGTGGCCGTCGGCAGACTGCGGGACGAGGGCAGTCTCGGGTGCGGGCATGAAGAGGATTTCGGGCCGAGCAGCTTCACAGTCTGCGGAAATAGGGTCAATTTTGGGCGGAGAGTCCGAAGAGAAAACCTCGGGGGCTAAAGCCCTTCCTTCTTCCGACGGATTTATGTACGGGCTAAAGCCCGTACCCTTCATCGGGACAGGCATTTCAGCAGGCTGGGAAGCTGGGGCTGTATCGGATACAAGCGCATCGAGGAACACGGCGGAGGCATCGCCGAGGGAGGTGTCCGCGGGGGATGCGGCGGTCTCGAAACTGGGATCGAAATCGAGTTCAGCGTCGAGTTGGGGGTCGTGTTCGGGCTGGGTGGTCATGGGCGGCCGGTCTTCTTGTTTGAGCGAGTGGCTCGTTTGTATTCTCTCTGTCCGTCTACAGGCTTTGCCTTGGCGCGCTTTTTTGCGGCGGGACGGCCCGATCCGTTCAATGGCGCTGGAGGCTCGTCCGCAGTTGCGGCTGCTACCGATAGTACATCGTCTTCGGGGTCTGCTTTGATGAGTCGGCCGTTACTGTCAGTGTAGTAGCGCATGAGGAACTGGCCGGTATAAGAGCCGGGGGTGGCGGCGATTTCAATGGGACGGCCTTCGCCGACGATGCGACCGCCGTCTTCGCCGCCCTCAGGGCCGAGATCGAGAACCCAATCGGCGTTGCGGATGACGTCGAGATTGTGCTCGATGATGATGACGGAGTTGCCGAGGTCGGCGAGGCGATGGAGGACTTCGAGGAGCTTGCGGACGTCGTCGAAGTGGAGTCCGGTGGTGGGCTCGTCGAGCAGATAGAGGGTGCGGCCGGTCTGGCGCTTGGAGAGTTCGCGGGCGAGCTTCATGCGCTGCGCCTCGCCGCCGGAAAGAGTGGTGGCGCTTTGGCCCAGGTGCACGTAGCCGAGGCCTACGTCGACGAGGGTTTGCAGCTTCTGATGGACCTGGGGCACGTCGGCGAGCAAGGGCAGGGCGTCTTCAATGGTGAGGTCGAGGATGTCGGCGATGGAGTGGCCGTGAAACTTGACGGCGAGCGTTTCCTGGTTGTAGCGGCGGCCGTTGCAGACTTCGCACTGCACATAGACATCGGGCATGAAGTTCATCTCGATGCGGCGCTGTCCGTCGCCGGAACAGGCCTCGCAGCGGCCACCGGTGACGTTGAAGCTGAAGCGGCCGGCTTTGTAGCCGCGTTCGCGGGACTCGGGGAGCATGGCGAAGAGATCGCGGATGGGCGAGAAGACCTGCGTGTAGGTGGCGGGGTTGGAGCGCGGAGTGCGGCCGATGGGGGACTGGTCGATGCGGACGACTTTGTCGAGCTGCTCGGCGCCGGTAAGCGCTTCGTGCGCGCCGGGTTCTTCGCGGGAGCCGTAGATGGTTTTGGCGAGCGAGCGATAGAGAATGTCGTTGATGAGCGTGCTTTTGCCGCTGCCGCTGACGCCGGTGACGACGGTCATGACGCCGAGGGGAATCCGGATGTTGAGGTCCTGGAGGTTGTGTTCGCGGGCGCCTGTGATGACGAGCCACTTGCCGGTAAGCGGGCGGGGCTTGGCGCGATGCAGCATGGTAGCTGCGCCGGAGAGATAGCGTCCAGTCAGGGATTCCGGAGTGGCCATGATCTGCGCGGGCGTGCCTTCAGCGACGACAAGGCCACCGAGGCGGCCTGCGCCGGGGCCGAGGTCGAGGACGTAGTCGGCGTGGCGGATGGTGTCTTCGTCGTGCTCGACGACGAGGACAGTGTTGCCGAGATCGCGGAGGCGTTCGAGGGCCTGAATGAGGCGGTTATTGTCGCGCTGGTGGAGGCCGATGGAGGGCTCATCGAGAACGTAGAGGACGCCGCGCAGGCGAGAGCCGATCTGGGTGGCTAGGCGAATGCGCTGGCCTTCGCCGCCGGAGAGAGTTGCGGCGTTGCGGTCGAGGGAGAGATAGGTGAGCCCGACGGCGCAGAGGAACTCGAGACGCTCGACGACTTCATGACGAATGCGCTCGGCCAGCAGAGCTTCGCGCGCGGTGAAGGTGAAGTTAATGGCGGCGGAGAGCGCGCGGTTCAAGGGCAGGGCTGTGAAGTCGGCAATGGAGAGGCCGCCGATTTTGACGGCGAGGGATTCAGGGCGGAGGCGCTTGCCGCGGCAGACGGGACAGGGCGTGGCGGACATGTAGTTCATCATGTACTCGCGGTAGCCTTCGCTGCGGGCTTCGTCGATGCTGTCGCGGAGAAAACTCAAAACGCCGTGGAAGCCGGTTCGGGGAGCTTCATTCTTGGGCGGGCCGTAGACGAGGATGTGCTGGTGTTTGACGGGCAGGTCTTCAAAGGGAAGCTTGAGGTCGATCTTGTAGCGGTCGGCGGCAAGATGCATGAGCTTAAGCAAGTATTGGGAAGACGAGCCGGGCCCGAGGCCACCATCGAGCAGGGGCTTGGACCAGTCGGTGATGACTTTGGCGGGATCGAGGTCGTAGAGCGAGCCCAGACCGTGGCACTCCGGGCAGGCGCCGAAAGCGGAGTTGAAGCTGAAGCTGCGGGGCTCGAGCTTAGGCACATCGAGACCGCAGTCTGGGCAGGCCATGGAGGAGGAGAATAGCTGCTCTTCGCCACCCGTGACGGCGACGAGCACGAGGCCGTTGCCGAGTTGGAGGGCCTTGCTGACGGCCTGATCGAGGCGCTTTTCCACTGAGGGCTTGCCAGTGGGCTGCGGGGGAGCGTCAGTGGCGGAGGGCTTAAGGAGGATTCGGTCGACGATAGCTTCAATGGTGTGATTCTTGCGGCGATCGAGCAGGAGGGGCTCAGAGAGATCGCGCAACTCGCCGTCGACGCGGGCGCGAAAGCCTTGCTGGTCAAGCTGATCGAGCAAATCTTTAAACTCGCCTTTGCGGCCTCGCACGACGGGCGCCATGACGGTAACGCGCTCGCCTTTGCCGAGTTCAAAGATGCGCTGGACGATTTGTTCGGCGGTCTGACGGGCGATGGGCCGGCCGCAGTTGGGGCAATGCGGTGTTCCGACCGAAGCGTAGAGGAGACGCAGGTAGTCGTAGATTTCAGTGATGGTGCCGACAGTAGAACGGGGGCTGCGGCTGGTGGTTTTCTGCTCGATGGAGATGGCGGGGCTGAGGCCTTCGATGGAGTCGACATCGGGGCGCTCGATCTGGTCGAGGAACTGACGCGCATAGGCGGAAAGGGTTTCGACATAGCGGCGCTGGCCCTCGGCGTAGATGGTGTCGAAGGCGAGCGAGCTTTTGCCGGAGCCGGACAGGCCGGTGACGACCGTGAGCGTGTTGCGGGGGATGCGGACACTGATGTCGCGCAGGTTGTGCTGGCGCGCCCCGCGCACCGAGATGTGGGTGATGGCCATGGTGAGGAAAGTGGGACAGAGGACGCTTTCAAGGGAGCTGTGCGGCAAATCACCGCATTCGCAGACCTTGAGTGTATTCTATTGGTCAATAGAAACAAGGGTCAACGCGGCCGGAATTCCTGAGACAATCGCATTAACCTTTTTGGAACTGTTTAAGAAATATTTTTTGGGCATTTGAACGTGCTCATTGCAATCCTTGGCACAATCAATTCAGGCGGGATCGATGACGGATTTGTTGAATTTGGCGATGTTGGTTTGTGCGACTGTGGGGTCAATGGCGTTTGGAATTTTGGCGGCTTATGGGATTCTGCGCGTTGGTTTCGCGTTGCTGCGACCGCAAAAGCGGCCTGTACCGGTGAAGGCTCATCCGGAAGTGGCGCGCGTGCTTTGATCTTGCGGCAAATTGTTCGGTATTTCGGCGAACAAACCTTCAAAATTTGAAAAAATGACTGCCGTTTAGTTACTGCGGGGGGTCGCCTTGCAGTAACTGCTGCTGGCGCTGTTGCATTTCCTGCATGATCTGCTGGGGAGTGCGCGGTGGTGCGCCTGGGGCAAAGCCGTTGCGCATATTTGGCGGCACTTGCGAGGGTGGTTGGGGTTGCGTCTGATCGTCGGCATCGGCGTTTTCGCCGTTTCCGGCTGATTGGTCGTTGGCCCCTGGCGGTTCGGCAGCTTGCGGCGCAGCTCCCAGCGGTGCGGCTCCAGTGGTCTGGGCGCTGAGAACGATCTCCCGCGGGGTTCCCTGGCCCTGGTCGCCAATTAGAAGCAGGTTATAGCCTGACCCGTCCAGGAGCTGGATGAGGACATCACGCGCATTGCCGGGTCCGTAGGAGCCGAAGATCCGCTGATCTGAAATGTGCTGATCCAGGCCAAGGCCGTCAACTTTTGCGCCGGTTGCTGCGGCAACATCCTTCAGGATTTGCCGCAGGCTTGAGTTGGAGGCTTCAATGCGGAGGCCCTGGCTGTTCCAGACTACGGTGGCCTCGGTGGGACGGTCGTTGGCGGGCCAGACTGGGGGCTTGGGCGCGATCGGGGCAGTTGACGCGGATGCGGGCTGAGGGATTGCGACTGCGGACGGCATGGAGGAGGTACGCTTTTGGTGATGAACTGGCTTGTGCGTGGCGGTTTGCTGCGCAGTTGCTAGCAGAGAGCCGGCCGCAAAAATGAAAGCGAGGAGAATCTGAGCGAGGAAGGGAGGCGTCGTTCCCGGCCAGAGATTTTGCTCGATATGGGGTTGTGCAGTCGTGGTTGTGCGCATGAGAGTGGGCTTCCCTGGCCGGCGGCTTCGTTGCAGCTCCTGTTTAGACTCAAGCTGCTCGAATTCCGCACCGCTCTACTGTACTAGACTAACAGTGGCCCACGGACGCTCGAAAAGGGGATTCGCGGGGTAGAGAGGATGACCGAAGATGCTGGTGGAGATGCGCCGCTGCTGGAGGGTTTGGGCACTCGTGGCCCTATTGTCTTTGCCGGTAGCGAGCCGTGCTGCTACGTGCACGGCACAGGCAGAGCTTTCGCCAGAGGATCGAGCTGCTTTGACAGCGGTTGGCGGCAGGTTGGCAGGGGCGGTGGTCGAACAGGACGAGTCGGCCTTGCAGGCGGCTATGCTGCCCGCGGAGGCTGCGGAGTGGAGCGGGATTCGCGGGGCTATTGAACAGGCGGCTCCGCTGGTGAAGGGCGGGCAGGTTCAGTTGCGGAGCGTGTACCTGCTGGATGCGGCCAACGCGACCGCAGTCGCCGACGCGCAGTTTTTCTGCTCGAACGCGAGCGGTACGCTCACGGTGACGATCACGATGCATGCGCTGCCACCAGGACGGTACGCCGTGGTGCTGGCCGATGCTGTAGGGGCGCCGTTGGCGGGGCAGATAGGGCTGATCCTGGCCTGGGATGGCGCGTCGTGGCGCTTGGCGGGCCTGTCAGTGCATCAGGGCATCTTCGACGGGCATGACGGCGTGTGGTACTGGTCGCGCGCGCGTGGACTTGCAAAGGTGGACCCATGGAGCGCGTGGTACTCCTACGACGCGGCAAGATACCTGCTGCTGCCGCTGGACTTTATTTCGTCGCCGAATCTGGAAAAGCTGCATCAGGAGCAGGCGCAGATTCAAGACGGGCCGCAGGAGGTGTTTCCGTATTCGCTCACAAGCGGCGACCGGACTTGGAAGATCGAAGCGGTGCTGCTTGACCCGACGCTGCACCAGGCGGACCTGGCGGTGGTGTATGAGGCGACGGGCGTAACGGATGCGGCGGCGCAGCGGACTGAAGCGATTGCGGTGTTCAGCGCACTGCTGAAGGCACAGCCGGGGATACGGCAGAACTTCCATGGGCTTTGGGCGTATGCGTCGAAGGATGGGAAGCGGACGCCGGTGATTGAGATGCCGATGGGGCAGATACCGTAAAGGCAAGGAACAGGGAAGAGGGAACAGTTGGCGCTGCTGTTTCCTTGTGAGATCTCGTTCTATCGTAATAAATCCAAAGACAAGAAGGACAGGAAAGTGGCGGGGATTATAGATTTGCGTTCGGATACGGTGACGCGGCCTACGCTGGAGATGCGGGCGGCGATGGCGGCGGCAGAGGTGGGGGACGACGTCTATGGCGAAGACCCAACCGTGAATCTTCTGGAGCGGCGTGCGGCGGAGACATTTGGGCGTGAGGCGGCGCTGTTTGTGCCGACGGGCACGATGGGGAACCAGATTGCGATCCGGCTGCTGACGCAGCCGGGGCAGGAAGTGATTGCAGAATCGCGGGCACACATTCTGGATTGGGAGATGGCGACTACGGCTGTCTTCTCTGGGTGCCTGGTGAGGGCAGTTGCTGCTGAACGTGGAATTCTGACATGGAAGCACATTGAGCCGGCTATCTTTGCGCGTGGGGCGTTTCGCGCGGCTACGGGTCTGATCGAGATTGAGAACACGGCAAACCTGGCCGGCGGGGGCTGCACGCCGGTGCCGGTGTTGGAAGAGATCTGGGCTGGTGCGAGGGAACGGAAGCTGCCGACACATCTGGACGGCGCGCGGATCTTTAATGCGGCAACTGCGCTGGGCGTGGATGTGAAGGCGCTGACGCGTGGCTTCGATACGGTGATGTTTTGTTTGTCGAAGGGGCTTGGTGCGCCGGTGGGGTCGATGCTGACGGGTTCAGCGGAGTTGATCGACCGGGCGAGGCTCTTCCGCAAGGCGCTGGGCGGGGGTATGAGGCAAGTTGGGATTTTGGCGGCGGCTGGGCTGATTGCGCTGGAGAAGGGGCCTGGACGGTTGCACGAGGACCACGCCAATGCGCGTATGCTGGCCGAGGCGCTGGCTGCGATGGATGGCGTTGCGATCGATCCGAATGAGGTCGAGACAAACATTGTGATTTTCCGGCTCACGGGTAAGAAGAGCGCAGCGGAACTGGTAGCGCGGCTGAAGGCGCGGAACATTTTGATGAGCGCCTTTGCGCCCGATGCGATACGCATGGTGACGCATTTGGATGTGGATCGGGCGGCTTGTGTTGCGGCTGCGGAGGCGGTGGCGGAGGAGATTGCGGCGTAGAGGAAAAAAGCAGCAAGTTAGCCCCCGCTACGCGGGGATAGCGAGTCAACAAGTCAGCGGGTGATACGCGATGGTGGGGTTTCATGACCTCGCGGGGTGACGAAGCCGATTGGGTTGGCTGTAATCGTATTTTTGAAGCACTCTCACGGAAATGAAAATCCCGGTTGCCTTGTTGAGGCAGCCGGGATTTCTTGTGTAACGCAACTCCCTACGGGGTGGGAACGCTGTTGATGGTCTTGAGGACCTGGGAGATGATCTGATAGGGATCGGCCTCGGAGTTGGGACGACGGTCTTCGAGGTAGCCCTTGTAACCGTTCTTGATGAAGTTGACCGGCAGCCGGACGGATGCGCCTCGATCAGAGAGGCCGTAGCTGAACTTGTCAATGGCCTGGGTCTCGTGGAGTCCGGTGAGACGGAGGTGGTTGTCGGGGCCGTAGACGGCGATGTGGTCGGCGATGTTCTTCTCGAAGGCGGCCATGAGGGCTTCAAGATAAGGCTTACCACCGGTTTCGCGGATGTACTTGGTGGAGAAGTTAGTGTGCATGCCGGAGCCGTTCCAGTCGCCCTTGATGGGCTTGCAGTGGAGCACGAAGTCGACTTCGTACTTCTCGCAGAGGCGGGCCATCAGATAGCGAGCAGTCCAGACGTCGTCAGCGGCCTTCCTGGAGCCCTTGGCGAAGATCTGGAACTCCCACTGGCCCTTGGCGACTTCGGCATTGATGCCTTCGTGATTGATGCCGGCGGCGAGGCAGAGGTCGAGGTGCTCCTCGACGATCTGGCGGGCGATTGAGCCCATGTATTTGTAGCCGACGCCGCAGTAGTAGGGGCCCTGAGGGCCGGGATAGCCTTCCTTGGGGAAGCCGAGCGGGCGGCCGTCTTTGTAGAGGAAGTATTCCTGCTCAAAACCGACCCAGAGATCGGGGTCGTCTTCGATGGTGGCGCGCGCATTGGTGGGGTGCGGGGCGCCATCGGGAAGCATGACTTCACAGAGAACGATATAGGCGTCTTTGCGAGCCGCATCGGGATAAGAAGCGACGGGCTTCAGAATACAGTCTGACTTGTGGCCAGCTGCCTGCATGGTAGAGCTGCCGTCAAAACCCCAGAGAGGGAGATCGGCAAGTGTGGGCGGCGTCTCAAAAGTCTTCAGTTGAGTCTTGCCGCGAAGTTCAGGAATGGGTTGTCTGCCGTCAAGCCAGATGTACTCGAGTTTGTACTTCGTCATGGATCTCCTTTTGGCGTGGAAACCTGAGGCTTCTCAAAGAGATCGTAGAGCTTGACGCATAAAGAACCCGTGAAGATTTGCAGCAAAACCGGCGGGCGAAGTATTGCTCTCAATGGTGACGAGCGACGAGCATCATAAGCAGGAGAATGACGACGGGAATCATTGCCAAGGCGCAGTAGTAGATGATTTTGCGGGAGAGGTGGGACTTGCGCCGCTGCCAGTTTCGCAGCTCATCGCGGTCTTCGACACCGACCTGGTCGAGGTGTTCGAGATCGTGGAGAAAATCCTGAGCGGTGTGGTAGCGGTTCTGGGGATCTCTTTCAAGAGCCCGGTAGAGCACCTCCTGCAACTGGGGCGAGATGGAAGGGTCGGCCACACTGGGTGGAACGGGGTGGTTGAGGACACGGTCGTTCATGGCCGCCAGGGGCGAGGGGCCGGAGAAGGGGAGTTTGCCAGAGAGCATCTCGTAGAGAATGACGCCCATGGAATAGATGTCGGAGCGGCCATCGCCGCGCTTGCCTTTTACCTGCTCTGGGGAGATGTAGTTGGGCGTGCCGAGAGTAGCGGTGAAGTTGGCATAGGTGAGGCGGCGGGCGGCAGCGTCGCTGGCGATTCCGAAGTCGATGAGCTTGATGTTGTCGTTCTCGTCGACCATGATGTTTTCCGGCTTGAGATCGCGGTGGACGACGCCGTTGGCGTGGATGTAGCCGAGCGCGTGGAGGACGCCGATGGCAATGCGAATAGCGCGATCATGCGGAAGCCTGGATTCATCCATGATCTGGCGGAGGAGCCTGCCCTGGCACCACTCCATGACCATGTAGACGCGGGAGCGCTTTTCGCCGCCGAATACGCGCATGACGTTGGGATGGTTCAATTTTTCGCCGATGCCAGCCTCGCGCTGGAAGCGGTCGGAGAGGATGGGATCGGCTTCCATGTCCGGGTGGGGGATTTTCAAGGCCACGACACGGTTGTCGCGAACGTCTGTAGCGCAGTAGATGGTTGCCATGCCACTGCGGGCTACGGGGGCGTCAATCCGGTAGGAATCGAGTTGCGAACCGGCTTCAAGGCTGTCATAAAAACCCATCGTGCGGGATCTCCGTCGGGTGGTGTTCTTTTACTTTATAGGGAAAAGTGGCAAGGGGAGTAAGGATTCCGTAAGTCTATTGCGGTTGAAGCGGAAGAAACGCTCTTTCTGTGGTTCAGGCCCGTGTGCATTCTTCCAACTTGACGTACGTTCTGGTGCCCGTAGCCTTGACAAAGGTCAGGCAGGGAGGCGGTATGGGCGGCCACGATACATGCCCACCTGTTCGACGGAGCGTACTCGGATGACCTGGGCTGTGGTGTTGTCGCCGCCATCGATTTCGACGGCTTTGGCCACGAGTTCGCGGGCAATTTCGTCCATATTTTTCTTCTGGGAGACGATTTCGGCGATCATGGGCTCTTTCATCTCGTCGTGAAGGCCGTCTGTGCAGAGAACGAGTACATCGCCTGCCTGTAGGGTGAGGGCGGTGGTGTCGGGCGAGACGAACATTTCGGGGCCGAGAGAGCGGATGAGCACATGTCGCGAATCGGAATCTTTGATTTCGTCGGCGGAGAGCAGGCCCATCTTCCGCTGTTCGTTGACCAGGGTATGGTCCTGCGTGACCTGGCGTGCCTTGCCCTGACGCACGAGATAACAGCGAGAGTCGCCGACATGGGAGACGATGGCCTGATCGTAGCGGAGCGCGCAGGCTACGAGGGTGGTGGCCATCTTCTTTCCGCGGTACTCGGGGGCCAGGGAGCAGTCGTGTACGGCGGCATTGGCGTGCTGAATAAGGCGCGGCATGAGGCTGATGAGCATGGTACCGGCTTGGGCTTTGGGAAATTCTTCGACGATGACCGAGACGGCGGTGGCCGAGGCGACCTCGCCCAGATCCATGCCGCCTACACCGTCGGCAACCGCGAAGAGGTAACCGTGGGATCGTGCCTGATGGCGCGAAGCGGGGATGAAAGACCCCATCGAGTCTTCATTGTTGGTGCGAACCTTGCCGAAATCGCTCGCCTGGCCGAACTGTACATCCAACATGGGCGCCGCCGCCTTGAGGTAATTCCCGTCGTTTGCGGGAAGTTGTTCTGCTAAAGATTGTGAAACAAAAGTTTGAAAATGGCCACTGGGTGGTTCTCTGCTCTCGATCCCCGCGAAGAGATCCAGAAGAGATTCCACCCAGCGGTTGAGGTTAGGTTAGCTTGAAGCCGATGCAGCTACCTCGACTCAAGCAGGATGGCCTTGCCTTTGGCCTTGGAGGAACGGAGGAAGTAGATGGCTCCGTAGAGGCCCCAGACGAAGGAAATTCCGAGCGCCAGAAGCGGTTCCTTTGATGTCCCGAGGCCGAAGACCGGGCCGGCGATGTAGAAGCCCATGCAGATAAGGTTTGCAAGCAGACCGAAACCGGGAATGAGCGTGTGAATCAGGAAGTTGTGGTCAGGCCGCTTGTGGTAGGCCACCATGCAGAGGAAGCAGCTGAGCGCATACAGGATGAAAGTGCCGAAGTTGGAGGTAAGGGTAATGGCGAGCAGGGAGTTGGGAAGTGCCGCCATCTGATCATGCGGCAGGTAACCGAAGCTGGAGAAGATGCCGTGGGGCAACGCCGCGATCGTAGCATCGGTAGGAGCGCCGGCATCGCCGAAGACGAGCGAGACAGCGACGACGCCGATGACTGCCGAGATGATGGCCAGAGTCCAGATGGCTTTGCGGGGCGAGAGAGACCCGGCATGGAGAATGCCGAAGTGTTCGGGGGCTTCATCGTCCTTGCCCATAGCGTAGGTGACGCGGGCGCCGGTATTCATGCAACTGAGCGTGGTGCCGATCAGCGCGAAGAAGACCGTGATGGCTTCGGCGAGCATGAAGTACTTGCCGTGGCCCTGCCCAAGCAGACCGTCGCCGACGATGATCATCATGTCGCCGATGGGCGCCGCGGAACTGGCAGCGCTTGCCATGGTATACCCGGAGTTCAGAAAGTAGTTGGCCGCGAAGTATTCAAAGAGATAGCAGGCCAATCCTTGGATGAGCAGCGAGGCGATGACGGCTATGGGAATATGTTTGGTTGGGTTTTTTGCCTCGCCTCCCATCGAGGTTACCGATTCGAAGCCGACCAGGATGAGAATGGCAACCGTGGCCTGGATGAACATGTAACTCAGCTTGTGTGGCAGGATAACTGAGGCCGCGTCGGGGTGGGTAAGGAAGTTGCCGGTGGCGTCGGTAGTGGGGTAGGTGATCTGGAAGGGGACCGGCTTGCCGGCAGAGTCGAGCAACGGCAGGGGCGTGCCGCTGGCGTCGCGCATTGTGGAGCCATCCTTGGCCGTGGCGAACTGATAGGTGTAGGTGGCCAGCGACTGCGAATCGTATTGGAAGCCGGGCGTGCCGGAGGGGTGGCTGGCACGGTAGCCAAGAGCCAAGACGCTGAAGACGACCAGAGCGGAGATCTGGATGACGTTGATAGCGAGATTGACCGCGGTGGAAGCGCCCGCGCCCTTGGAGGCGATCCAGGCGACGAAGAAGGAAAAGACAACCGCGACGAGCGCCATGAACACAGGGCCCGGGTTGGAGCCGCTCATGACGTTGGGATAGAGGAAGCCTACGACATATCCGACAAAGACACCTGTGACCGCCACCATGACGCCTGGATAGACCCAGTAGTAGAGGTGCGAGCCCCAGCCGACGATGAACTTGGCGATGCGGGCGTACTTGAAGGATGCATCCTTGGAGAGCATTGCCTGCTCAGCGTAGTAATAGCTGGAGCCGGTGCCGGGGTAAAGTTTTGAGATTTCAGCGTAGGCTACGGCGGTGGCCAGGCAGAGAACGAGGGCGGCGAAGATGCCGATCCACATGGCTGGTGCGGTGGAGGGCTGGCCTGTAACGCCGGTGGTGGCCTGGATGTAGAAGGTGAGCCAGAGGAAGGCGCCGGGAGCGATGAGCGCCATTGCGTTGCTGGTCAGCCCGGTAAGGCCGAGCGTAGCCTGCATCTGAGGTGCTTTTTGATCTGCCATGATCATTCTCCTGAAGAGTGAATTTCGTAGGTCTGCTCCCAGTGGTTGCCACCGGGAATCTCTAATGGCTTGCCCGTATCTGGAATGCAATCCGGGCCGATGCAACTATCCTTCTGGTTCCTGTGAGCGGCGTATGGAACGCTGGATCGCCTGTGAAGGTTATTGGGGTGGCTCCGGTGTGACACTGGTATCCCGTCTGGCCGGAGCTGCCAATTTCTGTTGATGTGATGACAGCCTAACCCTCAACTCATGAGGACAAAATGAGGATGAGAGATAAAAATCAGCGCTTCGGGCCGAGGCAGGCAACGAACCATGCGGTGACAATTGACTGAGCCTTAACTGCTCCCAGTCTGTTGCACTCTATAGAGAGCGGCACGTCGCCACCCTGCGGAGCTACGCTTCGATTCGGTTATTTTGCGATGTTGTTGCCAAAGATGAAGCCGAATTCAAGTACGCCCCGGAACTGGTTCGAACTTGTTCCTGCCTTGCCAAAAACATCTCCGTTCGTAAAGTTCGATGCGTCCACAAACCCGAGATCGCCGCGAACGTACATTCCTCCCTTTTGGTAGGTTGGCGTCGCAGTGAAAGTGGTGCCAGAGCTGCCAGCTCCAAAGCCCAACATATTGACCGATCCATCGGTAGCACTGCCCGAACTCCCGAGGTATTCAAAGCGCACCGGAATCGAGAAGCCGCTCTTAAAGGCGTAGCTGACATTGATCGCGCCGCCGGTTGCGGATGTACCCGTGGGCACGCCGACCTTCGCGTTGGTCGGCAGCTTGCCGTACTGGAAGTACGGCGAAACGATCCATGGGCCCTTGGTGTACGTATAGATAACCGCGTGCATATAGCCGTTGTTCTGCATCGGTGTGGCCATCGTTTGAAAGACGGTCTGCGAGAGGTTCCCCATCCCGTCGTACACCAGCGTGTGGGGTCCCTTTGTAAAGGTCATCGAGCCCGAGAGCCACGAGTAACGGTTGGAATAATAACCGTCGTTCCAACTGAGCGAAGC